>CAYNJG010000078.1:0-9069 GCA_964397295.1 uncultured Pirellulaceae bacterium
GTCTAGCCGAGCTCAACCAACAGCAATTCCAAACTGCTCGCGATCCTGAAATCGTTACTCGAATCGCGCAGTACGAAATGTCGTATCGAATGCAAAAGTCGATCCCGGAACTGATGGACTTTTCAGACGAACCGCAACACGTGCTCGACATGTATGGACCCGAAGTTTCCAAACCCGGCACGTTCGCTGCGAACTGCTTGTTGGCTCGGCGACTTGCCCAACGAGACGTACGTTGCATCCAAGTTTTCATTCGTGGCTGGGATCAACACGGGAACCTACCTGGCGACTTAAAGCTGCAATGCGGTGACGTCGATCAAGCCACGGCTGGACTGATTAAGGATCTCAAGCAACAAGGGTTGCTCGACGACACGCTGGTCGTGTGGGGTGGTGAGTTTGGACGAACGGCTTATTGCCAAGGCGGGCTAACGCGAAAGAACTATGGTCGCGATCATCACCCTCGCTGCTTTTCCGTGTTTATGGCCGGTGGTGGCATGAAGCCGGGGATGTCGTACGGACAGACGGATGACTTCAGCTACAATGTGGTCGAAAATCCAGTGCACATTCATGACTTGAACGCAACGCTTTTGCACTGTCTTGGTGTCAACCATGAAAAGCTGACCTATCGATTCCAAGGTCGGGACTTTCGTCTAACGGACGTACACGGCGAAGTTATTCACGACCTACTCGCGTGACTCATGCCGCTAAGTTTGCGGCACGTATTCCACATCTCGTTCGTTACGAACCCAGATTTCCGTCTTGCCGCGTGCGGTCGCCTTGTGGAATTTTGCGTCGATGTACTTTGTTAATGGCCCACGTGGCAAGCGCGGATCGAATTCACTGCGAGTTACACAAGCATTCGGGTAAGCTTCGAGTGCGTCGATCACACGCAGTTGATCAGCATCACGCATGATCAGCGGCCAGAACGTGGTGTTCAACGCTGTTGGAGGATTGATCTTGGACCAAAAGTACAGACAATTCGTGCCGCCTTGCTCGCCGAACACAAACGTGTCAGCTCGACCTTGAAGCTGCGAAACTATCCACTGTTGATTCTCGACGAAATCCTGCTCAAGGCGAAGTCGATCGGCACCCGGCATGGCAAGTGGCTCAAGACCGGCACGATAGTTGGTGATGACGACAGAGCGAGCAATAAGCAGGCAGATGGTCGCCGCCACAAACCCACCGAGAGCCTTGGACTGAAAAGAACCGACTAGTTCCGCCGCGGGCAAGGCGCGTAGCGCATCGTTCAGTAGCAAGACACAGACGATGATAAAGCAAAACGATCCGACTGCAGTTTGCGTGCCGGGTGTTGGGTAGCTCGCTAGTGGCTGAAGCAATGATATCAATGCCAGACAAAGTCGAGGCGCAAACTCGTTATTCGATTTACTGTTGATCATGAGCAGCACCAAGAATCCCGGGCCCACGCTCATTAGCAAGTCTGCTCGACCTCGAAGAGTGAGCCCATGAACCAACGGTCGCCAAGTCTCGTTTAAATACGCACCGATACAGCCGAGCAGAACCAATGCCGCGACGTTGAACAGGTTCTTATCAGATCGACTAGCATAAACAGTAAGCAGCAAACCGACGCCGACGAGTAGCAACGTTACTGGCGGCGGATGAAAGAAGTACTGTTGGAATCCCGAATGTTGCCCCACCAATCCGTACGCAAGCCCTTGAACCGAAGTCCCGGCAAGCAGTGTCCCAACAAGGACAGTGGCCACCGCGAGCATACCAACGACTGAATAGCTGGTTAGCTCAGGAAAGCCGATCATTGAGCCGCTGTAGTTCCTGCTTTTGCAAACGAAAACAACAGCAACGCCTGCCAAGGCCGTCGACAACGCAAGAAGCCCAGCCTCGACTTCTAAAAGATGATGTCGGTACAACAGCAATGGCAACATGGCCAACGCAGCGTAGACACAACCCACCATGTATTTTTTGAAACGCGAATCTGGCTGCAGCAGCACGAGCGTGGAGCCAACGGCGGCCGTCAAAAAGACGCCCACATTGAGCTTTGTGAGTAGTACGATGCTGCAAATTGCACCCAGCATTCCGCAAACAATCTTACGTCTCACATTTCCCGCATCCGCAACGAACGTAGACAACAGCAAGCACCCGACAACGCCAATCGCACAAAGTTCTTGTGGATGCCCCGGTTCTAGGCACAATCGGTCCAGATGCAAAAACACTAGGCAGAACGTTAGTATGCTTGCCAACGTTTTGTGGATAGGTCCATCCTGGCTCGCCAGTCGGTTCACAAAGAACGCGGATGCCAACGCTACGACGAGCCAACCAACAATCGTTTTCAATCGAACGATATTGTGCGTGATCGGCAGATTTGCCAACCGATGGATTGCACCTTCGATGAAATAGAACGCTGGTCCGTATTGGCTAAACGTTTCATCGTAAAGTGGGTGCCCGTCTAAAAAGCTCCGCAACGAGATCATTACGTAGCCTTCGTCATCGTATTCAGCAAACGTGCTGAAAATCTGCTGGTAGCCAACGAATCCAGCCAAGCCAACGAGTGCTGTCCATAGCAGGTAAACCGCACAACGACTCTTCAATGAAAGCTGCGTATCGTTCATTGTTGATCCGCGGGTGTTTTCTTTTTCGATGCTTTCGAGTCTTCGGCTCTGATTGATTCGACTTCGCGAGACAAATCGCCAATCGATGCAAGAAGTTCTTGCTCTTCGTCAAGTTCCACATTGTCGAGCGATTTCGCGTCCGACGATTCAGCTTCGAAGTTGACTCGACGTCCTACAACGAAACCGGGACGAGCTCGCACTTCGTCATAGATGCGGACAACGTATTCGCCTAGAACACAGATTCCAAGCGAATTCAGCATGCCGAATAGCGAAGCCACCATGGTGATCGACGTCCAGCCTGAAACAGCCAAGTGTGTGATGAACTTGTGGTAGATCGTAAATCCAAGCGTCGTCGCAAAGACCACGAGCGAAACAATTGCGACGACATAGAACAAATTGAGAGGGGCTCGCGAGAACCCAAAGATCGCCGTCTTCGCGAGAGCGAATAGCTGTGCAGTGGAAACGCGTGGTTGTTCGTCATGCCGCGCAAGGCGTTCAACAACGACACCCGTTTGCCGAAAGCCCACCCAGTGTCGCAGGCCAGGAAAGAAGCGATCACGTTCGGGCATGCTTGTAACTTGTTCTACAACACGACGATCGATCAGACTAAAATTACCCGCATCCATCGGTATCGGAGTTGTTGCGATCGCGTTGAGCACTCGGTAGAAGGAATAAAAAAGCGTTCGTTTGACAACATTTTCTTTTCGTTTGGTGCGTACCGCGTAGACGACGTCGAAGCCTTCTTGCCACTTCTTAACAAACTTCCCGATCGCCTTTGGGTCGTCTTGCATATCGGAATCCATCAAGATCACCGCGTCTCCGGTGGCGTTGGCCACGCCAGCTTGCACGGCAGGTTGGTGACCAAAGTTCCGAGACAAATGGATCACTCGAACGCGATCGTCGTAGGAGGCTAGTTCGTCCAGCTTCTCCTCGCTACCGTCGCTCGAGCCGTCGTTCACAAAAACAATTTCGTACCGACTTACGGTTTCTTGGCACTCTTTGTGTAGAGCATTGGTAAGGCGGTCAAGAATCTCGACTTCGTTATAGACCGGCAACACCACCGAGATAAACGGATCTGCTGCGCGCTGGTTGTCATTCGCTTGGCTCATTTGGTCAGCACTCCAACGAGTGACAGGCCAAACGGAATCTTTGCTTTTTTCATCGCCCATCGCTCCACCGAAGCGAGCGACAACAACGTTTGATTGACCAACGGTGGGACGCGAGGGAATTCGGGTGCTCGATCTTGTTCAGCTGGGAAGCAACGTTGATAACCGCGAACAGCAACGGCTGCTGGCATGCTGAACGCGTTCCATCGATTCAGCCATGTAACTTTCATGTCGGCTTGCTTGGCTTGCGTCTTCATTTCCGAAACCGTGTATCGTCGAAAATGACCAAGACGCTTATCCCAATCGCTGTACATCCATGGATATGCCGGCACAGTGAACACAATTCCGCCGCCAGGTTTCAGAATGCGACGCGCGTGCTGCATGACCGCCACCGGATCTTCCATGTGTTCCAAAACGTCCAGCAACACGACCGCACCAGTAGACTCATCTTCAAGCGGCCATGGTTGAGACAGATCATGAACACGAACATCGTCGAGCCCACGTTCTCTACCGTGCTTCACAGACTCGGGCATGATGTCAAAGCCCGTAACCGTATAGCCTCGCTTGCGAAACTCTTCCAAGTTTCTGCACGATCCAATTCCACCTTCGACGATGTGGTCGGGTGCCGGAAAGTGCTTCTCAACCAGCGAAGTGACCAAGCGACGTTTTGCGACGTGCCACCAGTAGGAATCTTCTAGTTGAATCAGCTCGTCTAAATGACCAGGGTCCATGGCAGGTAAGATCGCAGGTGGGTGGCGTTGTAAGCGATGCAATTCGCATGACTGGAACTGTTCGCAGAGGGAGGACGAGCAAGGATAGCACGCAAAACCGTGCCGAGATTTTCGGGGTTTATAGCCCGTTTTTATCGGGAAGTCGGATTTGTGGTAACTTCTCTGCTCGGCCAAATCGAGGAGTTCGAAATGAAAACTGCTGTTTCTGCAATCGTTCTTTTAATTGCTTCGCTTTGCCTCGGTGCAGAGTCAGATGCCACGAACCCGCGTTGTATTGATGCTGCGTTGCAGATTGCGGAATTTGCGCAAGCACCAGACATTGTCCAACCCGTGAGTGCGATCACGGATCAGCAAGGGCGTCTGTTGGTTGTCGAGAACCATACGCATTTCCGTCCAGACGACTATGTGGGTCCGGAAACGGATCGAATTCGAATCGTTGAAGACACAACTGGTGACGGATTGGCCGATCATTTCGCGACGTTCTTCGACGGAGAGAAAGATTCGATGGATCTGGCTCTTCACCCCGATGGGACCGTCTACCTTGCGACGCGACGTAAAATCGTTCGACTCGTGCCTAACCGTGAAGGTACTGTCGGTGAGACGGAAACAATTATCGAACTCGAGACCGAAGGAAACTATCCGCACAACGGACTGTCCGGTCTCGCTTTTGATTTCGATGGCAATCTATTTTTTGGTTTCGGCGAAAACCTTGGAAAGTTCTATGTCGTTAAAGGCGCCGACGGCAAGAAGGTCGAGGGAGAAGCGGATGGCGGGTCGGTATTTTGGTGTACTGCCGATGGCAAGTCGTTGCGACGAGTTGCAGGTGGATTCTGGAATCCGTTTGGCCAATGCGTGGATTCGTTTGGCAATCTATTTGCCGTAGACAACGATCCCGACTCAAGTCCGCCATGTCGTTTGATTCACGTTGTCGATGGTGGTGACTATGGATATCAGTTTCGATTTGGGCGTTCGGGGAAGCATCCTTTACAAACGTGGAACGGAACGTTGCCCGGAACTTTACCGATGGTTGCCGGAACCGGTGAAGCGCCATGCGAAGTAATCTGCTACGAGGATCGCGGACTACCCGCCGAGTACCGTGGTGATTTATTAGTTGCATCTTGGGGCGATCATCGTATCGAGCGTTTTCGTTTAACACCAAGTGGTGCTGGCTTCACAGCTGAACGATCAATCGTTGTGCAAGGTGACGCCAATTTTTGGCCGGTCGGAATTGCCGTGGCGAAAGATGGCTCACTCTTTGTCACGGACTGGGGAAGTAGTTCGTATCCGCTGCACGGCGAAGGTCGCATTTGGCGACTCTCGATGAAGAACGCGCCCGCAAAAGACAAGACACCCGCGACCGAATCCTTCGTGCGATCAACGCGACAGAAAGCGTGCCTAGCTGCAGATCGTGCAACCGTACAACGATTGCTAAGCCATGCCGACGAACTCGTGCGATCGACGGCAGTACAAGCTGCGGCAAAGCATTCACTTTTAAAGGAACTGGAAGTCGTTGCAAAGTCGGATGGTTCGATGCAAGTTCGAGCTGTGGCCGTTCGTTCACTTGCGAAGAAAGACGCAGACGTATCAACCTATTCGACGGATGCGAACGCCATTCTCCGTGCATCAGCAGTTCACGGGCGTTTGCCTGAGGCAGCGACCCGACGGTTACTCAGCGATTCGGATGCGACAGTTCGAATTCACGCCATCAAAAAACTAGCGAATGATGGCAAAGAACTTAAGCGTTTGCTCACGGCTGAGCTTGCATCGGAAAGTCCAGAGTATTCATTGAGCATAGCCTTGGCTGCCCGACTGCACGGCCATTTCGAAACCGCGATTCCACAGATGCTGAAGTCTGACGACGAGCGAATTCGGTTCGTTGGAGCGCTTTGGGTCGCAGAATCTAGGCTTGAGCATTTATTGCCAGAATTGAAAGACGCGATTCGACGGCCGACTAAGGACTTCAAGATAGCGATGGCGTTGTTGGCTGCTCAAGTTCATGTGCAAGGCGGCGAGTTCAACGACAACGCCAAGAATCAAATGTTGGAACGCGTGCTGCGTGACGGAAATCAATCGGTGGAAACAAAAATCTCCGCGTTTCGGGCCAGCGATGTTGGAATGCTGGAACTTAAAACAATCCAGAACGTCTTGGTTGAAAGTTCATTGTTATCCGGTGATCCAAAGTTAGGGTCCGAAGCGATTTACTCTTTAGCAGGCGACAAGCGAGAACTTGCAACTGAAATCCTTACTTCCGTCGTTGAGGATAAGTCAGTTCGACTTGCGCTCCGGGCTGACGCACTCGTTTCACTCGATGTCGTTGATCGCGATATAGAGCGGCTCCTGGGATTGTGCAGTGAGAACGGTGCTTTGGCGGAAACAGCAGCTCGGCTATTGTTTGGGGCTAACCTTACAAATTCCCAGCGCCAACGCGCCATCGACGCGTTGGGGCCGATGCGATCCGCACGACTAGCTATCGCTCCGAGTCTGAAAAAACGTGACGTGGATGAGTTGCTCAAAACAGTGAATGACCGTGGAGATGCGGCTCGTGGTCGGCGACTGTTTGCGAATGGTCGCTTGTTGCAATGCAACGGTTGTCATGCCGTCAACAATCGTGGAGCAGACATAGGACCGGAGTTGACAAGGATCGGGCGAAACCAAACGAGGCAAGAGCTGTTGCGTTCGATTTTGTTGCCCAGCGAACGGGTATCGCCTCAGTTTCAAGCATGGACGATTATCGACAAAGACGGTAAGCCTCGAACGGGCTACCACTACGCAAGCAATAAGCGTGTCGAGACGTTTATCAATGCGAAAGGCGAATTGTTCGACGTTCATCAAGACGACATTGCCGAACGCCATGCGTTGAGCACTTCGATGATGCCCGAAGGTCTAGTGGATCACTTGTCTACTGAAGAGTTGAACGACTTGTTGGCTTACTTATCCGAGTAGAGCGACTAATCGATTGCTTCTTTAATCCAACCACCAACTACAACGCGATTTTCTTCGTAGCAAACAACCGCTTGTCCCGGCGCGACGCCAAGGCAAGGTTCGACGAACTCGATGCGAAGAGTTCCATCATCAAGGGGAATGCACGTAGCCGGATGTGCCGAGCTGTTGTAACGAATCTGTGCAAGGCACGAAAACGGCTGGACTCGTTTCGGCGACAACCAATTAACGTCGTTTGCGGTCAAACCAGATCTTGCTAACTCGTGGCGTTTGCCAATGACAACCTGATTCCGGTCTGGATCAATCTTCGTGACGAAGTAAGGTTCGCCCATTGCCACGCCGAGTCCCTTCCGTTGGCCGATCGTGTAGTTTTCTATTCCGTCGTGTTGTGCAACGACCTTACCGTCGGACGTTATCATTTCGCCGGTTGTGTCTTTTTCCGTGCGTTTCGAAACGAACTTACCGTGTTGCCCCGGTGCGACGAAGCAGATTTCTTGACTATCTGGCTTACTCGCGACTCTGCTTAACCCGTAGTCTTTGGCCATCGTTCGGATTTCAGCTTTCTTGAATCCCCCAACAGGTAGCAGCATTCTACTTAAAAAGTGCCGTTTCACCCCGAACAGAACGTACGACTGATCTTTGTCCGAGTCGACACCGCGATGGAGTTCGATGGCTCCATCTTCTTGCGAGAGTATTTGTGCGTAGTGGCCAGTTGCGACGTACTGTGCACCCACACTGTCGGCGTAGTCAAAGAGCTTTCCAAACTTCAACCAGTTGTTGCACATTACGCATGGGTTGGGTGTTCGACCGGCAGCGTAGTCTTCGACGAAGTAGTCGATGATGCGATCGAAGTCGTCCTTCAAGTTAAGGGCATAAAACGGAATACCCATCTCATCTGCAATTCTCCTTGCGTCCGCTGCGTCTGAGGAGCTGCAGCACCCCTGTTTGTGGGGAGGTGCAATTATTGGCAGTGAGGTGTCTACCTCGCATGACGGCTCTGGTTCACCACCATGACGCATGAATACGCCGATTATGTCGAAGCCCTTATCCGACAGTAGGTGGCATGCGACACTACTATCCACACCGCCAGACATGGCCAGCACAACCCGACGCGGTGAGAGGGCTTGATTCAAGGGTTTACTCGTTCTTTAGGTTTTAGGAGCTTTTCGCATCAGGCGAAGAATTTGGTTTTAAGGGTATCAACAAAACGAGTGCTTGTTCATCCTCATGGTGGAAAAAGCCTACACATCTTGCCCAAAAGCAACTCCCGCGCCTTGCAGACGCATTAGTTAGTTTTATATTACCTAGTCCCCACGGACTCTGTGAGTTCGTTGATGGGCAAACCTTGCGCAGCTTATCGGCGACTGCCGCTGCTGGCTAGATATCCCACCTACTTGTTTATGCTTTTGTTCTCTGAGTTAAGAGGAAAGGAAAAGGAAATGCTGCAACGTTGTTTGTTTGCGGCCACATTGGCTGCAACCTTGCTTGCTACAGCAGCAACTTCCAACGCGGACTGCGGTCCGGGTTGTGGGGGTTGTTCCGCATGTGGCGGAGCCGTCGCTGGCGGTGGATACGCGGATGGCGGTTACGTCGTCGGTGGATCTGTTTCAGGTGGCAGCTACGCGGATGGCGCTATGGGCGCTATCAGTGGCGGAGAAGTAATTAGTGATGGCGGTGCTTACGGCGGCGCCATTGTTGATGGTGGAGCATACG
>CAYNJG010000078.1:9169-28360 GCA_964397295.1 uncultured Pirellulaceae bacterium
CAACGATCGCGCACTGAGACTTACACTGTGAATGTTCCTGTTCAGCAAGAGCAGACCTACACAGTTAACGTCGCAGAGCAACGATCGCGCACTGAGACTTACACTGTGAATGTTCCTGTTCAGCAAGAGCAGAGCTACACGGTTATGGTTCCAGAGCAGCGTTCGCGCACTGAGACTTACACTGTGAACGTTCCTGTTCAACAAGAGCAGAGCTACACGGTTAATGTTGCAGAGCAACGATCGCGTCAGGAAAGCTACAACGTTCGCGTTGCAGTTCCTGCGACTCGACAGGTTCCTTACACGGTTCAAGTTCCTGTGACTTCACAGCGAACAGAAACCTACAACGTTACGGTTCCAGTTCAGTCTTCACGTACTGAAACTTACACAGTTAGCGTTCCTTACACCGAGCAAGTTCCACAGAGCTACACGGTACAGGTTCCTTACACTGAGCAAGTTTCGCAGAACTACACGGTTATGGTTCCTGAGCAGCAGCAACGAACGGCTTCACGCCAAGTTTGCCGTACTGTTCAAGAAACTCGATACCGAACAGTTTCTCGTGACCAAGGTTCATGGACTTACCGCACCGAGCAAGTCGGTGGTGGTGCCATGGGTGCTGGTGCATCTTACGGTGCTGGTGCATCTTACGGTGCCGGTGCAGTCGGCGGTTGTGGTGCTGGCGTTGGTCCAATCGTTAGTGGTGCTGGCTGCGGTGCAGTTGGTGGCGGTAGCGCTTGTGGCGGATGCTGCAACAGCTGCAACGCTTGTGCTTCGAGCTGCGGATGCGGCGGAAGCGTAGCAGGCGGAGTTGCTTACGGTGCTGGTGTTGTTCACGGTGGCGGAGCTGGCGCATTGGGTGCTGGTGGCGTTGTTGTAGACGGCGGAGCTTACGGTGTTGGTTCAGCTGCTGGCGGATACGCTGGTGCTGAGCAGATCGTTGGCCAAACTTGCACGGTAACGAAGCGTGTTTGGGTTCCTAACGTTGTTACGGAACAAGTTCCTTACACGGTCAGCCGAAACGTTTCGGAAACGGTTCCTTACACCTACACCGTTACGGTTCAGCGACCTCAAACGCAGACTCGAACAGTACCTGTAACTCGTATGCGAAGTGAAACTCGCCAGCGAATGGTTTCTGTTACGAAGACGCGTCAGGAAACACGTTCACGTGAAGTACCTGTAACTACTTACCGAACTGAAGCACGTACTCGAACAGTTCCAGTAACAACGATGACGACCGAAACTCGTACTCGTACTGAGAACTACACGACGTACCGTGACGAAGCTCGAACTCGAACTGTTCCTTACACCGTTATGGTTCCTCAAACACGAACACGCATGGTTACTGTCATGAAGGCAGAGCAGCGTACTCGTGAGGTTCCTTACACGGTTTCTGTCGCTCAAACGCGAACACGCATGGTTACTGTAATGAATGCAGAACAGCGTACTCGCGAAGTACCTTACACAGTCATGGTTCCACAAACCAAGACTCGTATGGTTACTGTCATGAAGGCAGAGCAACGAACTCGAGAAGTTCCTTACACTGTGAATGTTCCTCAGCAGCGAAGTCGTACGGTCAACTACACGACCTACAAGACGGAAGCTCGCACGAAAGAGGTTCCTTACACAGTTATGGTTCCTCAAACTCGAACTCGCATGATCACTGTCAACAAGACAGAGCAGCGTACTCGAGAGGTTCCTTACACAGTAAACGTTCCTCAGCAGCGTACTCGAACGGTCAACTACACGACCATGAAGACCGAGCAACGTTCGCGACAGGTTCCTTACACAGTAATGGTTCCACAAACTCGTACTCGTACGGTTAACTACACTGAAATGACTTCAGAGCAGCGTACTCGAGAGATTCCATACACAGTTATGGTTCCTCAAACACGCACTCGAACAGTCAACGTTCAGCGTACTCGCCAAGAGCAACGAACTCGTAACGTGAACTACACGGTGAATGTTCCTGAAACTCGTACTCGTACGTACAACGTTACGAGCTACAAGCAGGTTCCAACTCAGCGTGTACAGAACTACACAGTTCGTGTTCCTTACACCACGCAACGAGCAGTGAATTACACTGAGTGTCAGCAAGTTCCTCAAACTGTTACGGTTCCATCGTACGGTTCGGGTGCTGCAATAAGCTCAGGTGCTGCTTACGGTACTGGCGACGCCGGTGCATACGGTGCTGGTGCTGGATACGGCGGATCTGTAATCGGTGGCGGTGCCATCGGAGCAGGTTGCGGCGGAGCTGGTTGTGGCGGATGCTCAGCTTGCAACTAAGCTGTAGTTAAACCGATGAATTTAGAAGCGGGCCTCTCGAATGAGAGGCCCGCTTTTTTTGTTGCTACTCGGCTGCCACTTCCGCAGCGTTTGCCGGATTGTCTTCATACTTGTGAATCATCGCATGCCCGTTGGGAACGCATCGCATCCGTCGAATGCGTTTCGAATACTTCAGCTTCGGATGCAAGCGACCATAAGCGGGCTCGTAGCCAGATAGCCCATAGTTCGCCTCTGGCTGATAGTTCTCGTCATAGAGCTTGTCCCAGAATCCAGAATCACCGACGTCGAGTGATTCAAGGTCAAGGAACAACTCAAGGCGGCCAACGATATAGTTGATGTGTCGACTGGCCACGTTGCTAACGGCTTGGACGTAAGCTGTTTGCGACTCCAGAAAGTCACGCGACGTCGCGTTCCCTGCACGTACTTCGAGTTCTGTACCTGTCACTCGTTCTGAGGCCAACGCAGCACCGGCAATATCGTTTGCGTACTGCTGCCGATCCAAATTCAGCTCCCGTACGTCTTGGCGAACAGAAAGCTTGATGCTGTCTTCGAGCTGCATGACATTGCGAAGCGTCGATTGGTAGTTGAATAAGGACGCTCGGTATTGGTTGCGTTGAGCTCGTCGGTTGAACGGCAGATCCAACGTAACGCCAGCCGTTGTGGTGCTATCATCAAAGGTAAAATCAAAGGGTCGGTTTTCGCCGTTTCGTGTACGAATGGATTGCGTCGCCTGGAGGTTCAAAACGGATCGCAGTTCGTCTGCGGCGTATTTTATTTGTCGCCAATCATCAGCGAGAAATCCGCGTTCGTTCATCAAGTCGAACCGCTGGACCAATGAGGTCATCATTGCATCGTCCATCTCGATTTCAATGGGAACTAGACCGACGCCAGTCGTGTCTGTGAAAGGCCCGCTGTCCTCCAGTAGTTGATCGGAAATCTCCATTGCACGACCAATGAAAGCGTCAACACTATCCGGTCTCGTGCGGCCGATTTTATTGTCTAGCCTGTCGGTCAGTTCGGCTAGTTCGCTTTGCAAAGCTTCAGTGAACTCGAGTAATTCCACTTGGTCGTCCGGCGTCATTGTGATGTAGTTCGACAAACCTGATTCGAGTTTCGCTATTCGATCCGTGAACTGTTGCAAAAGCGTAGAGAGTTGTTCATCGTTACTCTCATCGTCTTCAAGTTGTCGAAGCAATTGGGCCTGCCATTCGGCCTTTATGAGAAAACTCCGCGCTACATCACGTCGTCGTTGGATAAGCTTTGTGCGATCTCGATCACCATTCAGCTCGGCCTGCAAAGAAAGCAAGTATTCGTAGATGTCGAATTCACTAGATTCGATGCGCAGGGCGAGCAAGGAATACTCCAAAGGCGTTGCATCGGGAGGATCTTCGCCAAGTTGCTCACGCAGTCTGAGTGAGTCAAGCATCGTCTCAACAAGCAGAGTCATACCACCAACAATGACGACCGCCTCGCGAGTAGCGGATTCGCGGTCAAGTGAAATGCGACGACGCGTTCGAGAAACCAATTCTGCGTTGACAGCCATTTCATCACGAAGCGTCAGGAGGTTCAATTCAGATAGGTCAATATCGATAGGTTGTTCCGTAGGAATTCCCATACGAATCTTCAATCCGTCCAAGGCATTTTCGAGATTCGTACATGTCGAAAGGATGCTCTGACGACCGTTGATCACTTGTTGCTCGACTTGGTCAAGCTGCGTTCTGGCAGCAACACCAACTCGGAATTCGACAGAGCGTTGGTTGAACTCCCTGGCCAAAGTGAAATAGTTCTGGCAGTTGATTTCTACCTGGCGGAACTGAAGGATCAAGCTGTAGTAGTCGGACGCTTGTTGGACAAAAAGTTCTCTACGAAAGCGTGTGAAATTGCGAGCCGCGTAGACAACATCACGTTCGGCCTGAGTCAAACTTTCCAGAAGAACATCGCGCTGCAATAGACTCTGCGAAAGACTAAACAACAGTTCGGAACTAACATCCGCGGTGAAGCCCTGTGGACCATTGAAGTTTAGCAAGACGCTGTTGGCGAATCGCCCCAAGAAGTCGCCACCGGTGTAGAGCATCTTTTCGAGCTGTGCGGTCGTTGGGATCTGCAGAGTGTCGTTGGTTATTCCCATAAACCGATCGTGCGTGAAGTTCGCAGCAGTTCCGTTGTTGCCGAACGATGGCCTCAATTGATAGTCGAATCGTTCGAGCGTTAGAGCCAACGCGGTCTGATACAACAACTCCTTTTGTGTCTGCAATTCACGACTATTCAACAACGTCAAATCGATAATGTCTTCGAGCGCCAGTTTGGGCGCGTCATTTTCCAAAGTCTCATCTGGTTCCTTACCAAACGTGGCTTTGTATTCGGATCGAACACTCGGGAATTCCAGCATTCGAGTTAGACAATCACGTGGGATCTGTTCCCAGTAGGACTTTGGAATCGGTACGAGATTTGTTGGCGGAGAATCGCCAAGCGATTCCTCGTCCGCTTCACTCAACTCTTCCGCCTCTTCAGAATCCACTTCATCTTCGGGTGGAACTTGAATCGCGACTTCCACAACTGGCGGTTCATCGAGTACCGGGGAATCGAGCGGCAAGAACGTAGCTTCAGATTCCGTTTCCAGTGGAGCAATTTCGTCTAACCGTGCGACATGAATGTGGTCTCCGACGGCTGGCAGGTAGGCGACGTTCTTAAATCTCGAATCGTCGTTCCCGGTATATTCATCAGGTGTCGGCGCGGAAGGCGGATTCACATCTTCCGCTTCTAGCGGAGTCGGTGGCGTGGCATTCGGTGCCGGTTGCTGAAGTGAGTCGATCATTTCATTGGCAGCGGTCGCCGCAGATGGTTTGAAGCGATCGTTGTCACGAGGTGGAAGTGCCGGTAGTTCGTAGTTGTAAAGTTGGGGCGACGGAGTGGGCAGGTGCGGATCGTCGATGCAAGTAGGATCGTAAAGGCGAGAGTGAGGCGCTGGGTAGACGCTGTAATTGCTGGGCGGTCGCCACGGAGTACCGTTCGTTTTTTCGATAACACGCGAGTACGCATCGCGATCAGCGCGCACGCGATAGTGCTGTCTTGAGCAACCCAACAAGACTGCAGTGAAACAAAGAAGGACAGCTATACGCATTCGGACCGGCATGACTTTCGTCTTCTCCGCCTTGCTGACTTGGATCGCCATTAACCGCACTGTCAGTGCAAGCAGGTCAGATCGCACAATGATCTGATCGGACATTTCCAGTTCAGATCGTCGTCAGTCGCGAATGCGTACGACGCAGCAATATCCGGTGAAGGCTCAGATTCCGAACGATGAGCGGACGGAAACGCGTGGTGTACCGCTTATAGGTGTTTTACGACGGGCCTTTCATCGAGCTAAACCCGACAACCGTCATGACACCACTACCTACGAAAAGCAACACGATCATCGTCACGCGTTGAGTTTGTCTTTTCTCCAGATCAGCTTCCAACGTTTCCGTAGCGAGATCGTCACCGTTAGCTCGCGCTTGATGCAAGCTAACAGTCGTTTCCGGACCGCCAAATGCGATCATTGAGAAACCGACGACTGCCATAGCAAGCGCAAGAAGCAAGCAAACGGGAGGCAAGATGCTCTTTAACATGCAAAAACGCCTGGGCGGGTAACGGACAAGACTAAGCGTCTACTGTTACCGTACCACGAACGCCTGGGAAAGTCCTCTTTCGCAGCCAATCCATTTCCTGTCGAAAACGAATTTGTTCCAAGGCATTCATGGGCGTTGAATGATTCGCCTTTCGAAGACGCATGATCCGCATGGGGCCACCGTAGGCTTTGACAACGCGAGCTTGGTACGCCGGCGGAACTAGACTGTCGCGAGCCGATCCAACGAATACGGCAGGCACAGTAGACTTCGAAGCGTTGCGGATGCTGCAGAGATAATTTGGAACCTGCGTCGATACCAACATGGCTCCAACCCAGAAATTCCACCATCCATGCTCACCAACAATCAACTGTCGAAGTGGCGGAGGATTGCGAAGAACTAACCCGTCAATTTCGTAATTCGCTGCCAAGTAGAGCGCCGTGATGCAACCAAGGCTGGTGCCCATGACGATGAGCGGACGACCTGCGGCGACTTTCTTGATTTCGTCGTAAGCAGCTTTGCCCGCAGCAGCGAATGTCCTCAAACTGGCTCGCCCCGTGCTGCCGCCATAACCAGGAGGATTCACAGCCCAAACTTCACCAGTTAGATCTCCCCAACAGCTGAGCGGTTGGTAGTTCGTGCGTTCGGCTCGCTCGTCAGTACCCACGAACTTCAGTACGAACACATCTGCGCCCGCACTCTGCGTCGTGCCAATTCTCTGCGTCCACGCTTCGACAATCCCATCGCCACAATGAATGGGTCGTCGATCTTTTCCGAACGCAGAGACAGGATTTGTTGACGGCTGAAGAATCAACCGATCCGCAATCTGGGTAATCATATTGGTCTTAATTTGGCCTCGAATGTGGCCGAAGTCTTATCGAGCGCCCAAAAATTCCGCAGTTTGAAGGTTGCTTGGAAACGCTCTGACGTTATTTACATCTTGAGTTTTTTCCTGAAATCAGCGTACGAATATAAAACCGCCAAATCCAATCGTAAAGGCTCGCAAGAGCTGACTGGCGTTTCGTACGTGAAATCGAGCCGTTTGTTCGCGAATTACCGGAAGAAACGTCTCAAACTCCATCGCAATAAGGCTTTAGGTTTTTTACATTTCGACGCAAGACACCACGCAGAACGGCAACTATCTACACAGCCATGAACGACAAGTCGAACACCGGAGAGTCCGACCAGACTATCGACTGGACCGCTGAACTAGAGCGGCACGGTCGTTGGTTACGTACGGTTGTCGCAACGCGATGTGGTGAACCTCAGGCTGTTGACGAAGTGATGCAAGAGGTTTCGATCGCCGTGATTAGACAATCGGCTCCGCTTCGAGACCCCAGCAAAGTGGCACCATGGCTGTATCAAGTGGCGGTGCGTCAGTCGTTGATGTACCGCCGCAAACATGGGCGACGCAGAAATCATGAGCGCCGCTTCGCCGAACAAAATGAAACACAACCACAGACTCCACGCGAACCAAACCCATTGGATTGGATAATTGCTACCGAACGACGAGAACTCGTTCGTAAAGGTATCAATCAACTCAATCCGCGAGATGCTGAAATCCTGATGCTCAAGTACACAGAAGATTGGACGTATCAGCAGATTGCCGAGCGTCTCGAAACAACCGAAAGTGCTGTTGAATCGCGACTTCACCGGGCTCGAAAAAAAATGCGAAGCGTAATGTCATCCCTCAATGTCATTGATGTGAAATCATGAGTGAACCAAAACGAATTGATCGCATGGTAGATGGCGAGCTTGATCGCGACGCTGAGCGCAAGCTCTTGCTCGATTGCGAAGCCAACAACGAATGGCGAGAGCTTGCTTTGGCTTACGTTGAGTCGCAAGTGTTAAAGCGAGAGATGGGCGGTTTGCTGAACGAACCAACATCACGAGCTTCGGTCGAATCCGCTTCCCCGTCGGTGCCTGCGAACAACGTCACAGAACCAGCCAATCGAAGTTGGAGTTTCTGGTCAACCTCGGCAGCGATCTTGCTTTCTCTAGGAGTCGGTTACGGAATGGGATGGGGATGGCAAAATACGAGCATGTCGAACCCAAGTTTCACCGCGAATCGCGAAGAGATTGGCACGACCTCATCGACACCTTTGTCCATGCAGTTCACCGTCAGTCATCCAGCAACCAGAGAATTGCAGCAAGTCGAAATCCCCGTACTTCGTGCGACAGACCTGGGACCCGACTGGCAACAGAAGTTACAGATTGGCGCAGATGACCTGTTACGCGAGATGCAATCGCAGGGCCTGAACTTGCGGCAAGAAAGAACACTCACACCGGTTCGACTGCCTAATGGCCAGCGGGTCGTCGTTCCGGTCGACTATTTCTACGAACAACCTTTTCAGTAAACGTTTTGCAGGAGAAACGCCATGCTATTTACCAAAAGTCACCTAGCATCCCTAGGGGTAGCAGCCTTTATGGCTTGTGCGATCCCAGCTCTCGCACAAGACCTTCAAGCTTTAGTTCAGGCAGAAAGCGATGTCTTCGAGCCGAAGGGTGAAATCGAAAATCGCTACCGCATTGGTCTCGATTGTCGCCCTGCTCGTCCGGAACTCAAGTCACACTTGAAACTGGATGATGACACCGGACTGATGGTGCAGACCGCACTTCCAGGTTCGCCAGCGGGCGTGGCTGGCATTCGCAAATACGACGTGATTGTCGAAGCCAACGGCCACCCGGTTGGCCAAGTGATGGACTTGGTCGAGCAAGTAAACGAAGCGAAGGGTAACGAAATGTCGATTACGCTCATTCGCGAAGGCGAAGAGCACCTTCTGAAACTCACTCCCGAAGAGCGTGATGAAAAAGAACTCGATCGACTTCGCAATGGTTTTCGCGATCAACTGGGACGCCAAGCAATGCCTGGATTCGGAGCGATGAATTTGGGTGCGGACTTCGAAGAGATGCTCAAACAGTTCCCGCAAATGCAGTTACAGTTTGGCAATGGTGCATTCCAACGTATCAATCCGGGAATCGCGATGCCTCCGATTCCAAACCTACCGAATTCGTTCAGCGTTCAAATCCAAAACGACCAGATCACCGTTCAACATGGCGATGACCACTACGAAGTAACGAAGGATACGATCGACGAACTGCCGGACGACGTACGTCCACTAGTAGAGAACATGTTGAATCGCGGTCAGTTCAATTTGGGCGGCCTCTTCGCACCTGGCATGAACCGTCCTGCGATGCCAGCGAATCCGGTTCCGCCTGCAAAAAACAAACGGTTCGAAGATCGCTTCGACGGACTTGAAATACAGATGCGCGAACTGCAAGATGCGATTCGAAGTATCAAAGACAACTAAGTCTGTAACTCGCTCTACCGCAAGCTCATGTTCGAATCTCGGGCATGAGCTTTTTTTATTTGGTGGCGTCGCACCACGCCGCTTAGCGCCAGCGTTCGACTTCGATTTCTAGAAAATCGTGTGTGTTCGCAAGCAATGACTTGTAGAAGTCCGAACTCGTACGACCCGCCGCTGCGGCGATGAGTTTTTCTGTCCAACAGAGATGTCGACCAAAAAACTCAGCCGCGAAAGCGTGTGTTTCTTCCGACTTTGGATCGCCCGACTTCTGAATCGCGATAATCTCAGTGATGCGAGCCATAATCTCCAGTTCGACCCCTAAATGGTCAACCAACGTGTTCGGATATGCAGAAGAAGGCTCGTAGTTCACCGCTGCAGCAAACGCTCGCACCGATGCGGTGACTTCGCTATCCAGCTTCCCCTCCTGCCAAACGCTTTGCATGGGCGGAAAATGATTCTTTGGCCCGACAAACAATTGGCAGTATTCAGCAGCCAGCGAATCCAAATCTGCAACCTGAACTGATTCGGTAAAACGAAAAGCACTTCGCAACGGCTCCAATTGAAACTCGGCCAAGAGCGATTCGTCCAGTTCCTGCAGCCAAACGCGACCCAACAATGAATAGACGTTGCTTGTCGCGGCAAGTTCTTCTTGTTTCGAAAGTGAGTCCATCATGACAACTTCGAAACTCGCACAACCGTATCATGAAAACTCTGCTGACCACTGATTGGATCAGGCGAAATCGGCATTAGCTTGTTTTGATTCCACCCGTTACCGGTATTGCGTCGCCACTTGGCAGGATCTCCATCAGACTCATCTTCCCACCACATATTGCGTTCCCAGTCCGCATCGCGGAACGTTGCGCCATCACTGCCGACGAGATGTCCCGTTTCCGCTGATTGCTTTTTCGCTTGCGCGACGCTGGTGTACTGAGTGTGTCCGCAACTGTTGCTCATCGCGATCACCTTTGGATGGATGCCTTCCATAGTGACGATCGGAACTCGCATATTGGAAACTTGCTTTCGATCACCTTCGGCCGTCAAGTCGTCCCGCTTGAGATGCGCCGCGCGAGTTTCCAGTTCCTTGGAATAGAACGAAGTAAGCTCAATCCAGTCGCCGTCTTTCAAACCAAGTTGTTCAGCCGTTTTCGGATTCAACCATGCCGGATTCGAGTGCACGATCTCGGCAAGCCACTTCAAATTCATCGTGCGACCGTGGTTGTGCACATTCCACTTGAAGCTCGTCATCACCAACTCGTCATCGCCCAAGTTTGTGAGTTCCTCGGGTTGGAACCACGTTGGCATCTGCTCGATTTCCACGTTGTTACCGGCATGACTTGCGGGGCGGTTCTTCGTTTTCGTGACGCCACTCTTGGCAATTAGCTCAGAGCAATCTTCGTTGTTGCCGATCTTCTGAACGAAGACACTGCGAATCTCGAACTTGCGGCTCGGTGTCTTAAAACCACGAACGGGTTTGCCATCCACCATGATACCGATACCGATACCCTCTTTCGTGATGACTCCATCGTCATCGACTTCGGCGCCGTCCATCTCTTCTTCCGTGACGACAACGTTGTAAGGCTCATAGAACGGTTCGCGTTCGGCTTCCCATGCACCTTCCTCTAACAAACGATCGAGACCTGCTTTCCCGGTCTCCGGATTTTCTGGCACGTTCGAAGCCCACGTTTCCATGTACTCACGCACGTCTTTTTCCGGATACCACTCTTCCATGCCTCCGCCGATCTTCCGCGCGAGATCGGGGAAGAACTCGCGAACGTCTTTGGATTCACCAAGCGGTTCAACCATGGGTGTCCGGATGCCTACGTATGGCTTGAGGTTGTACGAACCACGCGCGTCGAGATCCCAACGTTCTAGATACGTCGTCCACGGCAAAACAATGTCTGCGTAGTGAGCCGTTTCGTTGTAGAACGCGTTGATGCAGACGTGGAAGCCGATCATCGACTCATCGCAGAGGACCTGTTGAGTCATGCTCTCCTCAGGCCACGTTAGCGGCGAATCGAGGTTGTAGGTCATGTACGCCTGGAGCTTTGCGCGCCCCTGCAGTAGGTACAGATAGATGATTTCGCCAACTCGCATACGCCGCCAAACGTTGGCGAGCGGATACTCGGGCGGATCTTCCAAAATGCTTGTCGTCTTCGCTCCGGGTGGCATTTTCGAAGTTTTCACAACGGGATCGAGACCACCCCACGGCGACCAACACCAGCCGCCTTTCTTTCCAACGCTACCAACAACCGCATTGAGCAAATTGATTGCACGATCATTGTAAAAGCCATTCAAGTGCGCCGAACTGCCACGATTACACATCGTTGTTGCTGAAGGCGCGGCTTTCGCGAATTCGAGAGCAATGCGACGAATATCTGCTGCCGGGATACCACTGATTTGCTCAGCCCATTCGGGCGTGTTGTCTTTCAGGTGTTCGCGCAACTCTTCGACTGAAACGTTCGTCCAATTGTTGAGGAAGTCTGCGTTGTGAAGGTTTGCCTCGAGAATCGCATTGCTCATTGCAAGCGCCACTGCGCCGTCCGTGCCAGGAAACGGAGAGAACCATTCGTCACTGGCTCCAGCCGTGTTGGAAAGACGTACGTCAAACGTTACGAGCTTCGCTCCATTTTTGAATCGGCCGTTTTGGATTCGATTCGCGAACGGAACGTGACCTTGATGAGCCTCG
Source organism: uncultured Pirellulaceae bacterium (assembly GCA_964397295.1). Taxonomy (GTDB): domain Bacteria; phylum Planctomycetota; class Planctomycetia; order Pirellulales; family Pirellulaceae; genus CAYNJG01. The sequence goes on from CAYNJG010000078.1 coordinate 21,049, forward strand.
AATGCGTTCGACCCAAAATTCAGAATGTACTTTGAGTTTTCGACATCATTCAGATCCCAATCGCTTTCCCACAAGTAGGTAAGATTCGCGGCACGGCGGTTACCAGAACAAAGCGAACGATGGCTGAGCTGCGTTTTTGTGCCGTACGCATCAAGGAAACGTTTGAGCGCATCTTTGCTGCGTTGCCGGCCTTGGTGGAACGCGAACTCTTCAGGATGACCACTGTCACGAACCGCTTTTAGCTTCTCCGCGATCTCATCTAGCGCCTCATCCCACGTGATGCGTTTCCACTTACCTTCGCCACGCTCACCGATTCGCTTTAGCGGGTACAACAAACGTTCGGGGTGGTAGAGGTGATTCAATCCCGCGTGTCCACGAGCACACAGGTACCCGCGACTGTTCGGATCGTTTGGGTTGCCTTCGATTTTGATCAGGCGACCATCTTTGACGTAACCAACGATGCCGCAAATCGTGCTGCACAACTGGCACATGCCGGGAACTTTGGTGACGTTTTTATACTTATTGCGGTCCGGCCAGTTTCGCTTTGCGTTGGGACCAGGAAGCTTACAAACACCAGGCATATTGCCGAACTTTCCGAGTTCGTATGGTGTGCCTTTGATGCGGTTCCATTTTTCGAGATCGACACCGGGAGGCAATGCGCCTGCATCAACCGCTTTGGTTTCGCCATTGGATGCTACGTTGCCGTTCGCGCCGTTGGCTGCCGGTTTCGCGGTCTTCTTCTGGCAGCCGGCTGCAGCCAAGGAAGCTCCCGCTGCCAAACCGAGTGAAAGAAATCGACGTCGATTTTGATTGGTGTCACTCATTGTTTGCCTGCTTCCAGTTGTAGATGTCGTAAGACTCAGGTTTGTAGGACTCGCCTTCCTTGGGGATCACCGGTTCGACCTCTGGTATCGCTGGACCCGCAAACCACATTCGTGGCTTTGTATCTTTTTCCGGTCGAAGCTGCTCCAACTCTCCCGACTCTTTTGCTTCATTCATTGCTTTGTTAATCTTCGAATCCGGATCGTTCAAATCACCAAAGTACAGCGCCTCCGAAGGACAAGTCGGCACGCAAGCCGGTTCCATGCCTTCGTCCGTTCGGTGGTAGCAGTTGTGGCACTTTACCGCCTGCTTCGCTACAGGATCCAAATAGATCGCACCGTAGGGACAAACATCAACGCACGTTCCATGACCACAGCACGTGTCGTAGTTAACCGCGACCGTTCCGCCATCCGTTTTGTGTAGTGCTCCGCAAGGGCAAGCTTTGATGCACGGTGCGTCTTCGCAATGTTGGCAGGCCATCGGCATGAACATGCGGGCCACCTTGGGATACTCACCAACGTCCTGGTAGAAGGTCTGTCGAATGTAGTTTCCTAGCGGCACATCGTTTTCTGCTTTGCAACTTACTTCGCAGCCATGGCATCCAAAGCACCGTCGAGTGTCAACAAACCAACCAAGCTTCTTGCCATCGTCGGGAGCCGTCATGCGGTCTTTCCAAAACGACTCTGGCTGATACTTGTCACTGGAAAGGTCGTCGGCAGTTTCGGCACTTGCAACATTCGCGACTGGCAAAATGGCCAAGGCGGCGGACGCTTTTTTCAGGAACTCTCGCCGATTGTCTGGCGTGGAATCTGAATGGTGTTCTGAAGGTTTAGACATGAAGATTTCTCAATGCAGAATGAGGGAGCGATGAACGAATAGAAAATCGTTATCGGCGGCGACTAAATCGGAGACCCCGACTAGTCGCTAAGCTCACGTGTAACCAACCGAGCTCACGCCGGTTGATGAGAAAAAAGAAAGACGTAGGTGAGCGAGAACGAACATAAATGCTTCTCAGAAATAAAGTGGAGCGACATCATTACATTTTCAAGACGTAACGTCAAGAATTACCTATGGGGGGGTCTTTGCATTCGAGCAGTTTCCGTGCAGATTTTCACAGATATCATGGTCGAACTTGCTCCGAGCAACCCGAGGCCACCCGTAGCTTCTTACCGAATGAAGAAAATGTATCCGCGTAGAAGTCTCAAATGATGGGATCGCATTGTCCTAACTGGCTTCATTCTGGATCACGCACGCTGCAAGCGTATTTTCCAACAGCATCGCAATCGTCAATGGTCCGACTCCACCAGGGACCGGAGTAATGTAACTGGCCTTCTCCTTGATCGCGTCAAAATCCACATCGCCAACGAGTCCGTCGTCTGTCCGATTGATGCCCACATCGACCACAACAGCACCGGGTTTCACCATGTCGGCAGTGATGAACTTCGGCTTGCCAATCGCGGCGACTAAAATGTCGGCCGTCTTGGTTACTGATGCCAAGTCGGCCGTACGGCTGTGACAAACGGTGACCGTTGCGTTAGCGGCGTCGGACCCCATACCTGAGTTCTTTTGAAGCAACATACTCGCGATCGGTTTGCCCACGATCTCACTCCTGCCAACCACGACAACATGCTTGCCAGTTGTTGGAATGTCATACCGGTGCAACAACTGCTGCACGCCGTGCGGAGTGCAAGGCAAAAATCGCGGACGTCCCTGCGAGATGCGTCCTACGTTTTCCGGATGGAATGCATCGACGTCTTTCATCGCATCAACGGCATCAAGTACCGCCTGCTCTTCGATATGCGATGGCAACGGTAGCTGAACAAGGATTCCGCTTACGCTCTCGTCTTCGTTAAGCTGTTTGATTAACGCAAGCAGCTCATCCTGCGTTGTCGATTCCGGAATCCGATGTGCCTCGCTGGCGATACCCGCTTTCTCACAGGCTCGCTCTTTGTTTCGCACATAGACTTGGCTTGCTGGATCTTCACCGACAAGGACTGCCGCTAACTTGGGAATGCAGTTCGCGCGTGCGGTGAATTCAGCAACTTTCTCTGCCGTTTCCGCGCGAATAACCTTTGCCAGTGCTTTCCCATCCAAGATCTCAGCCGTCATGTCTATTCCTTTTCTCGTCAGATCGAAGAGCCAATTGTAGCCGTTCATTGTGAAGACGGCACCACGCATTGGTCTATCGCGAGATCGGGCGAACTCGGATAATCAGGCTCGGTTTGTGCGTACGTTGGTTGGCTTGTGCGTGTGTTGGCTCGAACGAATGGAATGGTCCGATGGCTGAATCGACTTCAATTGACAGCATGAAAAAGCTCTCACCCTGTCGCAACTCCACATCCGCAACGACGGTGGATGAGTTAGTCGACGAGCAACTTGCGCACTTCGGCATCGAGCAAGACGAATACGGCCAGACGCTCAAGCGTATCGTCACGCGAATGTATGAAAGCCAAGGCGATATTGAACAGCTTTGGAGCCAAACGCTCGAGTCGATGAATAAGCTCAACCAGAGTGAGAAAATCGATCGTTTCAATTCCCAGAAGTTCCTGTCGTTCCAATTGGCAAAGCTGCTGGACACCCTGCAACACCCTTTTCGCAAGACCTACCAAACGCTCGGCTACTCAGGTGGCACGCAAACCGCAAAGGGGCCCTATCCGATCTTCGACAACGTGACGGCGCTTTTCTCCGCAACGCCCGTGATCACGCGAACCGCAACTTACATCTACGCCTGCGCCGAATGGATTGCCGACGCATTTCGAGGCGAAGAGTTGATGCTGGAGATCTACTCACGGCTTCTGAATCCGACAAGCGTTTGCTTGGCCAACCACATCGTTGACTTAGAAGCAGGACCGTACGCCGGCGAGTACCTCGCATGGAACTTCAACAGCGGAATGGCGGCAATCGATTGCACGTTGGCCCACGTTCTTGGCCGAGACGATATCGTCCTCGCCTCTCGCAATATTTACGGTGGCGCTCACCAACTCATTAATGATTGGTACGCCAAGCCCAGCAACTTGGCCGTCGCAGTCGAGATGTTCGACGGCTACTCCGCCGACGAGTTCTCTGCCGCTCTCGCGACGACAAAAGAAAAGTACCGCGATCGCCTCGAGCAAGGCCGCAAGATTTACGTCTATTTAGAATCACCCTGCAATCCACACGGCTACGTCATGAACGTTGCAACGATTTGCCGGCGTGCTCACGCGGAAGGCATCACCGTCATGCTAGACGCAACCATCGGCACACCGTTTCTTTGCCAACCATTGCAACGCGAAGACCCAGAAGAGCGCCCCGACTACGTTATCCATAGCTACACGAAAGATCTCAGCGGCGTTGGTAGCGTGATTGCGGGATGCGTGATTGGACGAAACGAAAATATGTTTATTCCGAAAGGCCAGTCTGTCGGAGAAGTCGCCTGGGATCAGACAATGTTTTGGAATGTCTATTACGTCAAAGGCGCATTCTTGAATGCGGACGCGGCGTTCGAAGTAATGCAGGGAATTCGCACGTTATCAGAACGCATGCTACACAAGTGCTCAAACGCGTTGATCTTGGCTCGTTTTTTAAATTCGCATCCTGGCATCACGGTCCATTGCAATGCGATCGGTGTCCATGAAAACTCCGAATTCCGCGAACGATACAACTATCTTCAACTTCCCGCACCACTGTTCACGGTCGACTTGGGCGATATTCCGACAGATGCGTTCAAACGATTTTTCGATTCTCTATCACCGACATTCGGGCACATGATCAGTTTGGGGCAGTCCAATACGATTGTCAGTTGCCCGTCGTTGACCACGCATTCTGAACTGGACGAGCCAGCACTCGCTGCTGCTGGCTTGTCACCGACAACGATCCGCTTTGCGATTGGCGACGAAGACCCTTCCGATTTGATTCGCCATCTCGTGCATGCTGCGAGGGGTACGATCGACGAAGCTGTGCCTAATTTTTCTGATGGATTCATGAGCGAACTCGAAGCCAAGAAACTCATTCGCCGTTCGTATGTTCAGTGCCACGAGTCGCACATCGATGCGACGCTGAAACAACATGGGGGCGTTTGGTACTGATTCGTTACAATTGCGTTTGCTCTCGGCAACGGTGACTGTGATATCATTCGCCTTTCTGTGACCGACCGCCTTCGAGTTTTGCCGTGAGCGATCAACAACCTAAAGCGAACAATCTCGATGATGCTTTAGCGTGGTGTTTGACGCAAAAAGAATCCGACAGCACTGTCGCGGAACAGTCTGCGATCGAAACATTCCCGCAATACGCAGATGAATTGAGAGCTTTTTTTGCCACCGAACGTCAGCTGACGGGTCGCGTTAAAAGCCTGGGCGAGCAAGCGGACTCGCTCGTTCCCGATCAAATTGCGCAGTACGAACTGCGAGGGAAACTTGGGGCAGGATCTTTCGGGGTCGTTCATCGCGGCTGGGATACACAACTCCACCGATTCGTTGCAATCAAAACACCGCGACATTTGATAGGTGGCAATAAGTCTCGCGAGCGTTTTCTTCGTGAGGCCCTAACCGCCAGCCAACTCAATCACCCGCACATCGTCCGAACCATCGAAATTGGAGAGTTCGAATCAACACCATTTATTGTTTCGGAATTTATTGATGGGGATTCATTACAAGATCGCATGCTTCCACTGGCGCCGCCACGATGGACCGCACAGTTCGCGCGTGATCTTGCGGCGGGACTCGAGCATGCGCATGAACGCCAAGTGATTCATCGCGATCTAACCCCAAAGAACATTCTGGTCGACTCGGACGATTGTCCGCATATCCTGGACTTCGGACTGGCAAAGTTCATGCACAATGAATCGACTGTCACGATGGTTGGCGATGTACTGGGCACGCCCGCGTACGTTGCGCCTGAGCAAGTCTCAGGGAAAGGCCACGACGTAGACGGTCGCGCGGACATTTACGCGCTAGGTGTAATCCTTTTCGAAATGCTGACCGGCAAACGTCCATTTGACGGGGCACCCGAGCTCCTCTTACATCGCATTCAGTTCGAGAAACCGGCCGACCCGTGCGAGGTGAACCCTGATGTTCCTCGTCAACTCGCTAACATTTGCTGCAAGTGTTTAGAAAAAGCACCGCACGATCGTTACCAATCGGCGACCGATTTGATCGCAGATCTGCGCTCGTATCTCGATGCAAACAAATCTACTGAAACCGTCGCGGCAGTTACCAACAATAGATCAAAACAAACACCCGTTGGCAAAGCGACACTGGCCGTAGCCGGAATTTGCACGTTCGCCCTCGTGCTGCTTCTTTTGCCGAAAAACACGAAACCCGAACACTCCAACGAGCAATCCAGATTAGGCAACACATCGGAGTCGCCTGCTAAGCGAGATGAAGCCTTGGGTACGACCCCAATTCCACGCCCACGCATTCTTCGCGGGCATCACAAGACCGTCGCTTCGGCCGACTTTCGATCTGACGGGCAACGACTAGTAACATGCGGACACGATGCGTTGGTTTGTGTTTGGGATTGGAAGACTGGTGATTCGGTTTGGACCAACGATAGTCACAAGGCGGATATCTGGAGCGTGGATTGGTCTCCAGACGGAAAACTAATCGCAACCGCTAGCTGGGATCAGGTTTCAAAAATCCTCGACGCTGAATCTGGCAAAGTATTAAGAAACCTTAGAGGACACACTGGTAGAGTCTGTTGTGTGCAGTTTTCGCCCGACGGCCAAACGATCGCGACTGCCGCATGCGATGGCTCGATCCGCTTTTGGGATTCGATCACCGGCGTCCAAACGAATGAGTTGCGAATAGAGGGCGCCGATTTTACAGACTGCCAGTTCATGCCGGGCGGTGCGTCGCTGATCGCGACCGATTGGAAAGGGCGACTCGCGAAATGGAATCTTTCGAACAACGAATTACAACTAAATAAGATTGCTCACAAAAACGCCGCGTGGACGGTCTGCTATGTCCCACATATGTCCGCCATCGCGACCGGCGGTGAAGATGGCTTCGTGCGTTTGTGGGACAAAACGACTGGCGCGCTATTGGTCGAACAAAAAGCGGCAACAGCACACGTCACATGCGTCCGGCCCCATCCGAATGGATGTCAGCTGATGCATTCCAGCCATGACAAGTCGATTTGCATTTGGGATCCTGATTTTCAGAAAATCGAAAAACAGTTCTTGGGTCATGAGCATTGGATTTACGAATTTGCACTACATCCCGATGAGCCGTTTTTCGTTTCAACAAGCGTTGATCAAACAGTACGAATCTGGGGTATCAATGAGAGACTCGCAAACTAGCCAGTTCTTCCCTGGTTCCGCGAAACGAAACAAATCGAAGGAACTTTCGCAATCACAGACAGACAACCCATGCACCCTATTTTACCCACATTTACATCGTTGATATTGACTTCGTTAGAGAAGACACGCTCCTAGAACAGAACGCATTGCGAATCCGCTCCTTTAGCCTTTACCCGTTACTCCCCTTGGTGGGCTGCCGAATCTTTTCCGACAGAT
>CAYNJG010000079.1:0-28250 GCA_964397295.1 uncultured Pirellulaceae bacterium
CCATTAGCTTCGCCCTTATAAAGCTGAATGTACCTTGGGTCGTCAACCATTGAGAGGAATACAGAACTCGCTTTGATTCCAATGAGTGCAGCCTTGATATTGAGCGGCTTGCCTTTTGGGACGGTGAAACGGACAGATTTTTTGCCGTATGTCACGTTCGGCGGGAGTTGTGGCGTGCTGGTTCGGGAGTTCTTATCGCGAGTGAACGGGTCGACAAGCAACACATCTGGCGACACGACCGAAGCAACGAAGTTCTTGCCGCGTTCTGCTTTGGAAACGGCTTTCGCCTCTTGGGCCGTTGCGGGTACGCCCGATGTGGCAAGTGTCGTGTACGTGATTGCAGCAGCAAGCAAGTGGCGTCGAAAGATGGTCAGCATTCCGCTTCTCCTAGTAGTAGTAGTTGTTGTTGTTGTGTTTGTCGCATGACTTTCTCAAGCGCTTGCGACGGATATTTGGCGTCCAATCTATTCGACGAAACAAGTCGAATGGTTCGTGAGAACTTCCAGCTTCGAACTGAATTACCCTGCAAAAAAGTAGCCAAAAAATACTTAGCGAGACATCGGGTCACGCGTTGAGTCGCCGACCTTTCCGCACCGAAGCGAGATATTCATCCATGGCTCTCTTCGCGTAAGGTCCGCTAGTTGCAGCAAGGCATCGTCGCGTCTGACTGCCTAAGGACAACCAACCCCAGTACCGCTAACTTGCTGCGGATTGTCCGACAAAGTGGTGATTTTTGCTGCCAATTGGTAACGCTCAAAGCTTCTCTATCTAGCGAGCTACTCTTAAAGGACACCAAACCGGTTTTTAGAGAAGACGGGATGAGCCAAGCAACTATCTATGACGAGCGTACACAGAGGTATCTGGACGCAAAGGATGCGTTCGCCAACGGCGGCAAGTTCTACGTCCAGATTCACGCCAACAAACTGACTTGGCCGAAGGTATGCGCGTGTTGTTTGGGGGACGCGGAAACGAACCTCAGGGCATCGACCACTAAATCAAGCCGCAACACGACGTCCACCACGTGGTGGGATGTACCCCACTGCCTTCAATGTGCGGGGCACGCAAGACATAGCGAGGAATCAAAGAAATGTGGAATTGCAGCCGTGGTGACTGGGTTCTTTGCGACACTGCCCCTTTTTGGTTTTCTGAACGACTGTCTTTGGATTCCGTTGTTGTTGCTCCTCTTCACAGGGGCCTTAGCCTATTGGAGCGCAGAGTTGTCTGGCCGAGCGAAACGGGCAAAGAAGAATTGTTGCGGCGACGTTGGACCTGGCGTCGAGTTTCAGGGGTCACACGGTTCAGCCAGAGATTTTATTTTCTCCAACTCTAGCTACCTATCTGAATTTTTGGATGCAAATCCTCGGAAGAGCCGTTCGGACATTCGGCGTGTCTAAGCGTTCTGCAACTTACTGTTTTAGCGGCGGGTTGTTTCCGTTTCGCAAAACAAAACTCCCGTCCGCTGCTACCCAAAGTTTGCAGACAGAATCAGGAAGTCGGTGAAATTCACAACTTCATTTTCATCGAAGTCTCCTTCAATAAAGACGGCATCAACGGCTCCGAAGTTGGTTGATAGGATCAGGAAGTCATCGAACGACACTGCCCCGTCAAGGTTTGCATCGCCTGCCAATCGGTCAAACGATCCCGGTGATCCGATGTCATCATCGGAGTAAGGCCCGCCTGCCCTAGAGCTCATACCATTGGATCGTCGCCAGTTCTGCCCCTGACTATTGTCGAGTCCTAATCCGAGCAGGTAGATGCTCGCTGAGTTGTTGTCCCTTGGCCAAGGTTCAGTGTCTTCAAAATTGACCTCGTCGATCACACTACCGCTTGAATCTAAGAGCATCAACACCTCATTGGTATCTGATGGGCTATTGGCTAGGTTTGCCCAATCGATGCCCACAAGAAGAGCCGTATCATCAATGTCCCAAGATGCTCGGAACTCATCAGCTGTCGCGAAAGCTTGGTCGAACAAGACTGCTATTTGCAACGGATCCAATGTTGTGCCGGCTGGAATTGGACTCCAAACCGTGGCGTCTTCGTCATCGAATAGCCAACCGCTCAGATCAACTTCCTGCGATCCGGTGTTGACGATCTCGACCCATTCTCCAACACCAGGTGAGACTTCTTCGGTCGCTGGGTTGTACATGATTTCGGAAATCACAACCGATGCCGTTGGGGCAACTTCATCATCAGCAATGCTCGCTTGGAGTGTCCTTTCGATAGCTGAATAGTCAGGATCAGTGCTCATTGTCACATGGCTAATCAACCCGCGATGATCGGCCTCTAAAGTCGAGTCATCCACGGCGAACACATTGACGGTCTGTGGAATGATCGCATTGTCTGGAGTGAACCGTAGCTCGATTGACTCGCCCGCTCCGTTGCCAAGATCGAGTTGAACGTCTGGCGTAATGGTTACCACGACATCTGCGATGGGAAATGTCTTGAGTGAAATCTGGTAGGAGTCGCCCTGATCCTCAGCGTCAGCCTCCAATAGCGACAAACCGCCCAAGCTTTGCAGGAACGTGATTCCGGTGTCACGTTCGAAGTTCAGCATGCCGGGGCTTGGTTGTCCGACATCGAACAAGCCGCCTCCATCGGGCAATCGACGGATCGACTCGGTGTCCTTCGCGTCGTTCCTATTCTCGTCAATCTGAGGGAGACCCGGCGTGAGCGCACCCAGTAGACCGGCATCATCCGAGTCACTCGTGTCATAAACAATCGCATCAAGCAGGTCGGCAGAGGTGAGTGGTGAGTTACGCGGTAGTGGAATATCTGTGCGATAGAGTGCTACAGCATCGGCACCGTTTTGCAAAAAGTTGTCTGATGGAAATCTCATCATCGCCGCATCCACCGCGTCGCTGCCGATGACAAACAGCCCTTGGTCATCGGTTTGTTGTCCATCCAAGTCAAACGACGCATAGGAAGTATCACCAGCGCCACTGAAAAAAACGAGCGTTGTGCCATCGAGTGACACGTTGCCGATTCCGCCATCGTACAACTCGATGAATTCCTGCCTATCGATGCTGGGCGTATCAGAGTCGAGTTCGTTGATAGAGAAGTCAGGAGCATCGTCATCGAGGATCGAAACAATGACGCTGCTAGTCAGTCCGTCATAGTTCTCATCAGCACTAACAGTGGACTTCGTAATCGCCGAGGTGTGAGTCCCTTCCTCGAGCGTATCGTCATTAGCCCGAACGATCACTGTCTGAGGCGTGAAGGCGTTGTCAGCCGTAAAGGTGTATTCGGACTCGACAATATCGAGCTGATTATCGACGTTCAATGTCACGGTGACATCGGCCATCGGCACCGTGGCAAGCGAGATGTGATAGACGTCGAATTTGCCGCCATCTGCATCCTCAACGACTTGTGTTTGATTGCCAGATTGTCGAACGACCAAGCCTGGCTGCGATGAAAACTCGTAGTCAGCAACAATCGGCAAGTGATCGCTGGCAGTGGCTAATGCACTAAGCACATCAAGAGCTGCGCCAGTGCCAGAGGTGATGTCGCCATCAAGTGCGTGTGAACCGTCATTGCCGAAGACGTGGAATGAACCATCGACATATTCGAGCCCCGTCCCATTAAAGAACTCGTCACTGGCAAGTTGTAAGTCGAAGCGGTCATCCATGCCGCTACCGCCGAGCTTGGGGTCTTGCGTATGAAGATGTCTAACCGTTGCGTTCTGATGCCAGTTCCCCAGCGTGGAGGCAACATCAGTGACGCGCCCCGCACCAAACGCCGAAAGGTTGGCGTAGGCGTCTTCATTGCTGCCTTGCATGTTGAAGTCACCGGCCACGATGATGTGAGCACCTTCACCCAACGCATCAGCATCTTGGCGGATGAGAGAGGCTTCTTGGGCTCGTGTGTTTGGTTCGGCTCCAGCCTTTAGATGCACGGAGTAATGATAAAAATCATCTATCCCGTTGGTTCCGACAGGACGAAACTTAGCTCGAAGCGTCGTGTGCGTCAGTGGTCCTAACAGCTCTACGCTTTCGAGCAGTTCGATTGTCGAGGTGTCATAGACAAAGCCGGTCGCATCTCCGCCGTCGTCACTGCTTGAGATAACATGGGCGTAGTCGGTGGCGGGATACAGTGAATCGAAGATTGCCTCGACTCGCCCAATAGTTTCTTCCCCAGTCTCAGCAAGGCCGAGTACATCAATAGGCTTGGCAGTGCCGCCAACATTTTCATTGCCGATGGCTTCGAAGATAGTGGCGAACTGGGCTTCCTCGATCGAACCACGCGGGCCGTTAATCACGTTCCAGGTAGCTATCCGCACTGTGGACAGCATGCGGCGGTCTTCAAGAGATTCGATAGTCAGATGCACGATGAGGTTCGCTGCGAGTCATTGATTCGGCTATTTTACCGCAGGCGAGATCTTTTGCCTCTCGATCGGATCGGGTTTAGATGGGTTTTTGGTTGAACATGGCTTGGTGAGATCGCTTACCAGAGCCAAGCATCCGAAAGTCGGGTGCTACCTAAGACAGTTCGCTCGGTCGCTAGGCGATGGCAACAAATGGCCCGAACGCAGTTTCTAAGTCCACTCGGCGTTTCACGCCGACGTAGGTTGGCCGAACCATAAATCACTTATCGGACGTTACGACGAGCTATTCCGGAGAATGCAAAATAGATGATGAAGTCGGTTCCAAGAACACTGACGCCTGCAGGATCATTGTGCACTAGCACTAACGGTCCTGTTTCTCGTCTCATTGATGGACCCGTCAAATAGACTCTCTTGTCCTTCTGGCAAAGTATACCGGCGAAACTCACTCGCTTCATCACGTTTCCAACCCTGACTCTCAAGATTAGAAACACACTTTTGATAGTATCCGTCGTCCAGTCCTGCTGGCGGGGCTACGGCGTCAAACAAGTCGGCACCCGTTTGCGTAAGAACGTATCGGTGATGGTGAAGACTTGGTCGCTCCGCCACGAACCTAGCTCCGAAATACTCACAGCATAGTTCTGCTGGCTGGCTTGGTTCCCAAGTATTGATTTGTCCATCTAAAAGACCAGCATCTGCTAGGGTAGTGATGTGACCGTATTGGAACGGGCAATATTCCGGCCAGTCGGTATAAGGGCAATACGGAAACAGAACGATGGGCCATGCGTTAAACATCCAAATTCGGTACTTGAGCAATTCGAATACGGCGGATTCAGTCGGACTCATCAGCCGGAGATGATGGAGCGTTCTCCGTGATACCATTCCGGGCGAAGCTACCTCGCCCGCAAGAAGACGTCCCCACAGCTTTTGAAGGTCTTCATTAGCCACATCTTTGCATCCGTCGAAAAAGTCAGCCATCCAATCTTGGTCGACCGGAACGTCATCGACGGACGCTGGTAGGCATATCCTAGCCTCGTCCACAATCGACTCGATGTTTTGCTGCCGTCGAAGTTCGGTATTCGTCAGGCGGGCCGCTGCACGAGCTCGTAAGTCATCCAGCGAGAGTTCTGTCTGGGTGCGGATCACAAGCGACTCGGACTCTGCCTTCGCCATTCGCTTTACGTGTACAGGCTCGTAGGCAAGTCCTGCTCCGGCCTGTACTGCATCAATGAGCTTGCAAAGGGGTTGGCTGATCGATTCCGAAACGGCCTTGACAACCTCGTACAATGGTTCTTCGTGCATTCGTGGGTCTCAAACGTAATTTGGCTGTAACAGTGACTCGTAAGTGTATTTGTTACGTGTGTCGGCAAATTGACAATTGCAGACTATTTACAACCGTCTCTTTCGAGTGACAAACTAAAACGGTCGAACTGAACTCAAATTCGTCGCTTGGGTGATCTGGTGCCGAAGGGCGAAATGTCTTCGCCACTGATTCAGAACCGAACATTCTCACCCTTGGACGCAACGTTTTGCACTGTCTCTTCAACGAGACTTGCTTGAAGGCAATCATGATGGTCCCAGGCTTCCAAGAGCACCGAAAGTCTTTCCTGGAGGTAGACTGTCGGCAATCCCCGGCCAAAATCGCCTAACATATTCTTTCAGAACCGAGCGGTTTCCTAAACCGTCGTCGGGACGCTGGAGGATTTCGACCCAATATCCGTAACAATCTAGAATCATGTCCTCGGATTCTGTGTCGTCCCCAAATTGTCATTGGGCGCTTGAACTTCGGCCAGGTATGGGCGCTTTAAAATCGGCCAGTTGGTTGGAGGATTGTTTAGTTGATTGATTATTTCTGTTAACGGATATCGGCGGTAGAGCCGGTGGGCGCTTTTGGCTGGTTTTGCGTTGAGCGGTGGAGTTGGTATCGTGCCGCTGCTCGGCGAAACGGAGTTGAGCGATGCTGAGGAGCAACTCAGCGAGGGATAACCGAGTCTGTCGAAGTACCGTCTTCGGATCGCCCGATTTCGCTGAACGGCGGTTTCGGGCGTTTTGCTTTTCTCGATACTTTGGCAGCTCATGCCTTAAAAACCTAGACTTTGGCGACAGTGTCTTTCCGGTGGGCGCTTTTGGCTGGTTTTGCGTCACTCGGATCTTGCATGGCCTTCTTGGCTTGGCCTCGTAGCCGATAGCTTCGCCCGGTAATTTCGATCAGCGTTGCGTTTTGCAGGAAGCGATCCAGAATCGCGGTTGCGGCGGGAACGTCGCCGATCAGTTTTCCCCAGTCCTGCAGCGGACGGTTACTGGTCATGACGGTCGAACGTAATTCGTGCCGACGCATGATGATCTCGAAGAGGAACTCGCCGCTCTTTTTGGGCAAGTTCTTCATGCCCATGTCGTCGAGGATTAGTAGGTCGGGTTTCAAGTAACGACTCATGATGCGATCGTGACCGTCGAAAGCCTCGTCATGCAAGAAGTCGCGGACGCAGTCAAAGATACTGCGATAGTAGACCGTGAATCCATCGCGTATCAATTGTCGTCCGACGCTTTGCGCGATGTGACTTTTTCCCACGCCGGGAGGACCTAGTAGAATCGCATCGTGGTGTTTTCGTACGAAGTCTCCGGCCGCCAAGTCGAAGACTTGCTTGCGTTTGACCGATGTGTTGAACTCGAAGTCGAAATCGTCGAGTGATTTTTGTTCGCGGAACGCTGCGGCCTTGGTGCGTCGTTCGATCTTTCGATCGCGTCGCATCACGAGTTCGTCTTGCAAGATAAGTTCCAGGAACTCGGCGTGGTCTAGCTTCGATGCTTTGGCTTCTTGCAGCCGCACTTCGAGGGTTTGGCCGAGTCCGCTCAGGCGAAGTTCTTTGAGTTGCTCACGTAGTGTTACGTTCATGGTCAGGTTTCCTTTCTGGGCCTTCTAAATTCGGCCAACGATTCGGGAGAGTAATCAGACAACGGTCGGATGAGCGGATGCTCGTCGAGGAATTCGAACTGTTGTTGCTGTTTGGCAGTGGCTCGCTTGAGCAGGCTACGAATACTGCGCAGCCGGTGAGCTCCGTAGGAGAGCGCCGTCTTGCAAGCTTCTTCAAGTGCCTCGGTGCGATGCTTTCCGGCCAGCGCCTTCAAGCCGACGAGCACACGCACTCCTTCCACGCCGCGCACTTGAATCGTGGCTTCGCTCCAGGCTTTTGTGTGAGGACCAATGGTTTCGATTTGACGGAGAAGTGCGCTGGTACCACGCTCGACCGCAGAGATTTTCTCTCGTGGAATGTGAGCCGTGGCCGTTCGAAAGCGACCTGGCTCACATTTGCTATGCAGAGCAATTTGCTCCCAGCGACTGTTGAAGATCCGCACCAACCGCGTGTCCCAGCGCACCCATAGTCGATGTCCAACATATTCTGGCGGAGCCGAGTAATACGCCTTGTCCACTTCCAAGTGACCATCGCGACTGACGGTTCGCTGAGCTTCATGGAACATCGCGAAACGATCTCGCGGCAGTGGCATCAATGCGGCGAGTTCGACTTCTTCAAAGTGCTTGCGAACTTGCTTCTTCGTCGTGCCGTGAATGCGTGTATCGGCGACGGTGGCTTCCCAGTCGAGCAAGTGCTCGTTCTGATCCGCGAGACTCTTGAACTCCATGCCTTTTAGAGCGTTGTTCTTGGCGTACTTCACGCCACTCTCGACTTTGCCTTTGTGCTCCGGCGTGTACGCCTTCGTCGGCACGAACGTCGCGCCGTAATGCGCAGCGAAAGACTGCAGCTTCGGGTGTAGTTCGGGATCGTACCAGTCGGCACGCTTCACGGCGGCCTTGAGGTTGTCGATGACCAACCGCTTGGGCACACCGCCGAAGTAGTGAAACGCATTCTCGATCGCCGCGATAAAGTTGTCGGTCGTCTGCCGCCAAACAACTTCGCTGTAGCCTTTACGCGAACAGCTCAGGACAACACGTAACATCCAAGGCCGACGCTTCTTGCCATCGGCGTCAACAACGTACGCTCCTGTGCCGAAATCAATTTGAGCTTCTTCGCCAGGCAGACATTCCATCCGCCGAAACGGCAGCGGCGTATTCTCTTGCAGCTGATTTACAAAACGCCGAACGCTGTAGTAGCTGCCGTCGAAGCCATGCTCTGACTTGAGGTCTTGATGAATCCGAGTCGCTGTTAAACCAAGGTCAAGCTTGGCCTCGATCGCTTCACGATACGGCTCACATCGACTCGGTGCTCCCGAACGCCGAGGTAGCTGGTCCGGTGGCGGCTCACTTGGATCTCCGGCGGGCGCGTTTGGCCGATTTTGATCGGTCGTTTCAGCCGCTCGTTGTTTGAGTTCGTGAACATACTTGTTCACCGTTCCACGATCAATGTCGAGCAACCGTGCAATGTCCCGATTGGTATGACCCGAACGATGAAGTGTTTCAATTGAGTTGATTTTGGCCATTGATAATTGATTTGCCATGCTGAATTCCTCCAGCACTCATCGTGCTTGGAAGAATCCAACGCAAATCTCTCAATGGCCGATTTTCACGCGCCCATCAATGGCTGGTTTTAAGCGCCCCCTGACACCCAAATGTTGAAAGCGATTCTCGCAGCCTACGCATTCTCATGACAGCCGCGTAGAATCCGTCGATTTGTTCAAGCATTACGTATTCATCCGGTTTCGTATCGCATTCCACGCGTTGCATGCGCGATTCGAGCGCTCTTTCGATTTTTTTGTAGTCCGCTTCATTGGAGATCAATCGGCGTGCATTCTCCATTGCGTCCGAACTCCAGAATGCATCGTGAACATCGATAGCTTTCAACCGCAGCAGCATGTGAGCTTCTTTCCGCTTCATCGCTTTTTCGTGAGCAAACCGTTCAGCCAGATGTTTCGATTGGTAGCGATGTATCAGCCAAGTAATCAGCAATCCAAGAAATGAGGTTATAAGAATCGCGATTGCTGTTGCATAATCCTTAAGCAAGAATCCCAAGTCTGGCGGAACAGGATCTACCATTTAGTTCTCCTTTTCTGCATGTCACAATCTCAAACATTCCCATCGCACCCGGACCAAGGCGACTTCCCGCCGCGAACTTCGGGTAAGGTAATTCGCAGTTCTGGCCGAGACATTGTGAAAATACCGCAACGGACTCACGAGACCAGCACAAGTCTAAGATGTAAACGGCGGTCGAAAAGCGTGGCGCCTGGCGGGAGCCTCGTCGGCGGAGTAACTCCAGGGCTTGGTTCGTGAGCGTCAGTTGTGGCGTACCAACACCACGCTTGATGAGGATGAACAAATCAAGATTCATCCTCATTTGTTAAGGCATACTTTCCTAAAACGAATCGCTTCCAAAGAAGATATCCGAGCAGCCCGCGAAGTCTCGGGGCTGAATTCGGATAAGTATCTGTGGCGGTATGTGAAAATTACGGACGAAGAAGTCGAGAAAGCCGTTACTGGACTTTACGATTAATACCAAATCACCTAACCCGCACTCTAGCCAAAGCAATCACACAAATGATTGCGAAAACATGAACGTTGAGAGATGGTTCAGGAATCGTAAAAACAGCGATTTGCCTCGGTGTTCCCACGTTGATAAAACGTGACTCTGCGTACAGGTTGCCAAATACATCTATGCCATGTCCCTGACCAACGAAGAATGGATCAAAATCGTCTGTCAGAAGATACCGAGCCAAACGAAGCGTTCCTTCTGAGTAGTCGATGGAATCATAGAAGGGTTGAGCACCGCCGGGAACGATTTCGGTTGACAGTATCGAATTTACCAAGTCCCCATCGTGGTTGAACGCGAGAATACTATCATCCGTTTGGGTGTAAAGAAGGTTTTCCGACAAAGCCACGTTCGCACCGAACCGTCCGCCATCGATTCCCGTGATCTCTGCCAACTGCTCACCAGTGGCAAGATTGAACAACAATATCGCCGGATCATGCACCCCGTCCACGCTCCGCCCAGGTGATCCAATCGCGAGCAAATCGCCGTGTAAATCTACGTCGGCAAACAAACCGAAATTTAGGTGCTCCGTGTAGTACTCGAATATCTGCTCACCCGTTTCGACGTCGAATACCACCGCCTGCGCTTGCTCATCGCCAATAGCCACATACTTATCGTTGATAGATACGGAACTCCCCCATCGCGAGGACCTCCCAAATGGCCCGTCGTCCATGGCTGTCACATGATGTAACTGTTCACCAGTTACGGTGTTGAAAACCATGGTCTGCCCGCTGGGCAAGCCTCCGGCCCTTGGCAATCCGATAACCACCAATTCACCAAACCCATCTGAGTCAGATGCCTGAGTGAATCCCGTTGCGCCCGTCAGATCCAGTCTTCGAACAAAGTCGCCGTTCACGGCATCGAAAACAAAGCCATTGTCAACAACGACGTGATGATCATTAAGCGACGCGCGGCTGCCAAAGCTAGTCAGCCCTGCCGGTGCGTCGACAATCAAGTCAGGTTCTATTTCTAGCTGGGCCATAAGCGCAGCTGGAAGCGAAAACATCAAATACAAGCAGAGTAGTAATCTCATTACTAAATTGTCCTTAACAAGCGGAAAAATTCAAACCTAAATTGCATCGGCCCGTTAAATTCGCGAAACGTAGATATTCTACGATCGATAGCTATGCCCAAACACTGTTGACAGATGTAAGAAATCTGCAAACGTCACAACTCCGTCTAAATCAATGTCACCGTCAAAAAGCTCAACCATCATCTCACCAAAGTGCGTGCTCAGCCTAAGAAAGTCAGCAAATGCAACTTCGTTGTCTCGATCTAAATCACCTGGAAGAATAGTAAAATCGAATTCAAAATCTCCCCCGTGAGAATCGTTCCCGCTTGGCATGTCGCTGCATCCGTCTCCACAACTATCTACTGTATCCGGATTGTTCCATTCCCCGTCTAGCTGCTTGCTTTCATAAATGATGTTTGCAATACGAAGCCTAAAGTCTCCGATGCGACTAAAATCACCTGTCGCAGCCTCGAAACTGCTGCCATCACTCAAGACAAAATCCGTCGAAAAAGTCGCACCTGTGGAACAATCGCCTCCTTCGAGACTTCGTGTACAGGTGAAGTCAGACTGTAGATTTAGCATCGAACTGGTTGGTAAATGCTCCAGGGTGACTTGTCCATTGTTGTTAGTGATTTGAACAGGTCGGTTGTACGTCGCTCTAAACCCACTGGCTGTACTCCCGAGTGCGACCGTTCGAATTTGGTCCGTAGTGCCGGTTGGCACATCGTAAGTCAATCCGGCCACTGTGGATAAGATTTCAATGTCCACAATCTTTAGATAGTGCGATAAGTCCGTGGCTCCAATGTCTCCCATTTCGATCGACGGATCATGAAATCCTTCTGTGCGTCCGAACTCTTGCTGGCGTTGGTCAAATTCGAAAACCCTGTTGGTAAAACGCGTCTCGTTTGCAGCACCTCCGTTATCAAGTGCCAAACTTCTTGTTAGTGGGTCCGACGCAAAACCTTCCTCCGGAAGATGGGTTAGAGAATTTCCGCCAAAGTCTCCCAGTGGACTGAGGCGAGGATCTAGCATTTCAACCCTAGTCAGACCCGCATTTTCTTTCTGGAGAAACTTGTTAGCGTGAATTAGCGTGTCTTGCAGGCCAGCAGTACATTCCAACGTCCCAGTGTAACTGCTTAGCCCACACCCCGTTTCTCGAATTTCTCCTAATAGGTTGTGTGAACTAGCCGAGTTGAACCTGTTGTCCGGAGTTCCACCAGGATTGTCAGCGTCAGGAACCTGAATGTCACCAACGAATATGTCTTCCCCAAGGGACTCGTCGTGAAGATAGTTCCCTGCCGCAATCGTGTTTTGCATTAGAACATCTAAGTTTCCAAAGATCGCACCGCCCGCAGCTCCAAAACCGTCTGGACTTACGGCTAAGCCAGATCCTTGGGTAGCAACATTTTCGGTAATGGTCAGATTTGTAAGACCAACAGCCATGGCCTCGCCACCATCGGCGACACTCAGAGCCAGGCCTCCCCCCTGCAGGTTAGCAGAGTTAGAAGAAAACGTGGAGTTTGCGATATCGGCGATGCCTGTGAATTTGGCACAGATGAACGCCCCACCACCATGCTCCCTGGCTGAATTGTGCGTGAAGCTCGAATCGAAAATCTCAAACACAGAAAATGCGTTAGTATTTGTCTCGGCGACATTTGTTGAGACGAATCCGTACAATCCCCCCCCATTTTCCGCTTCGTTTTCGAAGAAGCGACTTGTATGGACGACTACGTTGGCGCCCACATGATCTGAACTTTCGCTCGTCATGATCAGTGCACCACCGCCATCCCCTGCAGAACTATTCTTCCAAGCCTTGATATTCGACACCTCAATTGACAAAGGCGAATCTTGGTTTTCAGAAACAAATACATTCAGGGCGATTCCACCTCCATCGCCATTTGTGAAGGCCGTGGGCGTTACACTTCCGTCAATCTCGAAACTTTCAACCGCACCCGGAAACGTAGCCTCATTTTCATTAGCCTCTACGCCGTTTAATTCCAGCTTATTGTTGGTGCCGTTTACAAACAAACCGCCACCGCCCATGAAGCGGTCTGTGTAGCTACTGTTATCCGGAGTTGAATCGACAATGCTGACCCCGTGGGCGAAGTTAGCATTGAACCGCGTGGGTATCTGCATATTTGCTTTTTCAGTACTTCCGATCAAAACAATTGACTCATCCACTTCGAGATTTAGGCCACCGCCACTTCCCGCGATCGGTGTCGGAGTCGGCGAAGAGACTCGATGACCGCTTGTATTTTCAACAAAGTTAGAAGCCAAAATCGTAAGATCCCATTCCGTTCCGGCAATGTATGCGCCTCCGCCATTGCGATCAGATGTATTGGAGTGAAACCAAACGTCTTCAATAGTCGCCGATGCGCCCTGCTCCGCAACCATATAAAGACCACCGCCATGACCAGCCGGCAGCCCACTTTCGGACGACTGTCCTGTCGATTGATTGTTAAAAAAAACAACCCGTTCTATTTTCACCACCGACGAAGCAGCTAGATCGATGGCCGCACCTCCTCCACTACTTGACGACCCCAGATTCTCGAAAACGGAGTCCGAAATAGTCACGTTACCAGCTTGTTCCAACTTGAGTCCACCGCCATTGCCGACTGATTCGATAACGTTGCTGTCGCCGCTGATCTTCGAGTTTTCGATAGTTACTGAGACGTTCGTCCCGTATACAGCTCCACCGCCAGCCGCTGAATTGGAGTTAGAAATAGTGGTGTTTTGCAACGTAAGGTTCTCTCTCGGCTCATGATTCGAGACCACTGCGATAGCACCACCATCTGCAGTACTTTGGCTGTCCAGAATTTCAACATCCTGAAGAACAACTTTAGCGTCAAATGCTAATATTGATCCGCCTCTGCCTTCGTTGTGATCCGGCGTGGTTTCACCATCAGAAAGCGCAACTGACTTCAAATCGAATTCGATCGGTGCGGGTGCAGACTGATTGGGAGGTATGTCTTCACCGATTTCAAATAGTCGATCGCCACCTGGCCCGACGATACTAACCTCTCTTTTAGTCCATACCGGGTTACCATCATCGTCAAACTCCGGGTTCCCGTCGCTATCCAGTCGTTGAATTACACCACGTACTTCTAAACTGTGCGCAATTAAGGCGGTCTCTTGTAGCGAGATTGTGTCTGTATTGATCAGAATCGTGTCCTTTCCTGAATCAACATTTGCGGCATCAACCGCATCTTCAAATTCGGAAATGTTGGTGACAACGGTAGTAGTCAATAACTTCCGAGATTCAAGGCGCTCAGGAAAGGCTAAGAAGCTTCTTGATTTCCGAGACGTTCGCTTGTTACGCGTTAGGGATCCCATCTTGTTACTCCGTACTCATTCTATTGGAAGAGAATTACAACTACCTAAAGATCTGTTCAGTGGTTCTCGACTTGAGAGCCAAATTATGGTTTGCCAAATCGTAACAAACGTGCAACTCACTACATGTTTGTTGACAGCAACAGCATCCGACAACAATAACAAATTTGCGACGAAATGCTTGGTAACTCACGCAAGGTTAATTAGATTGCGGAAGCATGCAAAATATCTATTTTTCAGGGTAATAATCGGCGAATAGGTCACGTCGCCAGAGAGGGCGTTGGATACCCGTAGTAGGCAGGAGCTTCAGCCACCATTGCTTTGCCGTGCAAGAACCGAGCGAGTCGAACGAAAGCCAGCTTATCCGACGTTCGCCCTCTCGGGTGCGTCCGGATGGCAAACGGGACAATTCAATCCGTCAGTTTGAGGTACACCCCAGACAGACATCCACTCCGCGCCCCAAACATGTCTTGATAGGGTGCTGACCGCAATTCTCTGACAGATGTCCGGAAAGGGACTCCGCTCCGAGCGCAGCCGATTGAGACGATAACCGCTTAGTCCACCAACTCTTCATTCCTTCCTACCACACGCATCGCGGTCACAACCGCTTCATCGTCGCCAGCGAGTTTGGCCGTTGGTGCATCGGCTTCACAAATGCGGATCACTTGCTGACGCAACAGATGTTTCTTCAGCTCACCAAGCCGGACCCCCATTACTTCCACCACATCATCGCTGAAGGTCAGTGCGAGCCCTCCCGATGCCACGAATGAAATGCGATAGAGGTGCGAATAGGCGAAGATCTCCGAGTCCCCACTTTTGAACCGAAACTCAATCGCTGGCACGCCACGCATTCGACTAACCACAAACGCCCGGTAGTCGCCACGTTCCTCATCATCCCAGGCTTCGTCGGTAGGCGAAAACCTTGGCTCTTCTTGACTCGCTTCCTTTGGTGAATGTGTTAAAAGTCCAAACTTTTCAACCAGCGTAAGTTCATCCTCTTTCATCATCCTCTCCCTTGGGCCTGTGTGGGTATCGTTGAGCGTGACGGCATCCGAGGCAAGCTTTGTGCCAGCTTGCCAACAGCTCCGGTCACCTGACCTACCGCAAATCGACCCACCCGCGCTGCCACATGTCTGAGCTGCTCAATGCGAGCCTTGATGCGGTTGCCAGACGTAGCTGCCTCCTTAAACACAGTCTGAGGAGCGTTTAACTCACTGGCCATTTTGACGGGCAAACGCCGCCGGGCGGCTTCTTTGAGTTCGTCGAGCGAATCGGTGAATAGATCGACCCGCTGTTTTGCACGCGACAACGACACATACAGTTGCTCAAGCGAGGTCGCCCCATGCGAAAAGCGTGATTGAAGCACAAAACTTCTATCCACGCTCGCCCCTTGCGAGGCATCACTGGTGAGCACCAGCCCATGATCGAAAAATGGAAACGCATCCGGATGAATGCGATCTCCATTGCCTATTTGAATCGCCCCGTTCTTGTCAAAGCCGTGAATGATGAACTGGCTACCGTTGCTAATCCGTTTTTGCCCTTGAGCAGAGCGATTGCGTGTCATGCGAATCGCATCTCCCTCGGCGAAGGGGAGAGTCACCGATTCAAACACATCAAAACCACCAGCCGATTCCAGTGGCACTTGAACACGGCCAGCCTTGCTTTCGGCCCATAGCTTGCCTTGCTCATCCACATCGCGAACCGTAAGTCGATCGCCCGCTTGAATACCACCTCGACCTTTAGTACGAAACGCCAGCACGTCACCAGCTTCATAGCTAAAAACATCGCGTTTTTGTTCTTCGGTGAACCCTTTGGTTCTGAGCGTTTTGACCAAACGCTCCTGCCCCCGAATCGTGCCGCGTTCTGTCAGCCTCTTTCTGAGCTCAAGGGTTAACCGATCTTTTTCTCTATGGGTCGGGGCAATACACAAAACCGATTCGCCCACATCTATGGCTTGTGCATAGGCATCCGCCAATGCGTTCTCACGCTTGTCATCCCCAAGCTCATGCACGAAACCAAGCGACTGCAACCGGTTGAGTCCCTTCTCAACCTGCCCTTCACTCAAGAGAGTCACCGCGTCTTTATAAGCTCCTTGTTGTCGGCGAATCGTTTTGAGCTCAAGCGGCACTAACCCGGATTCACGTTCAAGCAATGCCATCGGCCTGCCCCGACTCACCGAGGCATGTTGCTTCACATCGCCGACCAAAACCACACGAGCCTTTAACCGCTCAGCTTGTTTGAACAGGCTCGCCAATTCACGGCTGCCTAATAGTCCGGCTTCGTCCACCCAAATAACGCCCCGCTTCGCCGCTTGCTGCAACGCATCTCGACTCAAGAAAGCAGCCACTGTTTGGGCATCAAATCCTTCCTTCGTTAGTTCATCTCGCCCCCGTGTTCTGGGCGCCAACATCACCACGGGATGACCCGCTCGCCGCATCGCCTCAAACGCTTCGCTGGCCATGCTGGTCTTCCCAGTTCCGGCTTTGCCACGAATCAGACTGACCGTCGCGTTCGAGTTTAGCAACGACTGAATCACCTGTTTTTGCTCATTGCTTAGCCACGTCCGTTGAATCGTATGGTCTGTCGTTAATGGCATCTGCTGTCCCTTGCCATTTCGTGCAAAGCGAAGCATCCATTGTTCTTCTTTGAGCACTTCGCGTGTGCTCATCAGCTGCTCATACCCTACTCCGTCGACAATCCAATCCTGCCGCCCAGCGGCCGCCAACACGTCCGGCGCTGGCAACTCGCCAATACCCCTACGGATAGCTTTTTCCAATACCTTACGCGTTCGCACGGTTGCATCACGCTCTAGGAAATGCTCAACGCCGTGATGAAGCACCTCATCCGCACTCAGCTTTGTACGATACGGTCGTTCTGTATGGGGCAGGGCCGTGATCTGCTCGAGTTCGGATGCCGAAAAGCGTGATTGCCAATGTGCGGGCAACGCCTCTGGCGGTACATCTTTTGATTTACTCCGCCGTGTCTTGCGGCCGAGTTGGCTTTTGGCCGTTTCGTCCGTGATGTTGTCCGCTTCGGCTTTCTCGTTAATCTCGCGTGTGCGATTAGAGAATCGATCACGAAGCTCTGTTGAAATGCCAACAACCTCAAAGGCTTTGCCGCGCCGCTCAACTGGATAGCCGAGCGATTGCAGCTTGTCGGCTAGACGGCTTAGGAACAGTGCGTCGTAAAACTCGCCGGATGCCTTAATGGGCTTGAGATCCACCGCCCGCCAGTTGCCATCCGATTTAGAAAAGTTGCCCGTCCATGCATGTACATGAATGTCTGGGTCGATCACCGTGCGGCCCTCACGATCTTGCGATGGCCTGGCACTTTGATGCAACCAAGTCGCAAATGTCAGGTTCTTCGAGTATTCACTATGGCTTTGCCCTTTGGAACGGATGCGAACGGCGGCGTCTTGTTCAATATCATCCAGCGTCTCTCTAACCGCTTCGAGCAACGCTCCTAAAATGGCGGTGTTGCCACTGCCGGCATAGGCAATCGACACCGATTTTGGCACGGAGAATGTTAAATCCCAGCCCGTGCGTCGCCGCTGCCGGGTCCGGTCGGTAATCGTCCCCTCTTCAAACGGCAGCTGATTATTGGCGATCCGTTCAAACGTGTCTTTTTGCACTTCACCTTTGAGCCCCAACAATTCTGCTCCCTTGCCATGCCAATGGCCCTTCAGCTCGGCGGGCCCCTCTGCATAGTAGTCAGAAGAAGCGTAATATTGCACGGCCTGTGCCGCGCTATATTGAGCATTGATACGAAGCATAGCGAACGACTTAGCATGCTATCGAAAAGAAGGCGACTAAGGACCAACATCACTTCCCTGCTTCGCAATGTTTTGAGCCACCTGTTCCATGAATTGCTCCATCGACCCAATCGCCTGATCCACCCACTTGGCAGCATGTTCGCCATGCTTTCCAGTGTCGTCATCAATGCGGGCGATCACCTCGCTACATTGGCCATGCAAACTGTCATAGGCGTGCTCAAGCCAATCTTCCGCCCGTTGGTCACGACCCTTAAGTCGCACCGCCTTGTGCTTTAGCCAACTCTGTTGCTGCTGATCGGGCAAACAAGAACGAAACGCTGCTTCGCCTGCGGCAATTAACAAGCTGGCCACTAAGTTTGAAAATGCGTCCTGCCCCCAACCTCGAAGCACTATTTCCTGTTTCTGCTTCGGCAAAGTTTTAAACCACTGCATATGCGCCTCGTCTTTGAAGAGTAATGATTCTCAGGTCATCCTATCGCTGACGAATCGCACCATTAGCGCCCGGCGCCGCTGCCATTGAGCACGAGTTGATGCAGATACAACTGAAGCTGGGCGGCGGCAACAGCAGCCACTAGCCCAACGACCAGCAGAAACAACCATAGTCGCCATGAACCGACAGCTCGCACTCCAATGCGATGGCCTCCTTTGCACAGCTGGATGAATCCATCACCCGCCAACAACGCGACTAGGCCAAACGCCATGGTAATGCCAAGCTGCCACCACGCTGGCAATGCGAGATACCATCCCTCAAGCTTGAGCAGCCCAATTTGCATGGCCATCCAGGTCTCATTCATCACGGGGCCCATCCGTTAACGATTGGAGTCGCTTCACCAGCAGCTCAGCACCAACCTGTAATCTTTTGGCTTGCTCCGTCCATACCGCTGGGTAGCTCGCTTTGGTTTCGCTCAACATGCCGAGCAACGAGCTCAGCGTTTGACAACCGGCCTGCATCCTTGCCAGCTCGTCACTTTCGCCGATTGGCTTGCCTGTGCTTACCGCTTTGGCGAGCGAAGGCGTGACCGTTTGCTGCTTCGCTTCATTCGGCTCCGACTCGGCGGATGAGCTATCCTGAATGGCAATCGGGGCAGTACCGTTGAGGCTCATTTGAGCTGATGCCATCTGGTTCGCCGGTTTGGCCAACAACGCCAACGCGTCACGAAACCCAAAAAGCGTCACTCGTGACGCATTGGCCGGATCATCAAGGAAAGCCCGAATCTCATTCCAACGTCCGTAGACCCGCATGTATCGCTGAGCCGTATTCTCACTGAAGGTAAAGCCCTGCTCACCAAACCAGGCCAGCCAGTTGCCGTGTCCCGCGAGTTTTTTGGCAAGCGCTAGATGCTTCCCAGCCTTGGCAGCGTGCTTGAGCGAACTTCGCATCCGCTGCTGGCTTAAATCAAACTCGTACTCAATCTTGCTTTTGAGCTGCAACAGCTGAGCGTTGGTCCGAGCTTCACCCCGTTTGGACACAGTAGGAATCAGCCGATCGTCACTGTCATCGGACGGCGACAATCGCTTTGGCTCGTCACTCATTTATCTCGGCTCGCTGGCGTTCGATCCGGCCCAGCAATTGGCCAGTCAACGCATCTTACGAACCGCCATCTCTTCGCTTCCGCGCCTGGCGCGTTTGAAGAGTGCTTCCAGTTTTGGCCTGAGATTTTCCCTAGGCCGCAATGTTGGCGAACATTTGTTGTGTCCAGTTGTCCCGTGGATCTATTGCCTTTGTGATCTCACTCACAGCATAGCCAACACCGAACGGCCCAACTGATGGCGTTGCTAAATGACGCGGCCGTCCATGCAACAAGAAGGAATCGGTTCCTCCACTTCGCTTCGCTCGCGGCCCCTCCAATTTTCTTGTTGCATCGTTCGTTCGCATTCGCTCACTTCGGCCTAGTGCGTCATTTGTTCGCTTGCCATCGGGCCGCAACGGGTGTGGCCGGTGGATTTAATCAAGAAAGGAATCACATCATGACGGACATCACAACACAACTTGCTGCATCCCCTACTCGCTTTGATGCCTACGAGATTCATGGCATAGCCATTGTCGACATCTACGGCAGCTACGAGCCTGTCGATGATGCTAAAGCAGAGCGTTTCGCTTTCTTTGGGCATGTCACGGGTGAAGGCCTTCATTTCCTTGGCGACTTCGAAACGCGTAGGGAAGCTCAGACGCTGATGGATCGCATTACAGGGCAAGCCTCCAATCCGTTTTCGCCAACAGAATGGCACTCACTGCTCCAGGTCGCTGACTATCTTTCTTCTAACGAGCAGGGCGAATACGTCGATCCGCTATTTGATCACCGAGAAGCATTGAACCAGCTCGTGGGCTCGGCTTAAGCTGTCTGTTCCATTTCAAAAACCGTCATCCGTGCCGGTTTTCGGATCTAAGTCAGTCAACTGACTTAGATTTTGTTGGGCTGGCTAGTTTGCGTCACTAAGCATGGTCACGCAACCAATTCTCTAAGGCCTGCTCTAGGATATCTTGCATGCGAAACGGCTCAATTCCATCGAGCTGCCGTTTCAGTGCCACTCGCTTAACCGATGACGCAATTTCAGGCCGACATCGAATCGTGACCGGCACGCGGCCCTCCATCTGTGGCAATATCTTTTGCTGCTGAGGTTCAGCCTCTTTGGATACTTCCTTTAGCGGCGTTTCGGGTTTGGCCGCTTCGTCACCAAAGACGAATTTCTCTTCTTTGGCTCTTAACTCGGGCGTTTCATCCAACCCCGTCACTAACGATCGACGTTCACTCATGCCACACTCCTTCGCCGGCTTTGCTTTGGCCTCTTTTTGCTGCTTGGTTTAGATTTAGGCAGCAACTCCGCAAAGAGCTGCCGAATTTCGCTGGCAGCCGCATCGTCGCGTGCCGCCATTCGCCACACAACCGATCCTTGCCCTGGGGCATCAGCGTAGATTTGCCTAAGCGTTAACGAGGTCTTGGCCAGTTTTAGATTCAACGCCTTGGCGGCCTCTTTCATGTCCCGCGTCAGCCGATAGTTTTTGCCAACCATACTCAGCACAATCACCGCTTCAGGAATGCCGCCGCGAATGTCCTGAGCTTGCCTTAGCACCTCCGTTGCCTTGGCTAATGCTCTGACTTCTAACATCGACGCTTTGCATGGCACGATCGCCAAATCCGAACGCAGTAATAAAGCACGGCTCGTCTCTGTCTGACTTCCTGGCCCATCGGCGATGACATAATCCGCTTCCTGAGCCAAGTTGGGCAATTCATCAAGGATCTTGCCGGGATTTTCAAGCGTCACCGCCTCAATATCCGGGCAGGCTTCCTGAATCCATTGCGATGAACTGTGTTGCGTATCGCAATCGGCCAAAATGACTCGATGCCCCAGCTCATGCAACCACGCCGCCAAATGCACCGCCGTCGTGGACTTGCCCACGCCGCCTTTCGAATTCGCGATTGAGATTACGGTCATGCATTTTGCATAGCACGATTGTCATCGACCTGGCAAGCAAAAAACGCAACCGACCAGCTGCCAGAACAGTCACCCAACCAACAAGCCGTCCAGCGGTTCTTTCAACCAGCTTCTCCACCAATCTGACTGTAGAGCAGCAGGAATTCCACAATGAAAACAATCTTGTAATCATGATTACAAGATTGCAATCAAGCTTGATTACATAACGATCAGCCTATGAACCACCAATCATTCCATTCACTTTTCTTCCTTTCAGTCGTCTCCTCTATGTCCACCTCCGGTGAACATAGAATTTCTGAATAGTCGCCAATTGAAACCGTCACGCGTGACGCATCGTGCCGACATCCTCAGTGCTACGCAAACATAAACGCCCCGCAGTTGCCGAGTGCAACCAGAAGGGTAGGGCGCCCGGCGCATCTGCTGATCTAGCACCGGGTGAACAATCGTTCAACAAATCACACGTGCCGGAGCTCGCATGTCTTCTTTGAATGTTTGTCTCGTCTGTCTCACAACTCTGGCCGTTACCACGCTGGTGCTGCTTTCGAAACCTGAGTCGCAACTGCGGAACGTCGCCAAAGCCGCGTTGAAATTCATGGTCGCTCTTTTGCTATTGCTGCTAACGGTAAGCCCAATCGACGTACTACCTGATGCCTTATTTCCGATCGGTTTTGCAGATGATGTTGTCTATCTGATGGGAGTCGTCGCGAGCATCAAAAGCGGCCTTCGTGAGTTCAAATCGCGTCGACAGATTGAAAAAGAGTAGCGAACGACGCGTCCTCAGCCATTTTACCACTCATCTTCTTAAGAGACATCCATGAAGTTCATTCTTCGCGCCATACAAAAAGCATTCCAACGCGCAGTTGGCGGCAAGTCACCCAAATCCAAACCAACAAATCAGCCGCAAAAGCCTTCTAAGCCAAATCAGCCATCCGATTCGAAGAAGAAAAATGAGACCGAAAAAGAGAGCTTCTTCTTTCGCAGATACGAGCTGAATCGACGCGCGAATAATTCCAATAATCCACTCCGAGAACGAGATCGGTCGCTCCTTAATGAGCTAAACCAACAGGACAACGGGGGACCCACCCATGAACGCTAAGAGGTTAGGTCAGGCAGCATGCTCACACTAATCCGTTCAATTCTCTACCGGATTCTATTGCTGCTTATCCTGTTGATTGTCATCTGTTGCCTTTGTGCCCTTGGGCTTTGGATTTGGCTACAATTCGGCATTATTCCAATACTGATTTTGCTTTTTCTTTGGGCCACCTCTCAAAAGCAACTTGGTCGCTCGACCTCCTTGGGTTCGGCACGAATGGCTAATCTAATAGATATCTTAAAGAGCGGGCTTCATCGGCCAGATGGTTTCTTGCTCGGCGAAGCCACCAATCTAAGTCGCCTCAATCTCAAGCAACGACTATCTGCCTTGCTCTTTATGCCTTTGTGGGCCTCAACCGAAGCACTCTGCATCACGTTTGCCAGAGCAACCAAGTTGCAGCCGATCTATTTGCCGATGCACCGCTCTTGCCACGCCGTGCACTATGCGAGTACAGGCGGCGGTAAAACGGCAGGGGTGGTGATTCCCAACGCCTTGCTCGATCAACATGGCATTTTTGTTCTGGATGCATCCGCAGAAATACTCCGCGCCACAGCCGGTACCCGCCAAACTCAGTTTGGCCAACGCATCATCGTCCTTGATCCCACCTCAATGCTCGATGACGGAGTCATAGCAGATAGCTTCAATCCGCTGTCTTGGGTCAAAGCCTCAGATCCTCAACATTTCGAACATTGTCGGGCCATGGCCGGAGCCCTGATCACCAAGACCAAACATGAAATGCAGCCTCATTTTCCAGATGCTGCACAAATGATGCTACAAGGCGCTATCTATACCATCACCAAATACTTTCCCGTTGCCCAACGCACCCTGACACATCTTCGCCGCATCTTCTCACGGCCACCCGAGCTCGAGGCGCTCATCCTAACAATGGAACAATGCGCAGCGACCGATCCCCAGCTCGCTAATTTCGCCGGGCAATTTCGTATGCCTGTAGGCCGTGAACGCGCCTCGATTTTCACGACCCTGCTCGTACAAACCCAATGGCTCGACTCGCCCAATGTCGCAAGCTCGATAGCCACAACCAACTTTTCATTGAATGACTTGCTAGAAGACCGGCTATCGATTTACCTCTTGCTTGGTCCAGAAAACATGAAGTCTTTTCAAGGCTATATCCGGCTCGTCTTTACCAGTCTGACACGCTTTGTGTTTGCACAAGGCCCCTCACGTAGCCGACGCGTCCATTTCTATCTTGATGAAATCGCTTCGGCCGGGCCGAATCTGGAAAGCTACTACAGCTTGCTCAAAGAGGGACGAAAATATGGCTGCCGATTCTTTAGCTTCTATCAATCGGTTACCCAGCTCGCTGAAAATTTTACCGAATCGCAGATTCAGGATTTTCACGCCAACACTGCGGCAATGGTCACAGCAATTCGTGATCGCACAACGGCTGAGCATTGCAGCAAGTGGATTGGCCGTTTTACCGCCGTCGCAAACTCCAAACAATCCAATGCCAGTTCAAGTTATGGCCATAGCTGGTCCACACAATCACTCAACTACAATCACAATTGGAGTCATTCATCCTCGACGGGTGGTCAGGAGACCGTACGGGATTTGTATCAGCCCGAAGAAATCTTGCGGATGAGCCAGACGACGACCTTCATTCTTATGCCACACATGCCAGCCATCCTGGCACGCCCTGTTTTCTACTTCAAGCATGCCATATTGCGTCGGCTTTCGTCTCTTCGCTGGAAATTCCAGACAACAATCCCCTACGCTGAGAAGGCGGATCCACTGCTGCTCGAACATCAGCCGCTTCCTTCTCAGGAAACGGATTTACTTCAGTCGGATGAGTGAATCCGTGTATACCTTTTCGCCTTGATCGGCATCCCAGTACCACAATTCGTTTGGCTTTGGCCTTAGCCGAGCGTCCGGACAATGCTGCATTAACCAAGGCACACACCGATTTAATCGCGGTGCTAATGCCCGAGTGGCATTCAAGTCTTGCTTTACAACAAGCGATTTAAACAGATCTAAATAGGTCTGATAGAAGTCGGCTAAATCAATCCGGTCTTGCATAGCCAAATAGTCGAGTTGGCCAGCTATTAACGCGTTGAATTGCGTGCGGGCATGGCTGGCAACGCGAAACGGTTGCTCGGGTCCAAATAGCCAATGCCAGAAACAGTTGTCGTTCGCTGCAACCGGTAGAGAAGATTTCTCCACTTGCACTTGCCGAATCGTATATCGAGTGTTGTTACCAAACCACTTCATTTTAAGACTCCTTTGACACTTATCTTGCCATAACAATCTGTTACCGCGCAAGCACAGTTTTGTGACAATTCCAAGACTACCGTGATTTAGAGGAGAGTTCTTTTCCTAATTTCAAAACTAAATCACCACCACACAATCTCGCTCGCGCGTTTGTTGTTGTTTTACTTTCATTTTACTAGTTTCTTTGTTTGGGATTACAAAACGAGTAGCGTAATCAGACGGTTGCGGATCAAAATCTCCCTTCAATCACGCGTGAATCTCCCTTCGATCACGTGCCTTCCTCCCTCGTTTCACGTATGCCACTCCCCCAAATCACGTGTTGGTCCTCCCCACCATCACGTACCGCTAACCTCTCAATCACGGCATGATGCATCCACGATCCGTAGGTGAAAATCTCCCTCGTATCACGGCATGAATCCACTTGCACTCTGCATCAAAACCATGCCATGGTCATCCCATGGCTGCAACCAAACCCCTCCAAGCACCCTCTCAAGGGGCTCAGATCATTCGGCTCCCCATACCGGCCACCCGAGCGTCAGATGAACTCAATCTTTGCGAGTTTCCGCTTGCCGTGCTGTCCGACCGTGCGCCCAAGGATACATTCGAGCTGCAGTTTGCTGATTCGGTCTTTGACGAATCAACTAACAAACGCATCAGCCGCAAGCTCACCGTTTCGGCTCCGCCTAAATACGGCTTGCCCACAGCCAAAGATGAGGATGTCATTCTCGCCTTGATGCATCTCACCCAACAAGTCAACCAATTCACGAGCCCGACCGTCCATTTCTCACGCTACGAACTCATCAAACTTCTTGGGTGGAATGAAGGCGGCAAAAGCTATGTCCGACTCACCGATTCACTGGCACGTTGGAAGGCTGTCACTTTGGATTATCGCAATGCCTGGCGTGACCATCAGACTAATAGCTGGGTCTCCGAAATTTTCAGCATCATCGACAACGTCACGATCTACGATGCCGATCGCGGCCAACAAAAGAATGCACAATTCGACCTTCCCTTTTGCAGCATAAGCTGGAACCAGATTTTCTTTCGGTCCCTGCAGACCAAATACACCAAAAGGCTGGATCTGAACTTCTACCTCGAACTCAAGACCGCCACCTCCAAGCGGCTTTACCGCTTCTTGGACAAGCGATTCGGTTCCGGGCGACATCACTGGCAGTTCGATCTGAAAGAACTAGCCTTCGAGCATGTCGGCTTGTCACGCAACTATGACACTGGCCGCATTAAAGAAAAGCTTGGTCCGGCGATCGCCATGCTTGAATCACGTGGCTTTATCGCGCCATTGCCCCGTGAAAAGCGATACGTCAAGCAGGGCAGGAATGGTTGGCGAGTGACATTCACTAAATCGGCGAAACCCAGTGCCCCAACACCCGTATGCACGACTCATAAACAGTTATGCGAGCGTGGTATCTCCTCAAGCATCGCCGCACAGTTGCTTGAAGCTGTTCCCAACGAACGAATTAGCAAGCAAATCGAAATCTTTGACTGGCTTGTAGAGCATCGTCCGGAATCGCTTAGAAACCCCGCCGGCTTCTTGGCGGAATCCATCCGCAGGGATTTTGCTGCTCCCGTCGGGTTCGAGTCGGCAGCGGACCGAACTGAACGCCACGAACAACAACGCTTGGCTGAAGAGCAACGCCAAAAACAGCACCGAATCAAACAGGCTGAGCACAAAGCCGAATGCCAACAGGTCGACAATGAGCGAAACCATCTTGAATCACTACGAAATGCCATGAATGACGCGCAGCAAAAAGAGCTTGAGCAAGAAGCCATTCGACGAGCAAACAACGAACAACAGCAAGCATTGTCCGACCCTTCCTTTCGATCATTCCAGCTCCGTGCGCTCACAAGTCAGCTCTTGCTCGAAAAATATCCCCTTGATGCCTAGCCGCCGCGCCCGGCGCAGATAGCAACGCACGTTGCGCGAGATAGTTACAGCGATGCCGCTTCGTTGCTGCAAATCCCTCCCTTAGCTGCCAACTTGTCTCCTTTGACAAGCAAGCCGAATCTCTGTTGAGCATGGACGCCCCAACCTTGAGGCCCGCCATGATCAACCAATCCAGCTTTCATTTACTGACAGTAGCGGAAGCCGCCGATCAACTTGCCATTTCAGCGTCACTCCTCTATCAGCATGTGCAATCGGGCCGACTCGCTCACTACCGGCTGGGAGCCGGGAAGGGCGCGATTCGCATTTGCCCAAACGACTTGGCCACCTTCTTGCAGTCCATGCGCAATGAAGCGCAGCGCAAATCATCACCAGCGCCTAAGCCTAAGGCCACAGCCTTGAAACATCTGCTCAGGCAAACGTCCAAGTGAGCCGTAAAGGCTCTGCGTAGCCCTTGGCCGGGTGCAGCCGGCTAAGGGCATTTTTTCTCTATCCGCTTAGCCCTTTCTTCAATTGCCCAAGCAAATGCTCTGGATTGTGGTTAAGCGCCTGATAGGTGGTTGAAAGCATGGCGGGATTGGCGTGCCCAAGCAGCAAAGCCACGCTTAGACTATCCAGCCCAGCCTCGAGCATTCTGTTGGCAAAGGCATGGCGAAACAGATACAAGCAATAGCGCCGACCCACATGTTTTTCGAGTCGTGAAAAACGACAGCCGACGGCATCTTTTGTCCAGGGCCGACCGTGCGTATTTCGAAAGATAGGTCCTTCGGGAAAGGCGTGCATTTGTCGGCTTGTAATGTCCAAGGCCCGATCACTTAAATATACGATGCGTGGCCGTTTCTTGCCTTTCGACTTGCGCACCGGAAACACCCAGCGCGCATTCTTGGTATCGACGAACGCCGCTTCCACCCGCAGTGACTCTTGGGGCCGACATCCAGATTCCCAATGCAAGGTGAGCAAATCAGCAAATGCGGCATCCTCAATATGCTGTAGCAATGTCAAATACTCAGCTTCCGTCACCGTTTCGTCTCTTGGCTCCTTGGGCGGCTTTTCAAAATGGGCAATCGGATTGACGCTAATGTGCCCCATCTTCACGCTCCAATTGAGCGCTCGCTGAATCGTGGTGACATAACTATGGCCCGTTGTGCTCGACCAGCTGGAATTGTCGTCTAGCCACTGCTGCAAATGAAACGGTTTAAGTTCGGCTGCCGCTAACCCTTCAGGCAACACATTGACGAACGATTGCAGCACATCTCGGTAGGAGACATAGGTAGCCTTTGCTCGATGTTTGCTGATCCAGTCCAAAAATCGATCAAACAGAACAACCAATGAGCTCGAACTCGCCGGCCCCAGCGGGGGCGAGCGACTCATCAATTCATAAAATTTTGCAAACGCTTCTTTCTTGTGCCGTGACAAGAAATGCTGTTTGCCATTAAGGGTAACGAACCAGCCACGCCCTTTGCGCAGCCAGGGTTTTGGGCAACGTGCCATGATTAGCCTTTCGACGAAGAATCACTTGGAACAAATCCAAGTGAGCCGAAATGCCGCCCGGCAGACGAGGGTGCAGCCTCGTTTTGCCGTCTGATACTGCGATACCGTGCCAAAATCTGTGCCACGGCCTATCTGAAGGACCGTCTGATTCGACGTAAGTCCTTGCCAGATAGTAGTGGGCGATGAGGGGCTCGAA
>CAYNJG010000080.1:0-27949 GCA_964397295.1 uncultured Pirellulaceae bacterium
CAACGACGGACGAAACCGTACCGACTGGCGAAGTAGTCACGGAAGGCGAGGTGATTGGTGAGCCAGTTGAAGCAACCGTGGTCGAAGGCGAAGTTGTGGTAGAGGCTCCGGCAGCCCCGGTTGTCGGAGTTCCCGCGGTCGAAACTCCAGTAGTTGAAGCTCCTGTCGAACCGATTCCTGCTGGCGAAGTCCCCAAGCCGCCACACTAATCGTTTTCGCAGTTCGCTGGTTTTGGTTGTCGCGTTGGCTTAGTTCTCGTTGAAAGAACACCATGTTGCTTAGCATGACGGGTTACGGTGCCGGCCAAGAAACGGAAGGCGACCTGAGTGTCGGCGTAGAAATTCGGACCGTCAACAACCGCTACCTTAAATTGCATAGCCGGTTGCCCGATGGTTACGCGATGCTTGAGCCGCGAATGGAAGAAGTCATTCGCAAGCACATTCGTCGTGGCGCTGTTCAGCTTAACGTCGACGTTCGTCGAACGTCCAAGACGGAAGACTACCAAATCAACAGCGAGTTGCTGGATTACTACGTCCAGCAGGCGCTGAGCTTGAAGATCGAAGCTCCGATGCAATTCGATCGTGCATTGTTGCTTTCGTTGCCCGGGGTCATTAGTGACGAACGTCGAGGCTCAGCCGACGCTGACGAAGAGTGGCCCGTTGTGAAAAAGGCGCTTGAGGCGGCCCTGGGTGAACTCACCAAGATGCGCAAAACTGAAGGCGAGGCGATGGCCAAGGATTTGCAGAATCAGGTCACTGCAATTAGCCAATGTGCTGACGCTGTCGAAAAGCTTTCGCCGCAAGTTGTTGAGGCGTACCAAACACGGGTGACCGATCGAATTAACAAGATGCTCGAACAGCATGATGCCGAGGTGCAAAACTCCGACATTATCCGCGAAGTCGGTATCTTCGCTGAACGTGTGGATATTGCTGAAGAGGTCGTGCGGCTGCGAAGCCATCTCGATCAATTTGTCGAGATCATGCAAAAGTCAGATGACGGGGCGGGCCGAAAGCTAGAGTTCTTCGTACAAGAGCTGTTGCGTGAGACGAACACGATTGGCTCGAAAGCCAACAATGCCGAGATCGCGCGGCACGTTGTCGACGCCAAAACGAGCATTGAACGAATTCGCGAGATGGTTCAGAACGTGGAGTAGACGATGAGTGGTCGCGGACAGCTGTTGATCTTTTCTGGCCCCTCGGGCGCTGGAAAGACGACCGTCCTGCGAGAGGTCTTTGAGCGGTCGCCGCACAAGTTGCAGATGAGTGTCTCAGTCACCACGCGACCGCCCCGTCCGGGCGAAGTCGACGGTATCGACTATCACTTCCTCAACAATGACCAATTTCAGCAGCGGCGTGAAAACGGCGATTTCTTGGAATGTTTCGAGGTTTACGGGCGAGGTTACTGGTACGGGACGCTGAGCGAAACGGTCACGACTAGCCTAGAAGCTGGACAATGGGTAGTCTTAGAGATCGACGTGCAGGGTCGTGCTAAGGTTGTCGAACAGTTTCCGGACGCGGTGACGTTCTTTGTTCGCCCTGAGAGCCTTGCTGTGCTCGAACAGCGGTTGCGTGATCGTGGCACGGAAAACGAAGAAACGATCCAAAGACGGCTAGAAGTGGCCCGCCAAGAATGGCCGTTCGCCGAACAATACACATACGAAATCATCAATCACTCCGTGGACCAAGCGGTCGACGAGATTTGCAAAAAACTGGAACAGTTGGGGAACCCCGTATCATGATGGAAGAACTTCGCGAAGAAGACATTGTCAACAAAGTCGGCGGCCGATTTAAACTCTCGACGCTCATCCAAAAGCGACTCGTTGCGTTGAACAAAGGCAGTCGGCCACTGATCGAAACGGACGAAGACAACAAAATGTCCGTTGTTTTGCAAGAGATTGTGCAAGACAAAATTTACTTGGACGCATCTGATGAAGTCCGTATTACTGGCGAAGGCGATGACGAAGTCGGCGGCTTGGGCGACGTAAATCCGCTTGAGGTGTAACGGCGAAAAGCTTGAAGCGGAATGTGCGCAAGCCCTCCGGTGAATCGTCAGAAGTCGTCGCTGCAATCAGTTGATTCCAAATCGTCACGCGTCGATCCATGGCTAAAAAAGAAATCATTGTCGGAGTAACTGGTGGCATCGCGGCTTACAAAGCTGCTGACCTAGTCAGCAAGCTCGCGCAAGCCGATGTGGCGGTGACGGTCGTTATGACATCCGCCGCGACAAAGTTCGTTGGCACGGCAACCTTCGCGGCGCTTTCTGGTCGGGCAGTCATCACAGACTCATTCGATGCAGCTCATCCACTTGGGCCGCACATCGAAGTTGCCCGCCGTGCCGAATTGTTTTGTGTCGCGCCGGCAACAGCAAATTTTCTCGCGCAAACTGCGAATGGCATGGCCTCGGATCTACTGTCCACGTTGTACCTGTGCTTCCAAGGTAACGTCGTCATGGCCCCTGCAATGAATTGCGAAATGTGGGCTAAGCCGTCGGTGCAACGCAACGTGAAACAACTCGTCGAAGATGGCGTGACGATGGTCGGTCCTGGCGAAGGTTGGTTGAGCTGTCGTGAAAAAGGCGCTGGCCGAATGTCGGAAGTGCAGGAGATCATGGCCGCTTGCGGTTTCTGAGTTTTCCTCGATAAGGGCGTAACGAAGAAAGCTAAGCAATGCCGCCCATTCGATCGCGTGCAATCTGCAAGGCTTCCGGATTTAAAATGACTTTCGGGTCGAGTGAGCCTGCTAAATAAGATTCCAATTGAACGGCTGCCATATCCATCCACTCGTGCAGCAAGTCGCTGACCTTCCAGCCAATGTGTGGCGTTAGCAAAACGTTGGGCAGCGTTCGCAGCGGGCTCTCGGCAGAGAGTGGCTCCGAGGCAAAGACATCGAGACCCGCCCCAGCGATTCGCCCCTCAGCTAAGACCTCAACGAGTGCCAACTCATCCACGATGGCCCCGCGAGCTGTGTTGATGAAGAGTGCACTTGGCTTCATTTTGCTGAGCAGTTCTCGGCCAATCAGTCCTCGCGACTCGTCTGACAATCGCAGGTGAACGGACACCACGTCCGATGTTACCATCAGATCGGGAAGCGACATCCGCGAAACATCCGGTTCGTCATTGGAGTAGTCGCCACCACGGTCCCAGGCGACAATCTTCATTCCAAACGCACGTGCGATGCGACCGATGGGTTTTCCGTGCCTCCCATAACCTAGGATCCCAAGCGTTTTGCCATGAATTGAGTTACCCATTTCCTCCGGCCACCTTCCTTCTGACATCTGTTGATGCAGCGGATAAAGGCGTCGCGTTAATCCCAGGATCAACGCAAAGGTGAGTTCAGGGATAATTATCATCGGCCGTTTTGCCCCTCGCCCAAGTGCGACGATGATGCCTCGTTGCGAAGCGGCAGCGCGATCGAGGTGGTACGCGTGGCCACCCGATTGAAGCAATAGTTCAAGTTTCCCGCATCGTTCGAAAAACTCCGCGTCCAACGTTGTCCGTTCACGTAGCGCGAACAGTACGTGATGTTGGGCAAGTGTCGCGTCGTCCGCCGGAGAAATCGGCTTGCTCATGACCGTGACATCCGCCAACTGCTGAAGTTTCTTGAGCCCAGGCGCGTTCGCCAAGGCACCTTCGTGGTCATTCAGGATTAGAAGCTTGGGTTTCATAGTCTGAGTTTAACGTTTTCGTCTGCACTGGCTGGCGTCAACTACCAGTGTCGGATCCTCATTCGGTCGCCATGAAGCGACGTTTGGTGTGATTTTGCAACCCTGGATTTTGGCTTCGTCCTGATATTCGCCTGTTTGGATAACTCCCGGCGGCCAATGCTGCTTGGCACTCGGTTTGCGAAGTTAGATTCCCATAGTTGTCTATTCATCCGCGCAACCCGACTTTTTCAGGCAAGAGTATGGCTGAGCTTCCACCAACATTCGGCGTGTCTGCCTTGCCGAGCGATGTGCAAGGCATTACAACCACTTTTTCAGCATTGGAAGATTGGGGAACCGATATGACAACCAAACGATTTCGATCTGTCTTGCTCTTTGGACCTCCGGGTGTCGGTAAGGGAACGCAAGGCGGGATTTTGGGTACGATTCCTGGCTTCTTCCATCTTTCGGTTGGCGACGTTTTTCGATCGATTGATATTGGATCTCCGGAAGGGGAGCAGGTCAGTAAATATAGCGCCAAGGGCCAATTGGTTCCCGACGAGTTGACGATCAAGATTTGGAAAAAAGCACTCAATGCGTACATCGCTCTGTCCCGATACAAGCCTCGCGAAGACTTGTTGATTCTGGATGGAATGCCTCGCAATTCGGAGCAAGCCAAGCTAGTTGAAGACCATCTTGAGATTAGGCTGGTCGTCAATCTTCATTGTTCAGACGAAGAAGACATGATTCACCGCATCCGTCGTCGCGCGATTCGCGAAAACCGCCAAGACGATGGTAACGAGGACGTGATTCGCAAGCGATTCGAAGTCTATCGAGAACGTTCCGCACCGTTATTGGATTTCTTCGATTCTTCGATCATCAAGACGGTCGACGCGAACGGGTCGCCCGCGCAAGTTCTGCAAGAGATCTTGAATTCGGTGATTCCGATCCAGGATCAGCACTTCGCTGAGACTTGGTAACTCTCTCTCGATTTCGACTGGCTACGTTGATTCGTCCAAACCGAGAATATTCCGAATAATTCGTCGCTCTTCTAGAGGTAGCTCCAAGAGAGAGGTTTCTTTCTTTGTGACCAAATAGTCGGTACCTGTTCCCAGAAGTCGAAGCGGTACACGTAGCGACTCGTTTTCCGCCCCCAGTTGTTGCCAGAGCTGGTTCCACGCTTTTAAATCATCAGCGCTCCAATCGCTATCTTTGAGGTAGGACAACTGCTCGATCAAGGCTTGGCCGAATGCGTCCTCGATTTTCTGTTCTGTCACTCGTTGCAAGACTTTCTCAGCTATGCCAATTCGGTTTGCTTGCGGCGAAGCAAATAGGACGGCAATGACGGTGCTGCAGAATCCGGATGGATCTGTCTCAATGGTTGTACGAAGATCGTTTTTGCTGAAGGTGACTAACTCGCAAAGGTCATTCGTGGCGAGATCTACGTTGCCGCTGTCCGCATGTACCGCGCTCCGGATAAAGAATGCCTGTGCGATCCGATCCGGTGGTGCGTCCCCCATTTTGATCACGGCAGTAAAGTCGTTAATTGAGTTAGCTTTGTCGGCCTGGTGACGATATGCGAAGCCTCTGCAAAGAAACGCTTCCGCCACGAGTCTGCCTGATGCTTTCAGCTTGATAACAGAAGTGAAATCGCTGATTGAGCTCGCAGGGAACGTCGGGTGGCTTGTGCTGGCCAGGTAACCACGAGATAAGCCCCTCAAATGGAACGCTTCCGCTCTTAAATCGACGGGTGCGTCTTTTAGTTCGATCACGGTGGAAAAGTCCGCGATCTGTTTCTCTGTATCTTCCTGTTTAAGGTAGGCTAAGCCTCTTTTGATAAGTGCGTTGGCCACTTGATCGACCGGTGCATCCTTCATCTTGATGACGGTGGTATAGAAATCTATTGCGTTTGCCGTGTCGCCGTTTTGGAAGAATTCGTCGGCTTGTTTGAGAAGAGTTGAATCACTTGAGTCCAACATCGGCCACGATTCGAGGAACTTGTCGTAGTTCTCAACGGCAGCCGTTAGGTACCGCCAGCCAGTGCTATCGCGGTTGTGTTTAGTAAGCCGCGATTCGAGGTCTTGTCGTTCAAACCAGGCTTGCAGGAATTCGACGAGCAGACGTAGCGGCTGTCGCGAATCTGTTTCCTTTACCTGCATCACAAGCCGCATCAGTGGTTCCGCTAATTCATATCGGGTTTCTCGGCCGTCCTTGCTTGATCGGACGTACCCAAAGCTGCGTAGTTCCTTAAGTTGTCCGCTGACGCTTTGATTCGTTGTAAATAACTCCTCTGCAATTCGTTTCACTGAAATGGCAGGACGATGACGGCAAAGAACCTGGACGATGTCCTGTTGAAGTGGAGCTAACCAGCGAAGTCGTTCCTGATAAAAGCTAGTTAACTGACGATCAACCATTGCCTCGAACGCATCAACGACATCGTCCAGCGATTCTTCTG
The DNA here is from genome assembly GCA_964397295.1 of uncultured Pirellulaceae bacterium. Taxonomy (GTDB): domain Bacteria; phylum Planctomycetota; class Planctomycetia; order Pirellulales; family Pirellulaceae; genus CAYNJG01. The sequence goes on from CAYNJG010000080.1 coordinate 6,095, forward strand.
CAATTAACTCTGCCAGTAAGACGTACAAGCGTGGGTTGCCGCCAGCCAGAAAATGAAGAACCTTCAGTCGTGATCGACCCCGGTTTGTCTCTAGGATTCGAAGCAGATCCGTATCGTCGTTCAGCGTAGCGATCTTTGTAAGCATTTCGACCGTCTGCTCCACACTGAAAGGCGGCAGATGATGCGTGTCGAAGAATCCGTAGAATGGCTCGTCTTGTTTTGCGATTCCGTCGAATAACCGTTGAGCTGTAGCCACCATCGTAAAGATTGGGTGATCCTGAATGAATCCTCGCCAACGCCGCTGTTCTTCCACCGAAAACTTTGCGAAGTACGCATCAAGGTTTTCAATGAGCAAGAGAATCGTGCGTTTGCCCGTTCTTTCAATCAGCGAGCTTGAAAGACGTTGCAATGCGGCATCGGGATCAGTTCCCATAACGCTCTGCAGGTCTTCTGCCGGATATTCTTCGGGGTAGCGAGCAGATAGGCTTCGATAAATCCGAACGAGTAATTGTAAAAATCGCGAACTGGTTTCATCTTCGTTCAGCCAAGCGATCCGAATTCTTCCATTGAGTTTCTTGTCCTGCGACACGCGATGATTGATCAGCGAAACCAAGTGCGTCTTACCAATTCCACGTTGTCCGACGAACAACCGGTGGTGCTTATTCTTAGTTGTGGCGCTATTCCGGATTTTTGATATTGTCCTATCCAATAGCGACTCGCGGCCAACCAGTATCGCTTCCAGGTCCTCGGGTGGCGTCCTTTGAGGGGAAAAATGATGAATTTGCGCTGCACTCATGATGTTGGTTGCTCCCGCAAACTGCGCGAGATCCGCCACCATCTTGCCACGACGTTCAGGTAGAAGCGGTGCTTTCCATTCTTATCAACGTCCAAGTAGTGGTCCTTGCATAGCAGGTTTATGATCTTGCGAAGTTGCTCGACGTCGACTTGAGCTTGTGCCGATACGTCGGACCGAATTTCGTCGAACGTTCGTGAATGATGAATCGAGACGGCATCAAGAATCGCAATCGCCACGGGTACTCGATCACCGTAATGTTCATCAAGGCGGGTTCGGTAATGGGCTAGGTCCCAGTCGTTGTTTGGATCTGCCAATTCGTTTTGAAGGGCTGCCTCGATGCTCGCTGGCGAGTGGGCGGTGTCTTTGTCGAGGCGGTTGATCAACTTGTGGATGTAAAACGCAACGTTGCCAACTAGTGCGGCAACTGCGGCCGCACACTTTTCTTCACCGCCCTCAACTCGAATGCCGTCGCCTTGCAGTAGTTTGGTGGCCAGCTGTTTTGCATGTTCGTCCGATAAGGGTCCGGGGCGAACTAACTCCATGCGATTCAAGGGCGTACCCGAGTACCCCGAATCTTTCAACGTATCGAGTACATGATGCAGTCCGATTGAACCCGTTAGCAGTACCCGAACGCGGTCGTAGGTCTGCGTGAGAGCCCGAATGGAATCAAGCACTTCCATCGCGACTTGAGGACCTTGTCGTTTGTTGATGTTGTCGATCAAGAATGGAACTTCGTCCCAGAAAAAGACCATTCGTGTCTTCTGCCCTTTGTTTTGCATTGCTTGATCAATGTCGCAAAAGGTGCGTTCGAGGACTTCCTTCCATGGAGCTACTAAACCATTCGGCAGTTTCAAAATACCAGCGATCTCGGTTCCCGCTGCATTGCCGAGCAGTTTGCCCATTTGACGCATGGCTTGCTTGCCATCGGGCAGTGCCAGCGACGAGTCATCGTAGGCTTGTCTTGCGAATTCTTCCGCGGAATGGGCGCCACCGAGATCTCGTTTCACCGAAACCCACGCCTCTGGTGATTCGGCGTGCATTTTGACCATGATCTGCGTTTTGCCGATGCGACGAAGGTCGTTCATATAGACGCATCGTCCAGCCAGAGTTGTCCAAAGCTCTTGGATAAGCTTATCTCTTCCGATGATTTCGGCAGGATCGAGCTGCCCGCCTGGATTGGTAATCATGCTCTTTTGCCTCGCTGTAGCAACCGAGTACGCCATTTAAAGCGTACGTTGTAATTGACGTACGTTATTATTGGCGTATTATTTGATCGTGTCAACATCGAAACGCCTTTTTTTCCTGGGTTTGCTGCTAACTTGTGTCCTGGAGCAAATGACGTCCCCTTGTCGCACTGGAAAAACCGATGTCTCTTCGCTATTCACGACGTAAGGCAATTGCCTCGTGTTTGTTCATTCAATCGTTCGTTACGTTCGCGTGTATTGCTGATGATGACGTAGTTCCATCCGATCCTGCGCCGCAATGGTACCGTGGCAACATCCATACTCACTCGCTGTGGAGTGACGGGGATGATTTCCCGGAAATGATCGCCGAGTGGTATCGCACGCACGATTACAACTTCCTTGCACTGTCTGATCACAACGTGTTGGGGCAGGGGATGCGATGGATGAAGTTGTCGTCCATCGAATCACGCGGTGGCAAGCAAGTACTGGAAAAGTACAAAGCCAGGTTTGGCGAGCATTGGATCGAAACAAAAGGCGCACCGGACTCGCCGGACTACGCGATACGGCTGAAACCGCTTGATGAATTCCGTTCGTTGGTCGAGCAGCGAGGCAAGTTCATCATGATTCCAGGTGAAGAAATCAGCGATTCGGCGGAAGGTGTTCCTGTGCACATGAACGCAACGAATTTGGTCAAACTCGTCGAGCCACTAAGCGGAAGCACCGTTCGCGAGGCGATAAGCAACAACTTGCGAACCGTCGAAGAACAGGCGAAACGCGCTGGCCGCGAGATCTTAGTGCATTTGAACCATCCGAACTTTGGCTACGCCATTACTGCCGAAGACATTGCAGCTGTTGTGCAAGAACGATTTTTCGAAGTTTACAACGGGCATCCAGCCGTTGGTCATCATGGGGATGAGGAGCATCCAAGTGTCGAGCGATTGTGGGACATTGCCAACACGATTCGAATTGGGGAACTCGATGCTGAACCGATTTTTGGCATCGCAACCGACGACAGTCACAACTATCACGGAAAGCCCGACGGTGCATCGACGGGTCGCGGATGGGTGATGGTTCGTGCTCGCTTTCTCACGCCGGAGCATCTAATTCGTGCAATGAAGGCGGGCGATTTTTATGCGTCGAGCGGTGTAGCATTGAAAGACGTTGCTTACGATGAAACAACACGGACGTTGACTGTTCACGTAGACGCGGCGCCAGGCGAAACTTACACGACGCAATTCATAGGTACGATGAAATCGTCCGATCGTTCGCCGAAAGAGCGTGAGGGCACCACGAAACGTCTGACGAAAAAATATTCGGCCGAGGTTGGTGCCGTGTTCGCTGAAGTCGAGGGTGCACAGGCGTCCTACAAAATGAATGGCGATGAACTTTATGTGCGAGCAGTCGTGACGTCATCCGCGCTCGTGCAAAATCCACCGTACGATGGCCAACATAAGCAAGCGTGGACGCAGCCAGCGGTGCTTTCGTCGCCGTAATCATCGGTTCACAGAATGTACCCGCTGTGGGTGGTGCGCAAAGTTTTTTCACGCGATAAGATCGCCCAAAGCGGTCGGTTAAACGTAAACGCTTTAACATCACGCTTCGAATTCCTGTTGTCCAGTCGTATAATCGTGGCAGGCAACACGGAATAGGAATCGGAGCGGTCGATGCGGAATATTAGGCGTAGGAATCAACGGGGGAATCAGTTTGCCGTTGAAAAGCTAGAGCCTCGCGAAATGTTGGCCGGTGATCTCGTAGCAGCGAGTGAGAATCCTAGCAGCGGACTGGGCGTCCAACGAATCGTAGGCGGTACCGTCGCCGCATCGGATCAGTTCGGATGGATCGCTTCATTGCAGGATGGATTCGGACATTTCTGTGGCGGCACACTCGTATCTCCAACAGCTGTCGTAACGGCGGCACATTGCGTCGAAGGCCAGTCCACTGTCGGTTTTAGCGTCGTCGTCGGGCGAAGTGATCTTTCATCCGCAGATGGGCAACGAATCAATGTCCAACAAATCATTTCTCACCCCGATTACAACGCGTTCACGAACGACGGGGACATTGCTGTTCTGCTTCTCGATGAAGCGGCCAGCGAAACGCCAATCGGGTTCATTTCAGAGTCGAATGAGTCGCTTGCGGTACCAGGCACGACTGCGACCGTTCTAGGTTGGGGAGCAACACGAGAAGGCGGTCGCGTGACGACCGAACTGCGAAACGTTGACGTTCCCATCGTGTCAAACGCAACCGCCAACTTACCCGCTTCTTACAACGGGCAGATCACCGCGACGATGTTGGCTGCGGGGCAGCAGTCGGGTGGAATAGATTCTTGCCAAGGCGACAGTGGCGGCCCATTGGTTGTCTTTGACGGGCAAGAGCAACCACACTTGGCCGGCGTTGTCAGTTGGGGTGAAGGCTGTGCGCGTCCGAATAAGTATGGTATCTACGCGCGGGTGTCGGAATTCGCGGAATGGATCGAAAGCGTTGCTGACATCGATTCTCCCGAGGGTCAGATCGACTTTGCACAGTCCAGATATTTGTCGGGCTCGACGGCGTCAATTTTTCTTCAGGATAGCGATCTTGAAGCTTTGCAGTCGATTGACCTTATCGTGACGGCGTCGTCAGGCGATCAAGAAACCATTCAATTGACCTCGTTTTCACGAGGTCGATTCAGTGGTGAATTGACCCTTGCGGAAGGTGCCGCCGTTACTGAAAACGGTTCGCTTGAAGTCAACGGTACAGACGAGATTAGTGTTGTGTACGAAGACGCCGATGATGGGACTGGCACGGCTGTAACCGTAACGGCAACTGCGGAGATCGTTGTTGATGATTTTCCGAATGGCCTAGAAGGCGCCGCTGATTTGGCGCTAGGCGAGTCCATTTTCGGCGAAGTTGATGTAGTTAACGATGACGATTGGTTTCGTATCGAAGTGCCAGCCGATCAAGGGATCGAGATCTCGGTTTTGTTGGACGGCGATGCAACCTTGAACGACTCCGTTTTGAACTTGTTTGCGGCTGACGGCGAGACGTTGTTGGGAGTTGACGATGACGGCGGCCGGGGCTTGGAATCGCAGTTGCCATTTGTTTCCGAAGAACCAGTTACCGTCTTTGCTCAAGTGACGGGATTTGGCGTGAACATTGGTTCGTACACAATCACGGTGGATGAGCTGAATCTCGATCTCGTTGACGATGACCATTTTGACATCTTCGGGTTGGCGACGCCAATTGACGTGGGGGATGTTGAAACGGGCGTCGTCAATGACGCGTCCGACTCCGACTGGTTTTCGTTCCAGGCCGAAGCCGGCGTGCTCTACCAGGCCGGTGTGAACTTGAATTCTCTCGGTGACTCGCGGCTTAGACTAGTCAGCAGCGATGGAACCACAGAGCTTGCCTTCAACGACGACGCATCGGCTTTCGACTTGTCGTCTAGTCTGTTCTTCTTCGTCGACGAACCTGGCACCTATTACTTGCAAGTGGACGGATACGAAACGTCAACGGGCTCTTACGAACTGTTCGTGGAAGAGTTCCAAGACGATCACGGTAACTTGCCGGCGGACGCTACGCCACTTGGCCCGTTCATGACGTTCGCCGATTTTGTCGAGGGTGAAATTACAACACAAGACGTCGATTGGTTTTCGTTCCAAGCCGAAGCAAACGAGTTCTACGAATTTGAGACCGTTCGTCCGGCCGGTTTTGGGCGACTCAGAGATACCGTGGTAGAGCTGTACGATGCATCGGGCGAATCTCTGCTTAGCAGCAATGACGACTATGTAGGTTCGTTGTTTTCTCGTTTGACTTGGCAAGCGCCTACCGATGGCGAATACCTGATCAGATTGACGGGGCACGGTGTCAGCGTCGGCAACTATGAAATGGAATACCGTGTCTTGGCCGACGCACCTACCGACGATTTTGGCAACCATCAGTTTGTGGCTGACGAGATCAGTGTACCGGATGTGGTGCTGGGGAACGTACAGTATGAAGGCGATTTGGATTGGTTCGAATTCGAAGCCATAGAGGGATACAGTTACGAAGTCAGGATGGAGTTGAGGAATCTTCCGGATACGTACGTTCGTGTTTTTGATGAGAACCAGGTTCTGCTTGCCGAGAACGATGACGTGACCTCCGATGACCGAAGTTCCTTTCTCGTGTGGACCCCCGAGACTTCCGGAACCTTTTACATCCAAGCTTCAGCCTTTGATGGGTTTCTTGGAACGTACCGCCTTAGCACGCACATCGTTGGTGACGTTAACGAAGACGGTGATCTCACCGCCGATGATATAGATACCGCCTACGCTGCGATCGAAGATGGAATCACGGATCTGATCTTTGATCTAAACAACGATACGGAAGTCGACGAAGACGATGTTGATGCAATGCTGGTTGATGTTTTCGGCACCGTGCGTGGCGATGCCAACTTGGACGGCCAGGTTTCGTTCGCTGATTTTCTGACGCTTTCACGATCGTTCGGCGAAACGGGTGGTTGGGCGGATGGTGACTTCAACGGCGATGGTCAGATTTCGTTTGAGGATTTCCTGACCCTGTCGGGCAATTTCGGCTTTGATGTGAATTCCGCATCAAGAGAATCAAGCGATTCGCTATTGGATGATGACGATGACAGCGATCTGGTTGGTTTACTCGCTTATCTGAAGTTGCTCGAGCACAAACAGCCTTCGCTGATCAACCCGAAGTAAATCAATCTTCGCCACGTTCTGCTGCCGCTTCGTGATTTCCTTGCATTTCCTGTCGCCGATTCGATAGATTTGAATCAGGAAGAATGGATTTGGATTCGTGAAAACTCGAGCGCAACCTTATGGCGAAAATCTCGAAGAATGTTCGCAGCTTTGCCAAACTGGCGATTGCGTTGCTTTTCTTCAAGGTGCTGTTTTCAATCGTCTACGAATATCGCTACTACTTCCCGCTCGATTTTGAGAAGTCCAACTTCCTCATTGGGCGGCGCGAGAGTTTTCGTGGTTTCTATCCGACCGCTTTCTATGCTCACATTTTCGCGGGACCACTCGCGGTTGTTTTGGGAGCGGTACAAATGGCGAGCGGACGCGTAGTGAGATTTCACGCACTTCATCGAACGATTGGGCGTTGGCAAATGCTTGTCATCATTGTCGTGGGTGTCAGTGGTCTAGTCATGGCCGGTAGTGCGTACACGGGACCAGTCGCCGGATTGGGATTCGCTTTGCTGGCTGTTCTTACGATGTTTACCGGACTATCTGCAGCGTACCATGCGATTCGTGGACAACTCGACGCACACCGGCGATGGGCTGGCTGCTGCTTTGTCTTACTGTGTTCGCCACTGCTCTTGCGAATTGCTGGTGGCATCTTTTCTGTAACTGGTTTCGAATCCACGTTGACCTATCAATTGAACGCCTGGCTAAGTTGGTTAATTCCGCTTGTGATTGTAGTGGTGGCTTCCAATCGTCGCACCTGCAAGCAAACCAAACCACGATGGCGCGGAGGCGAAAGCTACAGCACAAATTGGAGAGCAATAAGATGAACGAGACACGCAAAGGCTTGACGATGGTGGAGGCACTTGTCGTTCTCTTCTGTATTGGCATGCTTGTGTTGCTCATGCTTCCACAGGTACGCAGTTCGGGTATATCCGCGCAACGCTACAATTGTTCGAACCAAATGCGGCAGTTACTACTCGGATGTTTGAATCGCGAATCTGCCACACAGCGTTTACCGTCGGCAATGGCAGGACAAGTTGCGGCCAACAGAATAGACACGCATAGTCCGTCGCCGATGGCCAACGATGATGGCTACAGCTTTATTGTTCCGCTGCTGGCCTACGTTGAAGAAACAGAATTGTCCGATGCGATCTATGCGGCGTCGAACGACTTGTCCGAGCCGATCAATTCTGAAAACTTTGCCTTGGATGATGGCCATTTGTTTGATCGCGCTGTTGAACTCGTTGTCTGTCCAAGTTTTCCAGGAGAGAATCTCGCCCAAGGTCGGTACGCCGGCACGAAACCGCAAGTTAGCAACTATCACGCAATGGTTGCGTCGTGTGCGAAGGGCGATGACCAAGCGTTCGCAGATGCTGATCCGAAAACAGGTGGCGCGATCGTGACCAAGCAAGCTGCCGGCGACGGACTAAAGTTGATGGACATAACCGATGGCAGCTCGATGACAATCATGCTCACGGAAAGTCGCGAAGAAAAGTGGGCGGCTTGGTTTTCGGGAGCCAGTGCTTCCACAATCGCGTTCTCTCCAGAAGTCGCTCGTTGTGCCGACTTCCTCGATGCATCGAGGGGTTTTAGTCATATCCCGATCGGTTTGAACTACGGAAGTTCGGACAATTCGCTCAACTTTTGGAATCGCGGCAAGGAAAAACGAGCATGGGGCCCAAGTGCTGCACACGCGGGAGACGTGGTAATGTCGGGGTTTGTGGACGGCCATGTTAAACCACTGAATGCTGGAATTGGACCTCGCGTTTACTTCCAGATGTCGACCCGTGGCGGTGGCGAAGAACCCGAGCTAGAGTAGCTCCAATGCCGACGCAGCATTCGAAAGCTACAACCCTCTCGCAATGGTTTGTGATACCTCGGAAAAAACTACCAGAAGTTGGCTCCGCGTATGCGATGCCGCAGAAAGATGGACGTTTCGGCGCTTGTCGAGTGATCCGCCGCCGAACGGCCGAAGAGATCGAATACTGGAATCGCGATGGCATGCTTATCGCCGTTTGTTCATGGTTCGGCGACGCTACCAGCGACCTTGATCTTGCCGGTCTGCAGCCGCTACTGCGACCCACGAGCTATGGTCGCACCAATCAGTTGTGTCTTCTATGGATTGAAGATCCACCACCCACAGATTTTGTCTTTCTTGGAATCGTCCCACAGTTGGTCGAAGAGCAAGGCTGGGATTATCCAGGCTATGGAGTTTGGAATTCGATTCGATTCTGCCCTCTTAGGGAATGGCAATGGGAGCATGACCGCGAAGCCCTACTCGCGGAAGATGAGGCTAGGGCGGAGGCTCAGCGGGAGGAACAAGAAAAAGAACAGCAAGCAGAAAAAGAACGGCTCGCGAATATGACGCTTGAGAAGCTTGCGAAACGAAGGTTCTTTCCTGATTGGTACGACTATCCGCCGGAGAAAGCGAAGCGAGCCTCTCGAAAAATCATGCGTGAGACGGCGCGTGAACTGCTGGAGTTAGGCAAAGAAACAACCAAGAGAAAGAAAAAAGCAGTCCTGAAGAAGTGCATCGAGCGGTTCAATGAACTTGACGAGGCAATGGACCACTTCATTGAGACCGATGAAGCGGAAGCGATCGTATTTGAATTCGATGTGCTAGTTCAGGTGAGTGGCGTCAACGAGCAGGATCTTGCGGACCAATGGCGTGATTGGTAGGTTTCGCTACCGCCGGAACCCGAGCCGCATTTTGCCTTTGCTTCGCGCGGCGAGCACGCAGATCTCTCGTCGGTTGAACGCCAACTGCCGTGCTCGAATGTGGCGATAGCCCCAGTCACGGATGCGATCAAGGTTGGCATCAATTTCCAATGCCATTTTCGCATCTTGCACTTTTAGGGTGAGTAGCATGCCGGGAATGTTGACCTTCGGATGGGTCACGATGTTCTCGACCGCACTAAGCGTGCTTGATGGGTCTAAGCTTGCGTCGGTTGTTAGCCAGCGAACGTCAGCGAACTCTTTGCGTTTGAGATCCGCCGCACGTGCTCGAACATGTGTGAAGTTTGGATGCTTGAGCACTCGTTCGTCCATAATCGCTGGATCGATGCCAACAACTTGTAGACCGTGATCGAGAAGTGCCTGGCAAGATCCGCCAGGTGCGCTGCCCAACTCGACGAACACGTCTCCCTTTTGAATGGGAAGTCGACTCCACCTGAGTGCTTCTTCCATTTTCAAGTAAGCACGGGAGACCATGTCCTCTTTCGGCTTCATCTGTGGCACGCCGCCCGGCCAGCATGTCGCAATGGATGAAGCCGTGTGTTGACCAACGAACCAATGATCGTCGTCGATGAGAATCAAGTTTGCGATTCGATCTCCGACGCGAGCTTTGTGGTTGACCAACATCGAAGACAGCGCTTCGCCAGCAAGCGTCTTAATCTGCTCGCCTAGTGTTGTTGATTCAGCTTTCGCAAACGGTTCAAATTGCCGCTCACCCGGCACGTACTTATCGCGTTCCCAAACGTGCAGATGAGAGAAGGACCCTTTGCAGCCTTGCAGTGTTTTCGCAACGAGTTCTGGGCGGTTCTCCGTTGTTTTGATCGTTGTGACGCTGGCCCCGAATGTTCGCGCGAAAGGCGAATCGATTCGCTCGATCGGTTCGTCAGTTGTGTTCTTGAATGTAACGAAGCCCGGACGCGAAAACGCGAACGCCAAACCTGCGTGTTTGCGTTTGACGTCCGTTTTTAGTGCTGCTTCCGAGCCGACTTGGCAGCAGACGAATACGAATTGACCGCTTGGCGGTTTTGAGGCTTCCACGATGTTACTTGACCAATCGTAGTCGGATATTTCGATATTCGATTTGTCCGCGATCGCCCTCTAATCCGATCGGGCCCGATGTTGGAACTTTGAATGCCTCTTCGAGAACCTCGCCGTTACATGTGCAATATGCGGACTCTCCGCGGACCTTGATGTCGATTCGGTTCCAGGCGAGCGGCTTGTATTTCTTCAGTTCTTTGTACGGACCAGCGAGTAAGTAGTCACGACACTGAAGTTGTTTGCCGCGAATGAAGATACCACTGTCGGCGTTTGGCGTTGCGCGAAAATCGAGTGTTAAATCGAAGTCTTCGTCGAATTCTTCCTGCGTCCAAATCTGTTGAATGCGGCGTCCTTGTGGAGGAATCGTTACCACCAAACGGCCACGATTTGCGATGTAGCGCCCGTCATCGGTTTTCTTTTCGCCGTCAAAGCTAAGCGGTTCTGTGAGGATCGGCCATGGCGGCGCGTCCGGGTTGTTCTTGCGCCAATTCGCACTTTGCTTCTTGTCTCTTTCCGAGCTGGGGCGATACATCCAGCCGGTAAGGTCTTCGCCGTTGAACAAATCTTGGTATCCATTGCCGACCAAGTTCAGCGTTTCCAAAACGGGTCGCAGTGCAGCGGCCCATTTTGCGTAGCCGACTTCGTTTGGGTGGAGCAGGTCGGGGAACTCTTCCAACTTCGCATCTCCAGCGTCGTCGGCGAATAGCGTCCAAGTATCGAGGGTCATAACTTGAGGATTCGTCTTCACGACGGCTGCGTAGAGCTTGTTGATCTCTTTGATGTCTTTCGCCGAACGTTTCTTTGATTCCGAACTAGGGAAGACGTTGCAAAGGACGATCGGCATCTTTGCGTTGTGAGCCTTGAGATCCGCAAGGATAAGTTTCAGGTTGTCGGCGATGGTGGGCGGAGTCGCGTCCTCTTCTAGGTCGTTGGTTCCAATCAGGATGACCACGCCGCTAGGATTCAGCGAGAGTACGTCTTCTTCGAGCCGAATAAGAACACCGCGGGTGGTGTCGCCACTGATGCCGCGATTAGCGACCTTTGAATCGAACGCGTCGCCAATGTTGGGGCCCCAGCCTTGCGTGATTGAGTCACCTAAGAAAACTAACGCGCCTTGGTCTTGCTCGACTTCTTTTGACCATTTGGAGCGACGTGTTGTCCACAGGTTTTGAAACCAGTCGTAGCGTCGAATGGGTCCAGCACCAGGAAGGCCGTCGTCGGTGGCCGGGATTTGAAACTCAGCGACGGTTTCGGTGGCCGCTTGTTGCCCGTACGTTGGCAGTGTCAGGCAATGTGTGACGAGAAGCGTGAGAGAGATTCGAAATATCATAGGGGCGTTCGCGTGACAGGCTATGGAACGAAAAATCCGAGAGACAGCAAGTCTGTCTCTCGGATAAGTTCTTCAAAGTCTATCAGATTCGGCCCCGCAAAGTAATTTGCGAGATCGCTGATTACTTGCGTCGGCGTCGGATAGCACCAAGTGCGATGGCTCCGAAGCCAATCATTGCTAGGCCGTTTGGCTCTGGTACCGATTGCGTAACAGTAATCGTGGCCACTAGTTGGTCAGCTGCGATTAGGTCAGCGATGGTTCCGCCCGTAGGAATGCCAGTGCCAGCAAAGTTGTCGAGGCCGCCAGCTGGAAGCAATGCGATTGTGCCTCCTTCGTCGGTAGCGACTCCACCAACTGCTGAAAACGGTGCACCCATGGTGTCGTTAACTTCCGTGCCCGCGTCCCAGATGTCGTTGGCAAAGATCTGAATCGTAACAGGACCAGTGAAGTTGCCGGCTCCGTCGAAGATTTCGTAGGCCGTTGCATTGGCGTTACCAATGAAAGAGTCGTTCGATGGAATGACCATCGACGCGAAACTGAGGTAACGATTGGCAATGGCGTCTAGACCGCTGACTGTAACTACTGCTGATTCGCCTGGATCAATGACGGGTGCTCCGCCAAATCCAGCTGCGTTGGCTGCAACGCCACCGATGCCACCAGTGACCGACGCGAAGTCCGATACCAGTCCACTTACGTCGCCATCTTCAGCGAGAAGTTCGAGAGAGGCACTCGCGGCTGCGCCGGCGTCAAACGTATCAAACGATCCGTCGTGTAGACCAAACCACAATGGAGTGAAGAAGAAGTCTGAATTACCTTCGTTCGTGAATGTGACGTCGTAAGACTGACCAAAAGCACTAGGTACGGTAACAGCAAATGCAATTAAAAAGGGAATGGTTTTCTTGAACAACTGAGTCATAGTTTTTCCTGGGGGTGGTACTCAAAGGGTGTTTTTTGCTAGCGGATTGCATAGCTTCAGCGTTGTCGAACTCCTGTTTGGATTCTCGCAAAACTTTTCGAAATAGCTTTAGAAAATTCAAGACGGTAATAGGTCGGGGGGATAACAACGAATTGCCGTTTAGCGGTTTGAGCCTGCTGTGACGCATCGCCCACTGCCGGCGGTGAGACTCGATTGAGTCTTACGCGAGAGTATCTCGCAAGAATTGGGCCGTATGGCCTTCTGCTAATTGCGCAACATCTGCGGGAGTGCCTTCGGCGATGACCTGTCCACCCTTTTCGCCGCCTTCAGGGCCCATATCGATGATCCAGTCGGCACTTTTGATGACATCCAGGTTGTGCTCAATAACCACAACCGTGTTGCCTTTTTCCACCAGCCCATGCAACACATCGAGCAGCCGGCGAATGTCCTCAAAGTGGAGGCCTGTCGTTGGTTCATCCAGCAAGTACAGCGTTTTACCGGACTCGATTTTCGCAAGCTCCGTTGCGAGCTTGATTCGTTGAGCTTCTCCACCAGAAAGTGTAGTGGACGGTTGGCCCAAGGGAATGTAACCGAGGCCAACTTGCTCCAGGCTTTGGAGTACACGAGCGATGTTTACGAAATTCTCAAAGAACTCAGCGGCTTCCGCAATTCGCATCGCAAGCACGTCCGCAATTGATTTACCTCGATATTGAACACGCAATGTCTGCCGAGAGAATCTTGCTCCGTGACACTCATCGCAGGTGACGAACATATCCGGCAGGAAACTCATTTCGACTTTTTGCACGCCTTGCCCGGTGCAGGCTTCACATCGCCCTCCTTTGACGTTGAAGCTAAACCGGTTTGATTTGAAGCCCCGTTGTTTCGCTTCTCGCGTGCCTGCAAAGACCTTACGGATTTCGTCGTAGACGCCCGTATAAGTTGCAGAGTTACTGCGCGGCGTGCGGCCGATGGGCGACTGATCGACCTGCACAACTTTTTCGATTTTCGAGACACCGCGAAGACTCTTGTACGCGCCTGGTTTCAACGTCGCACCACCGAGTCGATTGATGACAGCTGGCCCGAACGTTTCATTGATCAGTGTGCTCTTGCCCGAGCCACTCACACCCGTCACACAAACTAACGCGCCAAGCGGCAAACGGACATTTACGTTCTTCAGGTTATTCGCGCTGGCACCTTCGAGCGATAAGGATCGACTCTTGGCGATCTTGCGACGGTTTTCCGGCACGGCAATCTTCATGCGACCCGACAAGTAACCCGCTGTCAACGATGTCGGTTCTTCATTAACGACATCAACGGTTCCTTGTGCGATCACATTGCCACCGTTTTGACCAGCCTCAGGACCAATGTCGATAACTTGGTCTGCCTCACGCATGACAGCTTCGTCATGCTCGACCACAATCACCGTGTTTCCCTGTTGTTGGAGGTCGCGCAGTGCTTCGATCAGCTGCTGGTTATCGCGCGGGTGTAAGCCGATGGATGGTTCGTCCAAAATGTAGCAAACGCCCACGAGTCCGGAGCCGATGTTTGTGGCGAGTCGCACCCGTTGCATTTCACCGCCACTGAGTGTGTTCGTGCGTCGATCCAGCGTGAGGTAAGAAACGCCGACACGTTCGAGGAAGTCTAAACGTTTGCGAATTTCTCGGACGAGCGGTTCGCCAATCGGACGTTCCTCTTCCTCGAAATCAAAACTGCAAAAGAACTTATTGGCTTGGTCGATCGGTAACGCAACGATTTCGTGAATTGCTTTTTCGTTAAGGCGAACATTCATCGCTTCGGGCCGCAATCGCGAACCATCGCAGCCTTCACACGCGAGGGAGTCGCGATAGGCAGTAAGTTCGTTGACTCTCTTCTTGCTCGATGAGGTTGAGAACTCTTGTTCAAGCAACATTAACACGCCGACGAATTCTTGGTCGTCACCGTTGACGAACTGCAAGCGAACGTTCTCCGGCCATTCGCAAAGCGGTTGGTCCCGCGTGAGTTTGTGCTTCGACAAAAACGGATCGACTGCCGCAAGATGCTTTTTTGCTGCGGCGGCAGTGGCATTCTTCCAAGCGACGATTGCATGCTCGTTCAGTGAAAGTTTGTCGTCCGGTATGATGCTCTCTAGGTCGAATTGCTCAAGTAAGCCAATTCCCTCGCAAACGGGGCACGCACCGTACGGACTGTTGAAGCTGAATGTCCGCGGTTGAATCTCTTCGTAGCTAATGTCGCATTTGGGGCAGGCGTGTTGCGTGCTGAAAAGTTGCGACTGCCAACTAGTGTTCGCGTGGCTTGCTTCTTCGGCTTCTGGTGTGAGATAGAATACCTCAACGAGACCGGCTGCGTGCTGAATTGCGAGAGAAATGGAATCGCCGATTCGACTGGCGATTCCTTCACGAACGATGACTCGATCCACGACGGCGTCGATGTTGTGTATTTTTCGAGTCGATAGTTCCGGTAAGTTGTCCAAGTCATAGACTTCGCCATCAACTCGCGCACGGACGAGTCCTGCTTTGCGAATTGCTGCGAACACATCTTTATGCGAACCACGCCGCCCACGA
The DNA here is from genome assembly GCA_964397295.1 of uncultured Pirellulaceae bacterium. Taxonomy (GTDB): domain Bacteria; phylum Planctomycetota; class Planctomycetia; order Pirellulales; family Pirellulaceae; genus CAYNJG01. The sequence continues at coordinate 21,326 of CAYNJG010000080.1, forward strand.
ACCATCGGAGCGAGGATCATGGTTTTCGTACCCTCTGGCAATTCCATGATACGATTCTGGATTTGTTCTTCGCTCTGTTGTTGAACTTCGCCGCCGCATTGGTAGCAGTGCACGGTTCCCAAACGTGCCATCAACAATCGTAGGTGATCGTAGATTTCGGTTGATGTTGCGACGGTGCTTCGGCGACTTTGGTGTCCCGGCCGTTGATCGATACAAACGGTTGGTGGTAGACCTTCGATCAAGTCGACGTCCGGCCGTTGCAACTGATGCAAGAATTGCCGCGCGTAGACGGAGAGGCTCTCGATGTATTGGCGTTGGCCTTCCGCGTACAACGTATCGAAAGCTAGTGAACTCTTACCCGAACCGCTTGGTCCGGTAATGACAACAAGTTGGTCACGCGGAATATCAAGATCGATGTTCTTCAGGTTGTGTGCGCGAGCGCCACGAATGCGAATGGAGCTGGAACTCGCTCTCAGGGAATTGGCGTCTGTGGTGTTGCTTGGATCGCCCTTTGGATTTCGCATCAAGATTTTGCTAAGGGTTGAGGAACATGCCGAATCTCGTAACCCTAATATCGTAAATATGTTTCGGCAAGTTAGGACGGTTGGAGCGTCGAATCGAGCTTTCGAGCTTGAAAGTAGGTAGATAGTAGGAAAAACAGATTAGAACACGTACGTGATTTCTGTTACACTTCTCAGACTGAGCAGACTGAGCAGACTGGGGCCAACGACAACATCCAGAAAGGCGTCCTTATGACTAAGCGAAATGCTTTCACGTTAGTCGAGTTACTCGTGGTGATCGCGATCATTGCGATGTTGGTGACCCTCTTACTGCCAGCGGTACAGGCAGCCCGTTCAGCCGCAAGGCGATCGCAGTGCTCGAACAACATTCGGAACCTTGGTCTGGCTGTCCTCAATTTTGAATCAGCAACCGGTAAGGTTCCTCAGGGGTGGACTGGCTTGGAAAACAACCGAGCTGAGTGGGCATGGACAACTTTTATCTTGCCCTACATTGAAGAGCAAGGCATCTATGATGCGCTGGGTGTCAATGAGCAAACGCTTCAAGACGTTCTAACTTCGAACGATCCACAGATGCTCGCGGTTGCTGCAACACCTATTGCCATTTTCAACTGTCCCTCGGACGAATCTCAAGAGGCGTTGCTTGGTGGTAATGCCACTTTTAGCGCCCCGATCGAACGGCACTTCGTTTGTTCTGGCTGTCCCCGTCCTTCTGTATTCCAGCCAGCCAAATCGAACTACATTGGCGTGTGCGGAATGTGGGATTCGTTCGGTAACTCGGTTGCCGCTCAAAAGAATAATGGTGTTTTCTACGGCAATAGCTCGATGACGCTCAATAAAATCACGGACGGTACGTCAAAAACGTTCGCGATTGGTGAGCGCGATCGACGTTGTCGTCAAGGAGCGTGGCTTGGCGTTCGCAATCCACCGGGGCCCGACCTGTGGGGCTCCTATTTCGTTCGCGGGCGAGTGAGTATTCGCTTGAACGATCCTCGAGACGTGAATGTTGGTGTTTCGCGATCGTGCTCGGAAGGTTTTAGCAGCTCGCATGAGGGCGGCGGACTATTCTGTTTCATGGATGGCCACGTTTCCTTTATTGCCGACGATATCAGCTATGCCAACGGCGGAATCAACGAAGGCGAAATGCACAATCGTACGTCGAATTTGAATTACGTCGGCGAACTACTTGGCGTTTACCAGCGATTGGGAATTCGGAATGACGGCGTCGGATTGAACGACCCCGATATTTAGTCGCCGGTTCGGTACGGAATATGAGAACAAGGCGGAGTAAGCGTGAGCTCTCCGACTAATCGTAATTTCGCCTTCCATCTTCCTTGGTTGGATCCGCGATGCGGTTGCCGGTTCGAAATCAGGATTAAATGTTCTGGAGTATTGGTTAGCACGTTTCAAACTCGTGCATGCACGAGTTTCCCACCTCGCTTAACTTCATCAGTATCCTCTGCAGGCCCACCATGAACTCATACTTTCGACTTTTGATTTTCCTTGGATTAACAACGTTTTTATTCGGCTGTACGCCTGATGGACCGGAGTTGGGTGAAGTAACAGGAGTCATCAAACTGGATGGTGAACCTGTCGAAGGCGCTTATGTAAGCTACTCTCCACTCTTTCCCGATGGTATTGAACTGAACGCTGCAGGGCCAACCGACGCGGAGGGTCGATACGAAATGCAGTACAGCATTAAACGTAATGGTGTTCTGCTCGGGCCGCATCGCGTCACTGTTTCTACGCTGGACGATATCAAAATGCCTGATGGACGAAACAAAAAAATTCCAGAACGCATTCCTGTGATCTACCGAAATGAGAAGTCGCCGCTTGAGATTACAGTAAAAGCAGGAAAGAACGACGGCAGCTTCGATCTATCAAGTGACGAGAAGTAGTGACGCGTGTCGCTGGAGTCGTACAACAACAAACGAGACTTTTCGAGAACGCCTGAACCGAAAGGTGAGCCGTGCGCAAGTGCTACTGGCTGGCGATTCGTAGTGCAAAAGCATGCCGCGTCGCGGTTGCATTACGATTTACGGCTCGAGCTTGACGGTGTGCTGCTCAGTTGGGCGGTTCCCAAAGGGCCGTCGTTGGACTGGGAACAAAAGCGACTTTCGATCCACGTCGAAGATCATCCGCTCGGCTATCTTGAGTTCGAGGGTGTCATTCCCCAACACGAATACGGCGGTGGTACCGTCATGGTTTGGGATATCGGTACGTGGCAACCGCGTGACAACGCTCGAGCGGACTACCAGGCTGGCGCGTTGAAATTCGATTTGCATGGCGAGAAGCTTCAGGGTGGTTGGATGCTAAAGCGTCTCGATCATCGTGGCGAAAACCAGTGGCTTTGGATCAAAGAGAAAGATTCCGCCATGCGCGAGACGGCGGACTATGATGTGGTTACTGAATTGCCCGATAGTGTGCTGACCTCGCGATCGATGGAGGAGATAGCTGCCGATCGAAGCGTCGTTTGGTCGCGGGACGAGGTCGAACCAATCGAGATCGATTTCTCTGGATTCGAAAAAGCAAAAGCGTGTGGTGGGCTTCCTAACGTCATTCGACCAACACTCCCAACGGCTACACGAAATCCGCCGACGGGTGAAAACTGGATTCATGAAATCAAACACGACGGTTATCGCATGTTGTGTTTCATCGACGACGGCAACGTGCGATTTCAATCGCGCAACGGAAAAGACTGGACGAGTAAACTTCCGTCGCTCTCTCGCGTGATGGCTCAATTGCCGGTGACGCAGGCTGTGTTCGATGGCGAAGTCGTGGTCGTAAACGAGCAGGGGCTGTCGAGTTTTCAAGCTTTGCAGAATCGTATCGGCGCGGGGAAAGACACCGAGCTTCGATACTATGCATTTGATTTGCTCTATGTGAACGGCCATCAACTAACCGCTTGTCCGCTAAGCGAGAGAAAGGAAATCCTTGCGACGGTTTCCGAATCCGCAAATACCACGGTTCGCTTTTCGGTGTGCGACTATCTGACCGGTGACGGCCCCACCGTTTTTCAGCAGTCTTGCAAGCTAGGCATGGAGGGCATTGTTTCGAAACGCCTCGACAAACGCTATGCGGAAGGACGTTTCGAATTCTGGTTGAAAACGAAATGCCTGCAGAGCCGCGAGTTTGTTATTGGTGGTTTCACTCCACCGACCGCGTCACGAAAAGGCTTAGGTGCAATCCTACTTGGTTCTTTCACGGAAGATGATCAACTGCACTTTCTGGGCAAAGTGGGCACGGGGTTTACGCACGATAGTCTTGTCAAGATTCGAAAGATGCTGGACGAGCTGATCATTAGCAAGTCACCGTTTGAAAATCTCAATCGTCGTTCCGCAGACAAAGGAACAATTTGGGTCGATCCAAAGATTATCGCGGAGGTTGAATTTGGAGGCTGGACAGACGAAGAACTCATTCGGTTTGGCAGCTTCAAGGGGCTGCGGGAAGAGATGCAGTTGGCCGACCTCGAACTGTACACCGGTGCTCCGCAAACCAGTCCCTCCATCCCTGTCGAGACGGAGTTAGCACCAGCACAGGATGTGCAGGTCGAGCCGCGGCTTCCGATTCCCGAAGAACTTGGCCAAATTAAAATCAGCAGTCCCACACGCATTGTGTATCCGGACATGGGGATCACCAAACTCGGGCTTGCCATGTATTACGCCCAGGTTGGAAACTTCATGCTTGAACATATTGCGGGCCGGCCGATTTCGCTGCTCCGTTGTCCTGGCGGTTTTGGCGATACATGCTTCTTCCAGAAACGGGCTCCTCAAGGTTTGTCCGATGCGGTTGAACGAGTAGAACTGCCGACGCATGACGGTGTTAGTACCTTTCTCGTCGTGAATGATCTGGTGGGGCTATTGTCGTTGATTCAGTTTGGTGCGATGGAGATTCATGTTTCTAACGCTCGGGCGAACACCTACGACAAACCCGATCGGATGGTGTTCGATTTAGACCCGGATGCTGATCTGCCGTGGAAGGCTATTCAATCGGCGGCTCGTGATGTGCGAGCACGTTTGGAAGCGGAAGGTTACGACTGTTGGTTGAAGACAACCGGTGGGAAGGGCCTTCATGTGATGGTGCCGGTTGGAACAGAGTGTAGCTGGGACGAATCGAAAGACGTATCGAAGCGGCTCGCGACTTCGTTGGCGAAAGAGTTTCCAAAACGATTCACCACAAACGTATCGAAGCGAGCAAGACGTGGGAAAATCTACTTGGACGTGAATCGAAATACACGCGGAGCATCAACGATTGCGGTGTTTTCGACGCGAGCCAAACGAAATGCACCGGTCTCTGTTCCGATCGATTGGGACGAATTGGATTCGTTCTCGGGAAGCGATAGGATGAGTCTTCAAGCCGCGATGTCGCGACTTGCGGATGTGGGGGATCCTTGGACTGGCAAGGGCTAGTGTCCAGTTGTTAGTGGATCTGTGGATCTGCTGCTGTGCTAATGATCATTTGTTCGGGCCAAACCTGAACTAGAATAGATTGCACCATTGCTACGCTTCCCGCAATTCTCTTGTAAAGAACGCTCGATGACTAAAGTCTGGACTCTATTCGTCTGTCTTGTTGCTGCAGGGCATGCTTTCGCAGAACCCGTCTTTGAAACGCACGACATTTTTCCGCCCGGTGAGAAACATGCGCACTCCAGTAGCATCATTGAATGCGTGGATGGCAGTCTGCTTGTTTGCTGGTTCTACGGAAGCGGGGAAAGAAAAGCCGCAGACGTTGTTGTACAAGGTTCGCGTTTGTTGAGAGACGCTGATGATTGGAGTTCGGTCTTTGAATTGGCGGATACGCCGGAGTTTCCAGACTGCAACCCTACGCTGTTTTTGGATAGCAAGAATAGACTTTGGATGTTTTGGGTAACGGTCCTTGCCGAGCGTTGGGAGTGTAGCCAGCTAAAATTCCGTCGCGCTGATGTTGCAGATGGGGCGGGCGCGCCGGAGTGGTCGTGGCAAGGCGTTGTTCAGCTGAAGCCCGGTGATTCGTTTGCAAAAGTGATGCAGAAACAGTTCGATGCGTTGGGCGTTGACGAAGAAATGTGGTCCGAGTACGCGAAGCCCTACGAAAGAATGCTGCTCGCCGCTGCGGAAGATCCGTACAAACGCCAAACGGGATGGATGACGCGCACGCACCCTTTGACTCTGCCGACCGGCCGGATTCTGTTGCCGCTGTATTCGGACGGCTTTAACGTTTCGCTAATGGGTTTGTCGGATGACGATGGCAAAACGTGGCGTGCGAGCTCGCCTATTGTTGGTCTTGGTCCGATCCAACCGTCTGTTGTTCGGAAACGTGACGGGACGCTCGTAGCGTACTGTCGTGATTCCGGTCGAGCTCCGAAACGCGTTTTGATTTCAAGCTCTAACGACGACGGAGAAACATGGTCGCCGGCAAAGGACACCGATATTCCGAACCCAGGTTCGAGCTTGGAGGTGATTGCGTTGGCAAGTGGGGATTGGATTCTGATCGGTAACGATACCGAAACGAGTCGAGCACGCCTTACCGTCATGCTATCCGATGACGAAGGGCAGACTTGGTCAATGAAAAGAAAGATAGAACCCAGCGATGATGAGGGCCTGGCATTCGATTACCCCTCGGTTGTGCAGACGCGTGACGGATTGATCCACCTTACGTACAGCTACTCGTCAAAGCAGGGCAGAAGCATTCGGCATTGCGTGATGAACGAAGAATGGATCAAGCATCCTAATCGCTAACTGATTGCAAGGATCGGCTTAAACGCGACAAGCGGTAGTGACAAGATATGCACTACCGCTTGCCTACGCCTGAAGCAGTTGGCGAGGTGTGTTCTGCGAATTATCCTTTCCTTCTATTGATCGATTAAGAAATCGGTTTGGTTCAAGTCAAGCGATGGATCTTCGTCTGTATTTACGTCGATCTCTAGTTCGTCATGATTCCAAACCCAAACGCTTCGTTCGGGTCCGGTGATCGTTGCAATGTTTCCATTCGCAAAGACATGCTCGGCCGACACGATTTGTCTGAAGTAAACCTTGTCGTTTCCACCGTTCTTCATGTCGGCATCAATGTGTTCGAAGTCTTTCACGACCGCGTACAAGTGATCCGACTGCATAACGGAGAACGCAGG
>CAYNJG010000081.1:0-27877 GCA_964397295.1 uncultured Pirellulaceae bacterium
GCCCAGGGCAGCTTAAAGAAGTCCATGTCGAGCTTGGCGATGAAGTGCAAAAAGGTGATGTACTTGCCACGCTTATGGATGTTCCGCTTGAAATGCAGTACCAGGAGCAAGTCCGTGAACTAAGTATGCTTGAAGTTCAGCACAGTGGAATGCGTAACCAACAACGCATCGACGAGAACATCAGTGGGAGCAGTATTGTTGAGCTTGAGCAAGCCGTTGATGCGGCCCGAGAATCTTTGGCGCTACTGGATCGAAGGCGCGAAAAACTGACGCTGACCGCGCCAGTATCTGGAATCGTGTTGCCACCACCAGAAAAGAAGGCGGATCCCAAAGTCGACGGGCGTTTGCCGTCATGGGATGGTTCGTTGATGCGGTCGGAGAACCTGGGGGCTCGAGTCGAGCAGGACGACGTGATCTGCATTGTCGGTGATCCGACTGCATTCGAAGCAATGCTAGTGATCGACCAAGCCGATTTACCATTCGTTGAAACGAAACTGCCAGCACTCATCCGCTTGGATGCCTATGCCGGTGACACGTTGGAGGGCGAGATTGTTGACATTGCTGGCGCTGATATGGAAGTTGCGTCGCCTACGATGTCCACTCAAACGGGTGGCCAAATGGCACTCGTTACAGACGCATCAGGCGTTCAACGGCCTCAAAGTGCATCCTACGAAGCGCGAGTTCCATTGCGTGATATGTCGGTCGCGTTGCGGTCTGGTATGCGAGGTCGAGCCAAAGTGAAGGCCGCCAAACAGACGTTGATAGCACGCCTATGGCGAATTCTAAACCGAACCTTCCACTTCAACATCTAAAGCGATCTTCGTGATCGCCTTCACGCTTTCTTACGAAGAATTGCGAAATCCCTCTTTACGCAATTCGGGCCCTTCTTGTATTCATCCCGAACCTAAATCCGGCCAACGGCGTAGGATGGGCTAGTGGTTTGCGATGGGTTGTTTCTCAACTCAACAAAAACGATTGAGTTCTTCGTTTGCCCAATCGGGCCGATTTCGGTTTCAGCAGTTGCATGGAGGCACTGATGCTGAGCGCGCATCGTTTAAAACGTCTACTGATTCTTTCCACTCTCATGGGCATCTTGTCCATTGCGGAGTGGTCGCTCGCGCAGTCGGGTTCTCGCGGCGGGCTTGGCGGAGCGGGCGGCGGTGGCGCACCTGCCGCTCCCGTAGAAAAGGAACGGTATCTTCCAAAGCAATTTGCACCCACCGGGCCGACGGTTCCCGTCGCACAAGTTCGGTTGAAGGGCGATTTTGGCGTCAGTGAGTCGCGGCTTCGGGCGAAACTAAAGACAAGAGAAGGACGCCCGTATGATCCTTCAGCGGTCCAAGCGGACGTTCGTGAACTGTTGAGCAATGGAACTTGCTGCGACGTACGCACGTTCAAAGAAGAATCACCCAACGGCGTGATCGTCACGTTTGAGTTGTTCGAGCAGCCGATCGTTCGCTACATCAAGTTCAACGGAATCAAATTAAACTCGTTCAAAGAACGATCGTTGCTGAAGAAGGCGGAAGTCGAAGTCGGCCAGCCACTCAGCCGATTCCGCACAGAAGAAGCGCGTCGCAAGTTATTGGAGCACTACAAAGGCCGCGGCCATGCCTACGCAGAGATTGAAATCCAAGAAGGCACCCAACAAGGCGATCAAGGCATGGTCTTCGCCATCAACCCCGGCCCGCGGCAACGGATCAAATGGACGAGTTTCGAAGGAAACACCATCGTCAGCGACTCGCGACTTCGGACGCAAATCGATTCCAAACCCGGCTATCTCTGGATTCTCAAAGGCGAAGTCGATCGTGATGTGATCGAGGAAGACTTGGACAAACTAACGTCGTACTATCGTAGTCTTGGGTTCTTTCGAGCCAAGGTAACGCATGACATCAAATTCAATGACCAGCAAGAGTGGGCATCGCTTCGATTCAATATTGAAGAAGGTCCTCGCTACATCATTCGTCGGGTGATGGTCGAGGGAAATCAGGTTTACGATCGCAACTCGTTGGTTGGAACAACCGAACTGCGAGAAGGCGAGTATTTCGACCTCGTCAAAATGCGAGACGACGTTCGGAAACTAAAAGATGCTTACGGTGCGAACGGCTACATCAAAGCGGACGTCAAAGCTGCTCCGCAGTTTTTCGAAGAGCCCGGGCAACTCGACATTGTCTACAAAATCGACGAGGGACGACAGTTCCGCGTTGGTGACATCAAAGTACTAATCGACGGCGAATTCCCGCACACACGGCAAAATGTTGTGCTCAATCGAATCGATATGCGAGAGGGCGACATCATCGACATTCGCAAACTACGGAATAGTGAACGCCGGCTCATCAGCTCGCAGCTGTTTGAAAGTGGACCGCTGACACGACCGGAGATTGCAGTCGAGCCGCAGGAGCCTGGAACGAGAACTGCCAGTCCCGGCAGCGGCCGTAAATACTAAAGCCGAATCCTTTTTGCACGCACGCAGCATTTACATCAACCAAGTTGGACACCGTGAAATCAACAAGTTTCAACACTGCCGACAGCTACCAAGGACGCTCCGACGTCGTGTTCGCACGAAAATTGACGCGTGTCGTTTTGGTTTCATTGGTCTTGGGCATGACCGGGTGCGCAACGCCATGGGCTGGCCAAAACTCGGTACCGCTACCGACTTCCAGTGCAATTCCTACCACAAACCAACCTCGCATTTTGCGCGAGCCAGCGGACCCCACGATTGATCCACCGAGCATAGATGTTGAACAAGTCTCCAAGCCAGGTGAACCAATCATTCGTGGACAATCGCCCAATGAAGTGATGATGTCCCCCGGTGAAGACGGCGTTTTCCGTGAGCCAATGCCTGCTTCGACAGCCGGTGCATTACCGTCCGGCGGAACGCGAGTGGCGCAGTACGATCCACTTGCTAACCCCGGTGCCAGCTACGGCGCCGCTCCAAATTATGGTGCTGCTCCGAGCTTCGGGGCCCCGGCGAAAAACTATTATCCTGGCGCTGACAGTGGGGGACTCGGCGGACAGAATCCATATGCTCAAGGTGGATTTACTCCGCCCTCATCAGCACAAGGTTACGGTCCATCTTATTCGACCTACGACGGATCGGGCGTTGCGACGCCGTTCGGTGGAGGCCCCGGTTACGCACCTGACGGGCTTCTGCAACCGCTACCCGCCGACTACGCGGATTTGGTCGTAAACCTACAAGAAACACAGACGGGCCGATTTATGTTCGGCGTCGGTGTGAACTCTGACCTCGGACTTACCGCGCAGGCTATTATCGATGAGCGCAACTTTGACTGGCGACGTTGGCCCCGCAACCTGCGCGACATAACCAACGGAACAGCTTGGCGGGGTGGCGGGCAATCACTGCGCATCGAAGCCGTCCCGGGAACAGAAGTGCAACGCTACCTTGTCAACTTCACTCAACCGTACTTGTTTGACACACTACCCATTTCGTTCAACCTAAGCGGCTTCCTTTTTGATCGACGCTATTTCGATTGGGACGAGCAACGCATCGGCGGACGCATCGGACTGGGTTATCGGATCACGCCGGATTTGTCTTTGAGCCTTTCGTTACGTGGCGAGCAAGTCGATTTCCACAATGCACGAGTAAGTGGTGTCCCGATCATCGACAGTGTTCTCGGCGAAAGCGACCTGTTCTCTGGAAAAGTCTCGCTAACTCACGACACACGCGACATTCCATTTGCACCTACCGAAGGCCACTATTTGGAACTTAGCTACGAACAAGTCTTCGGTTCCTTTGACTATCCTCGCGCGAACGTCGACTATCGTCGCTATTACCTATTGCGACAACGCATCGACCGTTCCGGTCGTCACACGTTGGGCTTTAGTTTCAAAGGCGGAATTACTGGATCTGATACGCCCGTGTACGAGAACTTCTTTGCGGGCGGCTATTCGACATTGCGTGGATTCCGATTCCGACATGCGAGTCCAAAGGTCCTTGGCGACGTGACGGTTGGCGGTCAGTTGAGTCTATTGGGCTCAGCGGAGTACATCTTCCCAATTACCGCGGACGATATGTTGCGCGGAGCACTGTTCTGTGACTATGGAACAGTGGAAGAGGAATACGATAATATCGACGTAGAAGACTTCCGCGTCGCTGTGGGTGTAGGACTGCGTATCAACGTTCCCGCGATGGGGCCGGCGCCGATTGCTGTCGACTTCGCCGTTCCGTTGGCGCGAGAAGATACCGACCGTATTCAGAACTTCAGCTTTTTTGTAGGTTTCGGTCGTTAGTTCCGCTGCTCATCGAACCAGGCTAGTTGTTGAACGGTCTCCACATCGATCTTGGCACCGATTGTGACGATTGGCGGATATTCAACGGATTAATCGACTTCTCTTTCGCCCGGGTTCGGAAATCGATCCCTCCATCGCCTTATTTTGAGGCAATTATTCTACGGTGTTGGATTTAGGTTTCCGTAAAGGCACGTGTTATTAATAACTCGTCAGATTAGTAAGTATGAAAACTATCGGGCATTGGTTCGGCTTCCTTCTTGTGTTTGCGTTCCTTCTTGGTGCATCATCCACTGCGCTAGAAGTAGATCAGATTTCGCCAGGTAGGTTCGAGGCCACCTTCGCGAAAGTTTGCTATGGCCTAGGCATTCTCTTTGGGCTCATTTTGCTGATCACTTTCAAAGTGTCGTTCTTTCAGCGATTTGTCATGTTGGCGTTGTTGATTTCCCTGCCATTTCTGAGTCCAAAGCTCGCCCCGCATCTTGAGCCATTTGCCGAGAAGCACATCGCGATGATGTCTGCTCAAAACGAACCACGGAAGCAAGTCATAACGCAGACGTCTTATGTAAGATCGAAGTTAAAGGGCCAGCAAAAGGTTGTGGACGTTCAGCAAGGATTCTTATTCCTGGAGAACGGCATCACATTACGGCCTTACCTTTTGCGATGGGAAGCGCAAGAGAGAGTCGATGAATTCGACGAATTCGCTCGTGAGAATCTCGTCGGGCAATACGTTACCGTTGGTTTTCCGAATGGGTTTGACAAGAAACACGCTCCAGTACGAAAGTCGGGCGTTACAGACCAAGGGGAGATTCCGCTCGATCCATCGGGCGAAATCATCGGTGATGTAACTTCATTGATTTACCTCGATGGTGAACTGATCAACGATGATTTTGTGAAGTCTTCCTCTGTGGAAGAGTTGAAGAACTACGCGAAATCGCCGCTCTAACGCACTGCTCGCTGGGGCAGACCAAGAATAAAAAGAAACGGCCCAAACACTAGAGTGTTCGGGCCGCGACTTTAGAGACAAGGGTAATCTCTACTCTTGGTGCTTCAAATTGTTTCTTAACCTGTGAGCATGTCGTCGTTGATGCGTCGCTCCACAATGCGTCCATACTCGTCAAGGCTACGGCGTTGCCCAACGGAATGCCACGCACTGACTTCTTCGAGTTCTGGCATGATCTCGACAAGTTGGTCGACCAGCATCGCGGCTAATCGAGCCGGACCGGTTTCGGCTTCGGTTGTGTCCCGGATGGCTGCAGCTGTCTTCATCACTCTTACCATTCGCGCTCGTTCCAAAATCGGCTTCGAAAGCGTTGGTGCCGGTTCGACGAGCAAATCTTGAAGTGGAACGCCCAAGACTTCTTGCCATTTCATTAGGTCGGAAATCGACAGATCGTTGGACTCATCTTCTTCGGCCCGGACGACCGAGACTGTTTTTCCTAGCTGACGAGAGACGCTGCGTAGAGAAATTCCTTGCTCACGTCGAACTTCGGCCACTCTCTGGAGTTTCCGCTTCGTTGACGTTGCTGGTAGCACGGCGGCATCCAATGCAGTTGACGAGTCGTGAACGATCGACATAAACCCTTCTCCCTCTGAAAGTTAACTCCACTGCCCCGCGTGAAGCCTTTGCACCCATCTGAGCCCTCGAATGTGAACTCAGCGGCGATATGTAGGAAAAGGAATAATCTGGACAGATGTACTCAAATAATTTCAAGAACTCTTCGAAAGCCGATTAGTGCGACTGTAGTGTGTGGCTCGCAATCTCAGAAAAACTGTCTATTCCCGCTTGGTTTTGCAGCCGTACTAATGGTACAGGTTTCCGTTTCCTTACGACCGCACATCTGATTGCATGACTTCTCAAGTAGGGGTTCGACTTAATTGACGAGAGTCTAAGAGGCTGTTTTAATTAACTAGGTGATTCTTATCGTAAACAAGTTTCGCGTTTATTACGTAGATCTGCATAGGATCTCATCCGACACGAATCGATTCCGATTTCGCCTGCCCATTCGGGAATTCCACGTTTCAACCAGTTCTGCGCTAAATGTCTGATTTTGCTTTTTTTACCTACCTTTGCGTAGTCGTTGGGTATTTTGCCTGTTTTGGCAATTTGTTCGTGACTTCGTGGGTACGTGATTTTGCTGAAAATCGTGGCTTTGTAGACAAACCCGATGGAAAACGAAAGTCTCAAAAGGCTGCTGTAGCGCTGGGCGGCGGCTTGGCGATCCTGGTTTCGACTACGGTGGCGATTGCGATCGTGACTTACATCTACGCTGAGTTCGCGAGCAATCGTATCGATGATATCTCCTCGCTCGTTGGTCTTGGTTTTGCGGCAGTGCTGTTGTGTTTTGTTGGACTTTACGACGACTTATACGACATGCGGGGTCTAACGAAACTAGTTTGGCAAATCGTCGCCGCGTGCATTGTTGCTGTAGCCGGTAGTGATGTAGCCATCGATCGCATTAATGTGTTCGGCCAGGACATTTCACTCCATCAGTTGGGTGTGCCTATCGCCGTTCTCTGGTTGTTGGCGGCGGTAAACTCCCTGAACCTGATCGATGGCATGGACGGTTTAGCAACAACTGTTGGCTTGATTTTTAGCATTACGATCGGCGTCATGTCGTTGATCACCGGAAGTTGGTTGGAGGCAGTCATTGCGTTTTGTCTCGCTGGTAGCCTGATGGGTTTCCTAAGACATAATTGGCCGCCAGCTCGTATCTACTTAGGTGATTCCGGAAGTATGCTGATCGGCCTCGTGCTTGGCACTTTGGCGATCCGTTGTGATTTAAAGGATGCAACGTCGATTGCCGTTTCTGCGCCAGTCGCGATTTTTGCTATTCCGTTCATTGATTCGGCAGCGGCGCTAATTCGGCGGAAACTCACAGGTCGAAGTCTTTATGCGACCGACCGTGGGCACATACACCATCGACTGCTAACCCAAAACTTCAGCAATCGACAAGTTCTTTTGCTCATTGCTGGGTTGTGCTCGATCACATGCGTTGCATCCATAGCAGGCCTTTACTTTGAACAAAGTCTAGGTCCAATAGCGAGCATTTTTGGCCTGATTGGCTTTGGGATTGTGCTGCTAATTCTTGTTGGGAAACGACTGTTCGGGCATTCTGAATTGATGCTCTTGAACAATCGCCTCGCAGGCTTTGGGCGGCGTTTTATTCCTAGTGAAGAACCGAATTCTTCCACGCTTCAGCTGCAAGGAACGGTTGAATGGGAAGAAGTTTGGAACGTCCTTGTTGAATCGGCGAGCAAGTTCAACTTCACGAAAATTCGGCTCAACCTGTATCTGCCTCACATTCATGAAGACTTTTTTGCCACTTGGCAAAGAAGATCACGATCTCGCTCTGATCAGCGTTGGAATGTTCAGCTTCCCCTCGTTGTAGATGGTACGATTGTGGGAATCTTAAAAGTAACTGGCGTGCTGGAAGGGGAATCCGTTTCACCGTCGCTTTCTGGGTTCACTGAACTGATTGAACCGCTTGAAGCACAGTTGGGCGAGATGTTGCGAAAGCGTGAATTGCAGAACCTGGCGATGGAAAGCAAAGACCAACCCAACGAAGAGGTCGCTAAAGGCGAGTTGACTGACGTTACGCCCAAAATCACGACTTGTGGGACGGATTGATTGATCTATGAGTACGCGAGCGACAAACAGACTCTTGCAGCCAGCATCTCTGCTGCGTATCGCGGCCGATGCGGCGCTGGTCCAAGTAGCTTTTATTCTGGCGCTAGTTATTCGCTACGTGATCGTCGACCTGGTTGAGAAGCCTGGCGACGACTTACCCCAAATCGCGGCAAACTACTTTTCGGCTTGGTATACAAAATCGTTTTTGCTGATGGCGATCTGTTTGCTATGCATGGGAATCGCGGGCGTGTACACGCGCCGTCGGTTCTACATGGGGCGCTACAAGACGCTGGCGGTCCTCCAGGCGATCTCCGTCGCATTTTTGGCATATGGTGCAGTTCGCTATCTAACACCCGCGTTTTTAGACCGCGGCTATCCCGTACCGAGGGGCGCTTTACTCCTTGCGTTTGCAATCGCCGCAGCATTGTTGATTGGCGCACGGTCGTTCATACGCGTTTGGCAGGTCTATGGGCAAGACGAACATAGCCGCGTGGACGTAAAGACCGACGAGTCAGAGAAGCGAGTGCTAGTAGTCGGTGGAGCTGGGTACATTGGCAGCGCTTTGGTACCTGAGTTACTTTCTGAAGGTTACAAAGTTCGCGTGTTGGATGCGATGTTCTTTGGTGAAGAGCCACTTGCCTCCGTCAAAGATCACGAGAATCTGGAGGTCATTCGTACCGACTTTCGATCCGGTCTCATCGGCTGGGCGATGCGAGACGTTAGCACCGTTGTCCACCTTGCTGGAATTGTTGGTGACCCCGCGTGCAACTTGGATGAAAGCTTAACAGTTGACATCAACCTCACATCAACACGCAGCATTGCGGACATCGCCAAGTACAGTAAGGTCAAACGATTCATCTTTGCCAGCACGTGTTCCGTATACGGTGCTTGCGACGAGATGCTCGACGAGAAATCGATTTCCAAGCCAGTGTCTCTCTACGGCAATACAAAGCTTGCATCCGAAAAAGTGCTGCTCGACATGGCGGACGACGATTTCTCGCCAACGATATTGCGATTCGCGACCATTTACGGCCTCTCAGGACGCACTCGTTTCGACTTGGTTGTGAACCTGCTTTCGGCGAAAGCTAAAGTTGATGGCGAGATCACGGTGTTCAATGGTTCACAGTGGCGTCCGTTCGTACATGTACAAGACGCCGCGCATGCGATTCGGCTTGCGGTGGATGCTCCAAAGCAAGTCGTACACAACGAGATCTTCAACGTTGGATCAAATGATCAAAACTACACGATTCTTGAGATTGGCGAGTTGATTCATCAGCAAGTGATTGGCGCGAAGTTGATCGTGGATAACTCGGGTTCCGACGCGAGAAACTATCGAGTCGATTTTGGCAAAATTCATGGGCAGCTTGGTTTTACTCCAAAGTGGACTGTCGAAACTGGCATCGAACAAGTCCTGCTTGCGATCGCAAACGGGAAAGTCAAAAACTATCGGGATCCCAAATACAGCAACTTTGCGTTTTTGAATGAGCAAGGCACGTCCGAGCTCACGCGAGATCACTGGGCGCTGCAAATGATCCGCGATATAGAAGGCATTTAACGGCCGATGCACATTCTCTACATGCATCAGCATTTCACGACACGGCGCGGATTCACCGGAAACCGGTCGTACGAGTTCTCGAAATTCTTGCTTGAGCGAGGACACAAGATCACGATGATCTGTTCGGGCGTGGAAAACGAACCTCGCTTAACGCTCAAGCCAGACGAACTCTATCGCGAAGTAGAAATCGATGGCATTCATTGCGTACCGATTCAGGCCGCGAACGCGAATCCTCTGTCGATAACGGCACAGAGCGGTTTTCGCCGAATGCTTGGTTTTTTAAAGTTCGTTCGCGTCGCGAAAAAAGTTGGTCGGAGACTTTCAAAGCCTGACGTTGTTTTCGCAACGCATACACCACTGACAATTGGTCTGGCGGGTATGGACCTCGCAAAACACTTTGGTGTGCCGCACGTATTTGAAGTTCGCGATCTTTGGCCACAGGCTTTGATCAACCTTGGTGCGTTGAAGAATCCGCTTGTGATTGCGTGGATGCGATGGATGGAGAAGAAAATCTATCGGGCTTCGAACGAGATTGTTGCGCTCTCGCCGGGGATGCGTGAGGGAGTTATTTCAACGGGCGTTGTTTCTCCGGAACGTGTGGCGATGATTCCCAACGCTTCGGACATTGGTTTGTTCCATCCTGAACTAGATCGCGAATTCGGTCGCAAACGATTGAATCTGGGTGACCGCGTTGCAGCGATTTACTTCGGTGGGATGGGAATGGCGAACAATCTCGAATACGCAATCGAAGCAGCAAAAATTCTTGCGGATCGAGGCCGAAAAGACATCGTGGTCATTTTGCATGGTGGCGGTGGCCGTAAGGTCGCACATCAGCAGCAGGTAAAAGAGTTGGGACTTGATAACGTTATTTTTTCGGATCCCGTTCCGGATAAAGAGGTCGTCGCGAAGCTAGTTGCCGGTTGCGATATTTGCATGACGATTTATCGAGCTTCAAAGGAAGTAACGTGGTCACCGAATAAGATGTTCGATGCTCTTGCCGCCGGGCGGCCAATCTTGATCAACGTGTCGGGTTGGTTGGGCGACACGATCGAGTCGAACGGATGTGGTTACAGCGTTGATTCTGAGAATCCCGCAGCGTTAGCGGACAAGCTTGAGAAGCTCGCTGATGATCCAGGATTACGTGCACAGATGGGTAAGCGATCACGTGAAGTGGCCGAGCGAGATTTTTCTCGTGAAAAACTCGCTGATCAGCTGGCTACAGTGCTGCAACGTGCTATCGACGAATTCCCAACGTCTGGCTAAGTTTCGAGGCTTGTTCACGACCTCGTTTTCGTTTCTTGCAGCCCTAACGCCAGCTCTCCCTTATGTATCGCGGATTCGGAAAACGACTAGTCGACGTTGTTATTGCGCTCTTTGCGTTGGTATTGCTTCTGCCGGTGATTGCGATGACTGCGATCATCGTGCGTCTAAAGTTGGGTTCGCCTGTGCTTTTTCAGCAAGAGCGTGTGGGTAAAGACGACACGATCTTCCGTGTGCAAAAGTTCCGTTCGATGACGGACGCTCGGGATGAAAAAGGTGAACTGTTGCCGGACGAAGTGCGGCTCACAGCAACCGGAAAAATCTTGCGATCGAGCAGTTTGGATGAGCTGCCTCAGCTTTGGAACGTTTTGTGTGGGGAGATGTCGTTGGTCGGGCCACGGCCATTGCTTGTCGAATACTTACCTCGCTACAATTCGCAGCAAGCTCGCCGACACGAAGTACGGCCTGGGATCACGGGTTGGGCTCAAGTGAACGGCCGCAATACGGTCGCTTGGGAAGAGCGTTTCGACCTCGATGTTTACTACGTTGAGAATTACAATCTGTGGCTGGACGTAAAGATCCTCCTGCTGACCTTATTCAAAGTTTTTGGGCGTAGCGACGTCAATTCGAACACGAGCGCGACGATGGAAAAATTCATGGGCTCGCCCAAACCTAACGAGAAACCAAACCCTCATGCTTGACTCTATCGCCATTCGGCAAACGATCGTGTCCGTTATCAATAAAGTGCGTACTGACTCGGGCCGTGATGTCATCGAACCCAAAGACGACGATGCGTTGACCGTGGAGATGGGCCTCGACTCGATTGACTTAGCTCAGCTAGTCGTAGCACTTGAAAAAGAGTTGGGCGTGGATCCGTTTCGCGATGGATCAGCACGAGCTCGGACGTTGGGTGAATTGACGGCCGTTTACGAAAAGGCCACTGCATGACGGATAAACTTGATCTGATCATCATTGGCGCTGGCGGATTCGGTCGCGAAGTCCACGTCATGCTGTGGGATGTTTTTTCGCAGGACGACTACAACTTCAAGGGCTTTCTTGCTGATGAAACGAACGAGTTGGCGGCACAGTTGGGGCCGACCGTCGGCTCACCGGAAGATTATCAGCCACAGCCTAACGATCGTTTTATTCTCGCTATCGGTTACATGGATGTTCGCGAGCGTTTGACGAAAGAGCTGACTGCTCGCGGGGCTGTTTTTGCTCAGTTCGTTCACCCCAAGGCATATATCGCCCACAACGCGCAGATAGGCCCTGGTGCCGTTATTTTCCCTTTCGCGGTCGTATCCAATGCGGCGCGGGTCGGAGAGCAATGTCATATGAATTATTACGCGAGTGTGGGGCACGACACCGAAGTAGGGCGTTACTGCTTACTGGCTCCTTACGCGACGATGAACGGTTTCAGTGCGATCGAGGATGCGGTTTATTTGAGTACTCACTCGACGGTCGTCGTGGCGAAACGAGTGGGAGAGCGAACGAAAGTTAGCGCGAACTCGACCGTTCAACGAGACGTTCCGGCTGACTCTTTCGTCTTCGGCGTTCCTGGCCGAGTGATTCGCAAGGGCGCATTGGGATAAGTCATGGCAAAGCGAGTTTTCTTGGTCGTAGGTACCCGGCCCGAAGCGATCAAGATGGCTCCGCTGATTAAGGCCTGCGTTGCGGCCGAGCGATGTGATCCAATTGTCTGCTTCACTGGGCAGCATCGCGAGATGCTGCAGCAGGTTGCTGACTATTTCGAGATCACCCCAGATTTAGACTTGGATCTGATGATTCCGAATCAGACGTTATCCGGTCTGACCAGTCGTTGCATTGCGAAACTCGATGAAGCGATCGAATCCACGAAGCCAGATTGCGTTGTCGCACAAGGCGACACGACGACAGTGATGGCTGCTTCTCTGGTTTCTTTTTATCGGCGGTTGGACTTCGTGCACATCGAAGCTGGACTCCGTAGCGGTGATATGCAATCGCCGTGGCCGGAGGAACTAAATCGACGCATCGCCAGCCTCACGACGCAACTTCATTGTGCTCCGACCGATTGGGCCCGCGACAACTTACTGCGGGAAGGTATTGCAAAGGAGAATGTTTTAGTCAGCGGTAACACCGTGATTGATGCACTGCTTTGGACGCTCGGTCGCGAGAAACGCGATGACTCGCCATGGCCAAAAAAATACGAGTGGCTTGCCGAGCGTCGAATGGTTTTGATAACCGGCCACCGACGTGAGAACTTCGGGGATGGGATGGAGCAGATGTGTCATGCGATTCGAGAGCTTGCCAAACGGTTCTCGGACGTCGTGTTTTTGTATCCCGTCCATTTGAATCCGCGGGTCCGCGAGACTGTCCACGCTGAGTTGGCTGGTCAGGAGAACGTGGTATTGGTCGAACCGGTACCCTATCCCGAATTCGTATGGCTCATGGATCGCAGCACGATCATCATTAGCGATTCAGGAGGAGTCCAGGAGGAGGCACCGTCACTCCGGCGACCCGTGCTAGTCACCCGGAACAACACAGAACGACCAGAAGGGGTGGAAGCAGGTGCGGTTCAGTTAGTGGGCACCAAAGCCGATAAAATAATTGGGCAGGCCGCTGCTTTGCTGGCAGATTCGCAGGAGTATTCCCGCTACCAAATCGACGAAAGTCCCTACGGCGACGGGAAGGCTTCAGAACGCATTTTGGAGCGAATTGTCAGTCTTTAAGGCTGCAAATGAGAAAAGTTAAGACACCGAGGTGCCATCTTTTGATCCGAATGGATGCCACTATCGGTGGATTCCCTGGACAATTCGGGGCCCAGGTGAGACAATCATAGTGGGCCGCGGTAACCCTGGAGGCAGAGCATGCGTGCTAAGAAAAAACAATTTGGCTTTACTATCGTAGAACTTCTCGTCGTCATCACCATCATCGGTCTGTTGATGGCCCTGTTGCTGCCCGCTGTTGGCCGGGTACGCGACAATGCACGGCGAGTTCAATGTGTGAACAATCTTAAGCAGCTGGGAACAGCAACCATTAATTTTGCTTCACAAAAAGAGTACTTCCCTGGTTACATCAATGAACTCAGTGTTCGGGATGCAAATCAACCATCAATGCTAGTTTCGTGGTTCACGCAAATCTTGCCGAACGCAGATGGCAACGATAAGTACGATGCCATGCAGGAAGGACGGTTTGATCCAACGACCTATCTAGGTTTTGCAGTCTGCCCCACGGATGTGCCCGACACTCCCAACAAACCGTTCCTTAGCTATGTGATTAACTCCGGTCACTGGGATAATGATGTTCAAGGTGAGCTCAGTTCAGGTACGGGCTGGCGCGACAACAAGGCTAACGGCATCGGTCATAATTTGGCAGGGCTTTTAGGTCGATATAATGCGAGTCTGCTCAACTCGTCGTCCAGAAAAACCGTGGCCAATCTAAAGCGAAGAGCGGCTGCAGTCCGTGTTGCACCGGATTACGTTTCGTCGAATGATGGATCGTCCACGACCATCCTGCTAAGCGAAAACCGTGACGCGGGAGTCTGGGCGGGTAACGACTACAATCCTGCTGATCAAGGTCTAGTAGGCGTCGTTTGGATGAATCCTCCCACGGCACAGAAGAAGATCAATTTTGAGGCTGGACTTACAAACGGTCTCGGTATTGGGCAGCAAGATGCACGACCATCCAGTACTCACTCAGGTGGCGTAGTTGTAACTTTCGCCGACGGCCACACTGATTTTCTGAACGAAGAAATTGACCCAATGGTTTACGGTCGATTGCTCACTCCTGATGGCCAGAACTCCCTTGTTCCTGGTCCAGGTCCCAATCCACCGCCGTTCCAGACGATAACCATTTCAGATACTGATTTGATCAACTAAACTAAACTGGACAATCGAAATCGGACTATTTCTAGCGAGGCATTCATTTGGATGCCTCGCTTTTTTCTTTGGGACAGCAATATAAAAACTGGCCGAATCCGAGCTACGAACGAGAAGGTAGTGGCTGTGGAATAAGCGGTCGCTGTTGTTGTTGTTGGGATGCCGCTTGAAGGTGCATCTGACGAGCGTTCATTTCGGCTCGTTTCATCTTTTCCTGCCTTTGTTGCAACGTAGTAGCTGCAGCCAAAAGCCCAAAAACGATCCCCATCGAAATGTTGGAGATGCGAGAGGTCATGAGCGTGTGTGCCACCATCGCCGAGCACGCATACATCGCCGTAAACCCGAGCCCGAGACAGCGTGCTTCCGGCATCTTGCTCTTCCATGCAACCCAGCCGATGGCTGCAATTGCTGCTGCGTAGAGGAGGCCACAAAAAAGTCCTCCTTCCCCCAATACCCGGATGTACGTATTGTGGCATCCTAGGTCAACC
The DNA here is from genome assembly GCA_964397295.1 of uncultured Pirellulaceae bacterium. Lineage (GTDB taxonomy): Bacteria > Planctomycetota > Planctomycetia > Pirellulales > Pirellulaceae > CAYNJG01. The sequence goes on from CAYNJG010000081.1 coordinate 15,037, forward strand.
TCGGGCATACGGGTGAGCTTATGGAAGCCTACGCCAATGATGGGGCTACTGGCGAAGTACCTCAGGCCAACCATGCCCACGACAAACCGGTGCCCAGTATCCTCGTCACTGATTTCGCCGCGCATGAGTCGAAAGAAGCTTTCAAGTCGGTCTTTCTGCGATTCCAATTGCTTTGCTTCTCTAATGTTGACGTGAGATCCCTGTTGACTGAGCATAAACCCGATGCCAACCGGAATCCCGGCTGCAATGATCAAAATCGCGACGGCGGTCCCCTTCTGCTTCAAAATCGACGTGGTTCCAAGTTGGAGCACTACGAGCAAACCCATGAACACAATCGACGAACGTGAGTTTGTAAGCAAGAGTGCGGGAATCAGCATTGCGAGCCCAGCAAACATCACAATGCGAAAAAAAATCGACTTTTCTCTCTGTAAACTCGCAAAGCCAAAAGCGGCTGTGTAACAGAGCGCATGTCCCGCACGATTGGCATCGGTGAATACACCGCCCACACGACCCTGTCCCGATTCTGCTTGGAAGAAGGGAATGAACTTCGACAAGATAATTGTCGACGCTGCGAGCAGCGTCAGCGCGTAAACGACTCTCAGTAACAATTGAGTCTTACCTGCCAACACTAGGTGCCTTGTGCCCACAGCAGCAGCAACTGTGATCAATTGAGCTGTAAGAATACGATAGACGTTCGATGAAGGACTCGTGAAAAACTCGCGATCAACACCAAGTCCGAATCGGGTTGAAATGGTCAGGTAAAACAGAATGTTGAAAAGCCAAAAAAAGCCAACCACACCAATGGACTTGGAAACAGGAAATTTTAACGCGAATAGTACCGTAAGGCAGGCAAACAAAAAGAAGATCGATAGGACTTGCTCGGTTTCGAACAGGATTCTCGTGAAGAAATTCACGTTTAGCATCATGCACGCGCAGAGCGAAAACAGGCCAATGGTTGCGATCCAATTCAGGCGCACCAGTGGCGTGGACCCGTCCAGTTCGGCGGTCGTTTGAGGGAAAGTCGCGTGTTGAGAGATCATAGATTGGCCGATCTAGTTGTTTTCCCGAGTTTAGCTCTCTAGGCGATTTCGTCAAATATGCTGCGGACGTGACCGAATGTAAGGAATATGCAAGCGACGATTTGCGGGACTTCTGTGATTCGAGGAGCCTAGGCGTTTCTTGGTGCAAAACTATAAGATGAACTGATCGTCACCGATAAGTCGCTCGATGTACTCGCGCTCAGAGAATTCGGCCTAGTCTCGGGAACGTACGACCGCACACAACAGCTCTGAACGGATAGTAACCGAGTATGTCGATACCTTTTTCTTTGCCGCTACTTGATCAGCCGGTTGTTGACGAAGTTGTTGACGCGCTTACCAATACGGGATGGATCACTTCTGGGCCGAAGGTTCAAGAGTTTGAAAAAGCCATTGGCGAATACGTCGACTGTCCCTCTACAGTTGCAGTAAGCTCTTGGACTACAGGTGCAATGGTTGTTCTTCGTTGGTTAGGCGTAGGCCCCGGCGATGAAGTTATCGTTCCCGCATACACGTATTGCGCTACGGCACTGGCTGTTCTGAACGTTGGCGCGAAACCAATTATGGTGGACGTCGAAGAGCCTTTCCATATTTCGATCGACGGTATTGCTAACGCGATTACAGAGCGAACGAAAGCGATCATTCCGGTTGATCTTGGAGGATGGCCATGTGACTACGCGAAAATCGATGAGTTGCTAAACAGCGATGCAGTGAAAAGCAAGTTTCGTCCTAGCAATCCCGTACAGGAGACGTTGGGGCGTCCGCTCGTGTTGGGAGATGCGGCTCATTCATTGGGCGCGAAGCTCAGAGGCCGTCCAATCGGTAGCGAAGTGACTGACGTGACGGTGTTTTCATTTCACTCGGTAAAAAACTTGACCACGGGCGAAGGAGGCATGATTTGCCTCAACTTGCCGGATGCTTTTGAGCAGGAGCAAGAGAAAAAACGGATAAAGTACCTAAGCCTCAATGGGCAGACAAAAACGGCTCTCGACAAGTCGACGGTAGGCGGATGGAAGTACGACATTGTCGATCAAGGATTCAAGGCAAATATGCCGGATCTCTGCGCGGCAGTCGGACTAGCTCAGATCAGACGATACCAGGCTGAGATGTTGCCTGAGCGAAAACGCATTTTCGACAGCTATAACAAGATTTTCGGTGATCATTCCTGGGCGAATCTGCCGCCAATGTCGGACAAGGATTTTGAGTCTTCGCTGCATCTCTATCAGGTTCGTGTTGGTGATATCAGCGAACAGCAGAGAAACGAAATGATGAAGAGCATCGCCGCAGACGGAGTAGGCGTTAATGTGCACTACGTCCCGATGCCTATGCTGACACTTTTCAAGCGACTTGGCTATGATATTGCAAACTATCCTGTGGCTTTTGACTTGTATCGCAATGAGATTACGCTACCGGTCTACAACGGATTGAGTGACGAAAGTGTGGCGAAAGTTGCCGAGTCGCTGATCAAGGCTCAGGCTTCACTGTAAGACTGGCTAAACAACTATTAAGGACGTTTTTTATCTCGTGTATTGGTTCGTCAAAAGAACTATCGATGTCGTTTTTTCGATTGGCTTGATTGCGTTGCTTTCGCCCTTGCTAATCGGTGTGATGATCGTATTGCGGTTCACCGGCGAGCGAGAAGTCTTCTATTTTCAAAAGCGAATTGGAAAGAAGAATAAGAACTTCCAAATTTACAAATTCGCGACCATGTTGAAGGACAGTCCGAACATCGGTTCCGGCACGATTACGCTTCGCAATGATCCGCGAGTTACGGTTGTCGGGAAGTATCTGCGAATGAGCAAAGTCAACGAATTGCCGCAGTTGTTCAATGTGCTTCTGGGTCACATGACGTTGGTTGGCCCCCGACCATTTGTTGATGCAACTTTTGATGCCTATCCATCGCACGTTCAAGAACGGATCTACGATATTACGCCAGGTCTGACTGGAGCGGGATCGATCGTGTATCGAGACGAGGAAGAGATTATCTCTAATTCAGAGCTTCCGCCGGCTCAATGCTACCGTGAGCTCATTGCACCGCACAAAGGCGAATTGGAGCTTTGGTATCAAGACAATCGCTCGCTTTGGGTAGACCTGAAGTTGATCGTTCTAACGGTTGCCAGTGTGTTGGTGCCCGAGTCGCGAAATCTCTTGTATCGCTCTTTCCCCAAGGCACCTCGACCAACCAGTGTGGTTGAGCATGTGGCCAGTAACTAACGCTGCAAACACACCGCACAGTGATTGCTAAATCTGGCTCTTCACAGCGAGAAAATCCAGAATCCGCTGCGCGTTGCGTATAGCACCGAAACTTTCTACGGCTTTCGCTCGCGCAACTTCTCCCATGGTTCTGCGCCAAGATTCGTCTAATGTTGACGATAAGGCTTCAGTCAATGGAGCAACTTTCTTCGGCGGTACCAAGATCGCGGATTCGCAGTCGCTAAGTGCCGCTGGTAACCCTCCGACGTTTGTTGCGACCACTGGCAACCCACAGGCCATGGCTTCCATCACGGCGTTGGGCATGCCTTCGTTGTAGCTAGGTAACACAAAGACGTCGCTGGCTTGCATATATTGCTGGATCGAGTCTGGCGACACGGGACCTTGGAATGAGATCGCTGCTTTTTGAGATGACTTGGCTGCTGCTTCTCGTATCGCCGATTCGTCTTCACCACCGCCACACAATACTAGTTGGCAATCGTTCGATGGAAGCTGCTCGAAGGCGCGAATCAACTCTAGCAGTCCTTTTCGCTTCCAAAGGTAGCCCACATACAAAAAAATCGTTTTCTCTACTGGCAGACTAAGTTTGGCGCGGAGCGAAGTGCGATCGTCGACGGGCTTGAATTTCTCTGTATCAACGACGCCATAGACGCATAAGCAATCGTCGGTTCGGTGTTGTTCGATGATTTCTGCCAGACTCTCGCCACACGCCAATACGCCGGAGAGCTTGTCAACAGTAGTGTCGAATGTCGCCTTTAGCTTTGCAGAAAATCCTGGGAGCTCGTTGATGTCGCTACCAATTGCCAGGCAGGTTGATGGGATTTTCAATTCTTCACCCAACCGCCACGCCATGTCACCGCTGACATATAAATTCGTCGCATAAATCACATCGAATGGATTCTGGCTATGCAAATCGCGGACGGTGCGAATAGCTGCTCTTGTCGCGAACGCGCCAGCGTACGAGTTGTACCAAACACCCGGAAGAGACGGAAAGATGACCTTCCTTGCATCGATTCCATCGTACGAAATCAGTTCTGATTTGTGCGACAAGTGTTTTGGCTTCCCCAATACACTCAGTACAAAGTCGGGGCGATAGGCTCTCGGAACAAGTAGAGTTATCTCAGCACCGCACTGTGCCATCGCTTGCAACTGACGCGCGACGAAGATTCCATACCGAGGTTCGGCGGAATGTGGGAAGAGGTGAGAAAGAGCAAGAATTCGCATACGTGTCGAGTGAGGGGAGACTCCGCGTTGCCGTGTTTAAGCACATGGTCTATCTACAGCTTATTCGATATGCACGCGTAATGGGTATATCAAACCCAAATCGCTCGCACGGCATCAGCACTAGGACACGTAGCGATAGACTTGAGCGTGGTCGTCCCAAATCACGTTGACCGTTATCCCATCGCGAATTACTCGGAAGACTTTGCCGTCGCTCAGTTTGGCTTTTTTCTTCGGAGTGGCGTAGTTGAGCGGATCAGATGCCACGGCTCTCGCTTCGGCACTGCCCACGAAGTAAACGAAGCCGGCGATGAGCATCAGCACGATATTGGCGTTCACCAAGCCAACGAGTCCCAGCAGTACTGCAACCACTCGACCGACAGAAGCGGCAAGGTTCGTGGCTTTTACGTAGGGCATGAACATAGCGGAAATGGCACGCAACACGCGTCCACCGTCCATTGGAAACGCCGGCAGCATATTGAATACAACAAGTCCGATGTTGATGTACATCAGCGATCCGAGCCAAGCTCCGGCTACGGGAGAGAGTTCCAAGATCGGTCCGTGGATAGCAAAAAGCAAAGACGCAATCACAACATTGACCAATGGACCGGCAACGGCCACCCACAACTCTTGCTTGGGATCACGGGGCATTCTGTCGAGAGACGCTACGCCACCGATCGGAAGCAGCACGATACTGCTGGTTCCAATTCCGAATTGTCGTGCAGCTAAGCAATGTCCGAACTCATGAAGCAATACACATCCAAAGACGCAAGAAATAAGCGCAACCGATGCGAGCATACTACCCATCGGAGCGCTGAGTGCAGTCCAGCCGATGAGCAGGAAAAGAGTCCAATGCAGCGAGACATCGATATCGAGAATTTTTCCGAGCTTCAACATTATCTGTTCCTGACTTAACGACTCTGCTCTCACGAAGAGCACGCTTCCTTTTTCTCTGAGACGTTATTCGCAAGACGCGTCGGTTTCTTGGCACAAACTCGATAGCTTTTTACCTTCGCCTGAATTCCTAGCTTGCTACAATTAGGCTAAGAAATCTGCACACCGTACACCCACGTACGAAAGAACTGGAGCGAAGAAATTGTCTGAAGCCGAGAAGCCGAGTCACGCAGACGGTGCCCCACCGCCTGAGAGCGTACCCGAACCCACACTTGCGGAGAAAGCAAAAACGCTGACCGTTCAGGGAGGGCAGAGTTCGCTATCAACCATGTCTCGGAAGCACACGGGATATCCGTTCGGTTCGATTATGCCCTACGGTTTGACCGACGCTGGTGAGCCCACGTTCCTGATTAGCTCCATGGCCATGCACACGCGAAACGTTTCGAGTGACCCACGAGCGACGTTGTTGATTACCCAAGCGACGAACTCGCCAAACCCATTGGGTGCGGGCCGCATTTCATTGATGGGCGATGTCCATTTGGTGGAGGGAGAAGAGGAAGTTCGCGATGTTGCGGGCAGCTATTTACAGCGCAACCCCGCAGCTCAAAACTGGATTAATTTCGGTGACTTCAAGTTCTTTCGCATGACGCTTCTCGACGTATACTTCGTCGGTGGATTTGGCGTGATGGGTTGGATTAGCGGTGAAGATTTCAAGGCAGCTCAACCAGATCCGTTGGCACCTTTTGCAGATGGTATCATTCAGCATATGAATGAAGATCACCGCGACTCAATGGTTGTCATGGCTAAATCGTATAACGGGATTGAAGCAACGGACGCAGAGATGACCTCCGTTGATAGATTAGGTTTCAACATACGTGTCGTCACGGCCGAAGGCATGAAAGGTAGTCGAATTGCGTTCCCAGATCCGATCGATTCTATGAACAGGGTTCGCAAAGTCTTCGTTGATATGGTTAAAACCGCTCGCGAAAAAATGGGTTAAATCTTGGCTCGCGTTGACTTGGAAGACTACGAATTAGGCGAACGCATCGGTGTTGGTACTGTCGGTACGATTTTCGAAGCGACGCACAAGCAGACTGGGAAGATCGTGGCGATCAAGCTCCTGTCTGCCGGTGTAAGTTACAATGAACTGGTTGTTTCTCGTTTTGCGCGAGAGATGATGATTCTCGAGAAGCTTAGCCACCCCAACATCTTGGAATACTATGGGGGCGGGAAGCATGACGGTCAGTTGTTCTTTGTGATGGAGCTTGTCCGAGGTGGAACGCTAAAGGATCTGCTTTCGCAGACCGGACCGCTTAGTTGGAAAGAAGCTGCGGAAGTTTCTCGTCAAGTTGCCAGCGCCCTGCAGCACGCACATAACCATGGCATCATTCATCGAGATTTGAAGCCCGGAAATGTCTTCGTTACGAAAGAGGGAGTGTTGAAGCTCGGGGATTTCGGCATTGCCCGCGACCAACACGAGCAATCGCTTACCGACGCTGGGCTAACCGTTGGAACGTATAGCTACATGCCACCAGAATTGGTGCGAGGCGAAAGCGAAATTACAGGGCAGGTCGACTTGTATGCCCTAGGCTGCGTGATGTTCGAGCTGGTGACCGGTCGACCGCCATTCCTTGGAGACAATTTTGCCCAAATCTTCGAGCAACACCTTAAATCGGAACCGCCGCGCCCTTCACAGCTCGGCATAAAGTGCCCGCAAAAATACGAAGACATCATTACGGAACTGCTCGCAAAAAAGGCAGAAGACCGTCCGTTCAACGCCCGTGCCGTACAAGGCTATCTTGGTGAGTTGATCGATGCGAAAGCGGACGACGTGCCGAAGGAAGTCGACAGGGCAGCGAGTGAGCTTACTTCGGCGAAAGCAATGCTCTCGAGCCGAGTCTTGAAAAGCGGATCGCCGATGGCGAATCGAGAAGTCAGTTGGACGACGCTAGGCGTGATTGCGGCCATCACAATCCTAGCAGTCTTACTTGGCATCGTGCTCGGCCGCGAAATGTAGCAGCCGAACACGAGCTCTTTCTTAGCGATCAGATTCTGTGCAGGACGTTTGGTAACTCGCGATCAACGCTACGTGCCAGTGTTTCGGCATCGTAGATCGTGATTCGACGCCGGCGGATACCGAGCAAACCTTCTTGCTGCATTTTTCCCAGCACGACCGTGACTGTCTCACGTGTGCTGCCGATGAAGTTCGCAAGATCCTGATGTGAAAGCTTGATTTCCAGATCGAGTTGAGTCGGCAATCCAATACCGTATTGATCGGCTAGGTCAAGCAGAAGGTGTGTTAGTCGTTCGCGGTTCGACAAGAACATCGTGTGACGAATTCGACCTTCAACTAAGATTCGCCGTCTCGAAATCAGCTCCGACAATCCGGTTGCGAACGTCGGCTCGGTAAGCACAAGGTCACGCAAGAGTCGCGTAGGGATGCTGGCAACGACGGATGGTTCAATGGTTTCGACGTAGTCGTTGGAGACAACTCCGTGCAATATAGATTGTTCGCCGAGCAATTCATCTGGGTTAACGAAGTACATGATCGGCTGCTTGCCGTCCCGCGTCGTGTAACAGACTTTTGCCCGCCCACTTAACAGTAGGTGGACCGTCGGCGATTCAGTCACTGGAAGGCTGATTGAAGACTTCGTTGCAAGCCGTCGAACCGACGATTGAGCAACAAGCTCCTGAATCTGTAAGTCTGTTAAGCAAGAGAAAAGTCGGCTTCGATGCAGTTGGTCTGAAAGGTCGGGCATGGTGTCCCTACGAATCGTATGGCTTGGAGCAAGCATGGAGAGTTCCACCTCGAAAAGAGTCCGTTGTGCCGTTAAATGTGTCTTGCCCTCTTTGACGATTCGGAACTCGATTCCTTACGTGATTCCATGAAAATATTTAGAAAAACGCACCAGTTCGTCTAGATTTGGCGGCAGTTTTGCCGCCAAAGGCAAGTTACTGGAACTACGTACAGTGCGGGGGCCACGCAGCGGTAATCAAACGGGTTTTCAATTGCCAGTGAAAAACGGACGACCGTATTTCACAATAAGATTGTTAGTTATGGCCCGTCTGCCGGAACGCAGAACTTGCGCCAAAGAATGCCATCAGACCTGCAATAAGCGAATCAACTTGATACGTCTGGACGAAGAGCCACAGTTTCCCAATGGCTTGGGGCCAAGTTTCTACGCCGACAATGTTCCATTTTATCCAACAGGTTTCAGCTACGACCAAGGCAAGGATAACTGCGCTGATCAGGACGTACCCGACGAAACGACTTGGCGACAGAAACTTTCTAGTGGTCCATCCCAAAGCGCCTCCTAACGCCCAAACTGAAACCGATCCCATTGAGCCAAATCGATCAATCGCGCAGCCGCACAAATAGCCGCCAACCACTACACCCAATACGGCAATTCCAAGAGCGATCGTCCATTGAAGTGAATCGAGTTGGCCGCTCGATGGACTGTCGTATGGATTGGTATTCATTGAATCACTTTCTTGCGTGCCTAGGATTTCTAGGTTCTACAGCAGACGATGTATTACCTGACGGCTTGCGAGTCCGAATCATAGCAGTGTTCCGAGTGAAACGAAAAAAGCCCGCTCGATCGAGCGGGCTTTTGAGTTCTATCGCCTAGTGAGACTAGCCGCCGATTGCTGCTTGAGCGGCAGCAAGTCGAGCGATCGGCACTCGATATGGCGAGCAACTTACGTAGTTCAGTCCAGCTTTCACGCAGAACTTCACTGAGTTTGGTTCACCGCCGTGCTCGCCACAGATGCCACACTTCAGATTTGGACGAGTCTTGCGACCGTTGGTAACGGCCCATTCAACAAGCTGGCCAACGCCGTCTTGGTCGATCTGTGCGAATGGATCAACCTCCAACATTTTCTTGTCCAAGTAGTCTGGCAAGAATGTGCCGATGTCGTCACGACTGTAGCCGAACGTCATTTGCGTTAAGTCGTTCGTTCCGAAGCTGAAGAATTCAGCGGACTCGGCGACCTGAGCGGCGGTCAACGCTGCTCGTGGGATTTCGATCATCGTGCCAACGAGATACTTCACCTTGGACTTTTCTTTCTTGATGATCTCGTCAGCAACACGCCGAACGATTTTTTCGAGATACACAAGCTCGGCCTTGGTTCCGATCAATGGAATCATGATCTCAGGAAGAACTTTGACGCCCTTCTTCGCGACTTTAACAGCCGCTTCGATGATCGCTTGCGTCTGCATTTCACAGAGGATCGGGAACGTGATGCTGAGACGACAGCCACGATGACCGAGCATCGGGTTGAACTCGTGCAGAGCTTCCACACGTTCTTGGATCTTTGCCAGTGGCACTCCAATCTCTTTCGCCATCTTCTTCTTGTCCGCTTCGGTGTGCGGCAAGAATTCGTGAAGAGGTGGATCCAACAAGCGAACCGTTACCGGCTTGCCGTCCATCGCTTTGAAGATCCCTTCGAAGTCCTTTCGCTGATGCGGAAGAAGCTTCTTAATCGCTTTGTTACGATCAGCTTCGGTTTCAGCAAGGATGAAGCGTCGCACGTCCGTGATGCGATCACCTTCGAAGAACATGTGCTCTGTTCGGCAAAGACCAATGCCTTCTGCGCCAAAGGCAATCGCAGCTTTTGAATCCGCTGGCGAGTCAGCGTTCGTGCGGACGTTGATCTTGCGGAACTTGTCGGACCATTCAGAAACTGTTTCGTACATTTTGTAGATCCAGTGTTTCTGAGCAGCCTTCTTGCCTTCGACCAAGCCAGCCACTACCGGTGACGATTCCGTTGGGATTTCGCCTTCGTAGACTTTGCCGGTCGACCCATTCAGCGAAATAACGTCGCCTTCCTTGTAAGTCATTTTGCCTACAGAAATCGTGCCTTTCTTGTAGTCGATCTTCAGATCGCCAGCACCGCAGATGCAGCACTTACCCCAACCGCGAGCAACAACCGCCGCATGCGAAGTCATGCCACCCGTGCTGGTCAAGATACCGGCCGCCGCACCCATTCCGCCGACATCTTCCGGTGAAGTTTCGTGTCGAACAAGAATCAAGTTCGTGTTCGGGTTCTTCTCCTTGAGTTCCTCAGCTTTGTTTGAGCTAAGGACGATTTCGCCGCACGCGGCACCCGGACCGGCTGGAAGACCTTCTACGAAAGGCTTCTTTGTTGCTTCTGCTTTCGCGTCGAAGATTGGGAAAAGCAGTTGCTCCAAGTCGCTGCCGTTGACGGTCATCAACGCGTCTTTCGGTGAAAGCAACTTTGGCAACTTCGCTCCGCTGATGACGTCTTTGCCCGTGGCCATTTCGACAGCCCAACGAACACCTGCGATTCCAACTCGCTTGGCATTGCGGGTTTGCAGCATGTAGAGCTTACCCTGCTGGATCGTGAATTCGACATCCTGTGGGTATTTGTAGTGCTTCTCTAGCTTGGCCATGATCTTCAGCAATTCCTTGCCGGCTTTGACCAGACCTTTGTCCGACTCTTCGACCAACTCGTCTAAGTTCTTCGGAGTTCGAATGCCGGCTACAACGTCTTCGCCCTGTGCATCGACAAGGTATTCGCCCATTGGCTTCGCTTCGCCGGTCGAACCATCGCGAGTGAACGCAACGCCCGTGGCACAGTCGTCACCCATGTTACCGAAGACCATCGTTTGAACGTTAACCGCAGTTCCGATCAGGCCAGTGATCTTATTGAGGATGCGGTACTTCACCGCACGCTCTGACTGCCATGAATCGAAGACGGCGTTGATTGAGAGCTCAAGCTGCTTCATCGGATCTTGTGGGAAGTCCGACTTAACGTGCTTCTTGTAGATCTTCTTGTACTCGCCTACCAACTCTTCCAGCTGCTCCGCAGTCAGGTCTGTGTCTTGCTTGGCTTTGTACTTCTTCTTGATCTTCGTGAGTGCTTCTTCGAAGTGATGATGCTCAAGAGTCGAACTTGGTCCCATGACCACGTCGCCGAACATGTCGATGAATCGACGGTAGCAATCCCAGCCAGCTCGCGGGTTGTTGTGAGCTGCGATGTAGCCGTGTACCGACTTGTCGTTCATGCCCAGGTTTAGAACGGTGTCCATCATGCCGGGCATCGATTGAGCAGCACCCGATCGAACGGAAACGAGCAGCGGATCTTTGGCTGCACCGAGTTTCTTACCTTCAAGTTTTTCAAGCTTGGTCAGCTGCTGCTTGACCTGCTGCATCATTTCTTTCGGGTAAGAACCTTTTTCTTCGTAGTAACCACAAGCTTCCGTCGAAACGGTAAAGCCTGGAGGAACCGGAACACCCGCATTTGACATCTCAGCAAGGTTGGCGCCTTTTCCACCGAGCAGTTCGCGCTGAGTGCGGTCGCCGTCGGTCATGCTCTTGCCACCACCGTAAAAGTAAACGTATTTCTTTGCCATGATGTTCCTTAGATAGTTATCGTGGGCGTTTTAAGTTTGAATTTGTTTGTGTACGCGGGTCGCGATTGTTTGTTGGGAACGCCTTCGTGACGAGTGATCGACAAAATAGCTTCGAAGGGTCAAGCGGAAGTACGCGTGTTGTGTACTTTTCCAGATGCGGAGTCCATTAGTTATGGCATTCACGACAGCCACGTCGCGCCCGCCAAGCCAGTGTGCATAGGAGCGGCCAACTCGCGCGAAATATAGCCCAGAAGTCTAGCAATGCCGCAAAATTTGGTCAACGAGGGAGCCGTGCTGAACGAGGTCTGGCGATAAACCCGCATGACAAGCGGTTCGGATTTTTGCAGAAATGGCGAAGTAGCCCCACGAATCGGAGAGAACCCGGCTACTTGCTGGATTAGATCGCCTAGCCAACGCGGCGAATCGGCTGTTCGTCTGGGTAGGCAAAGCCCGAATCTGAATTATTCCAGCGTCTTACAAGTGCCGCGACTAGATGCCCGCCGAAGGCAAGTGAGAGTTTAATCGCGTGCTGAAATCGGCTGTTTCTGCCAACCATCGGCAAGAACTCAAGATCGCATCGCGGATCAGGTTCTCGCAGATTCAATGTTGGCGGAGCGAAACCGTCTCGCATGGCCAGAATCGTGATCGCCAGTTCGACCGTACCGGACGCATTGACCAAATGGCCAAGCATGGACTTCATGGAACTAACGCAAATGTCATCCGCCGCTACTCCGAACGCTTCGCGAATCCCTTTCGATTCAAGCAAATCGTTTTGCTCGGTGCCGGTCCCGTGGGCGTTCACATAAGCCACGTCCGCCGGCGTAAGATCTGCCTGTCGTAAAGAGTCGTCAATGAGTCGGACGATCGCTTCACTATCAGAGTTGAGTGAAGTTACGTGATGCGCGTCGGCCAGCATTTTTCCGTTGACTACTTCCGCGTAGATTTTTGCTCCGCGAGCCAAGGCGTGGTTAAGTCTTTCAATGACGAGCATTCCGGCACCTTCGCCCATGACGAATCCGCGACGCCGTATGTCAAATGGTAAGCAGCTCTCCGCAGGATCATCTCCGGCGGCCAGCACTCGCATGTTTTTAAATCCCGCCGC
>CAYNJG010000082.1:0-27827 GCA_964397295.1 uncultured Pirellulaceae bacterium
ATCGTGGGTAGCTTTACATCAGATGCCTTGCAGTATCTGATCAACTTTCAATTTCGCGTGGCCCAACGTCAAGACGTGATGGTTTCTTTCGTCGAGCCAATTGTGGGCGGAGCGAAACGCGAGGTGCTGAAAATGCCAGGCGTGATGAAAGCTGACTTCTTTCGAAGTGTGGCAACGCGACTTCGGCATAAACATTTCGATCGACGCGTCGCCATCATGGGTCTCGACGGTCAGAGCGACATGTTTCGACTGATCAACGAGAAAGAAGAAGCCGTTGACTTACCGATGGACGGATTGATGCTCAATACGAAATTGGCTGAGTTGCTGAACGTGGAATTGGGCGATGAGGTAACCATCGAAGTCTTGGAAGGTCAGCGAAGAATCCATTCGTTGCCGGTAACTGGGTTGGTTACAGAACTAGGTGGTCTAAATGCCTACATGCACGTCGATGCATTGCACCGTTTGTTGCAAGAGGACTCGCACGTTTCAGGTGCGTTCTTGCAAGTTGCTGCGTCCGAAACGAAGGAACTTTATAGTCAATTGAAGCAAACTCCCAGTGTTGCTGGCGTCACCATTAAATCGGCGGCGATCGAAAGTTTCAACGATACGATTGCGAACAACTTGGGAAAGATACGCAGCTTCAATATTTTCTTCGCTACGATCATTGCGGTAGGTGTTGTTTACAACAGCGCAAGAATCTCTTTGGCTGAACGCAGTCGTGAGTTGGCGACGCTACGGGTTATGGGTTTTTCGAAAGCGGAGGTCACGACGATCCTGCTGGGCGAATTGGGGATCCTCACGTTTCTCGCCATTCCCCTTGGCATGCTGATAGGCTACGGGTTGGCATATAAAGTATCGCTGGGCCTTGATACAGAGGTTTACCGAATTCCTCTCGTCGTAAACCCTTCAACGTACGCAACGGCGGCGTTGGTTGTTATCGTGGCCGCCGTGGGATCAGGGTTGATCGTGCGGCGAGGTTTAGGCCAACTTGATCTTGTTGGTGTCTTGAAGACAAAGGAATAAAGTTGCGATGAAGTGGGTACGGCGTTTGATTTTGCTTGCGATTGCATTGGGCATTGGCGTCGCCATTTTCCAAGCCATGCAAACGCCCCCAATTCGCGTTGATATCGGTGCGGTCACGCGAGGGCCGTTGCAAGTGACGGTCGATGAAGACGGTAAAACACGCATCAAAGAGCGTTACTTGGTGTCGGCTCCATTGGCCGGCCGATTGCTTCGAATCGATATCGAACCGGGAGATACAGTTCAGGCTGGAGAAACGGTTGTCGCAACCATCGAGCCCAGCGATCCGCAGCTGCTCAACCCTCGCGAGTTAGCGACTGCTGAGGCTCGCGAAAAGTCGGCCGAAGCATCTGTAAAGCGAACAGAACCGGCGGTACAAATGGCCAAAGCGGAATTGTCATTTGCCGAATCCGAACTGGCCCGCCAACGTGAACTCGCTAAATCTAACGCTGCGTCGACGAAAGTGATACAGGAATCCGAACGCTCGTATCGCACGAAATCAGAAGCCTTTAAATCAGCAACGTTCGATGCAGAGATCGCTCGCTTCGAACTCGAACAGGCGCGAGCCGCATTGATGCCGTCGCGCCAAGCGGGCGGTGATCCGTCTCCCAGCGCGGCGCGATTCGAAATAAGGTCACCTATTGATGGCAGCGTGCTGCGTGTCTTGCAAGAAAGCACGGCCGTGGTCACACCTGGGTTACCGTTGTTAGAAGTTGGGGCTCCGACGGACTTAGAATTGGAAATAGATGTCCTGTCATCGGATGCGGTGCAAGTGAGGCCTGGTCAGAAAGTTGTAATTGATCATTGGGGCGGAGATGAACCGTTGAATGGAGTGGTAAAGCTGGTGGAGCCGTCAGCGTTCACCAAAATCTCGGCACTAGGTGTCGAAGAGCAACGTGTCAATGCGATCATCGATCTTACTGAACCCGTTCAAAAGCGTGAGACGCTGGGGGATGGCTTTCGCGTTGAAGTGAAGATCGTTACTTGGTCGTCAGACGATGTGCTTCGCGTTCCCGTAAGTGCTCTATTCAAGGACGACGATGTTTGGCACGTATTCGTCGCTCGCAACAACCAAGCGGTTAAGACAGAGATAGAATTGGGCAATCGAAATGTGCTGATGGGCGAAGTTCTTAGCGGCCTCGATGAAAACGACCAGGTGATTTTACATCCGAGTGATCAAATCGCAGATCAAACGGAAATTGAAATCCGTCAGGATTGATGGCAGTCGAGTCAGAGCATAAATAAAGCCTGCTTCAGTTCTGGCAGCAGGCTTTTGAGATTGGTAGCAACGCTTATCGACTGTTTGATTTGCTATCGCGACAGCGGTTGAGAATTCGTGAATGATTGTCGATATCACGTGCGACGCCCCAGTTTATTTATATGATCCCAACTAAGGGTCTTTGCTAGGTCCCAACAATGTGGCAAATAGCAAAAAGGATTGTTCAGTACGACTATAGGCGCCTTGAACAGCCCATATCGCGCCTCTCTTGTCGTCTATCGTCTGATCAAGAAGCATCGGACAATCCTTATCGAAAGATAGTGGAGGAGCTGGCGTATCCTTCAATTTATAGAGCCAACGTTGGAGCATCACGGAGTCGTTGGCTCCAACCGTGAAGACGTCCTGCCTGCTCTGAGTTAGAGAGTAACCCAATTCCAGAAAATCTTTTTCAGCGCATTTTCCTGCGATCACGTATAGCGGATCATAATCGGTAAGTATCCGCACAGCGTATACAGAATCGGTCGGACAATCTGTAAATAGACGACCAGCCATAGGTATTTCGTTGGCTGATTCTAAAATCCACTCTTCCCTGTGCCCAACAGTCTTGAACCAGATCCACGCCACCATTAGGCATACAGTGGGAATGACGACGATAGCAGTCAGTATTTTCCGCATCCAACAGCCTCACCCAGAGATCCCGTAAGCGAAGGATTCTACGAGGTGTGACTCGACTTCAAAAGTCCGGGCATCAGTGTGCTGCCTTGTCGTCCCTCCAGAGATGCTCGATTGGCGATCGAGCCTAGCACATTAAAACAACATTGGCGTTATTTGAATGCACTGTTCGTCGTCATTGCGAACAGAGTTCACTCGGTCGCTGACCGGGTCCACTTTCATCGCAGACGAATCGTGCGGTTCGAACATATGCTGCAACTTTTCCACTTCCCATTTTTCTGAATCAAGCCACGCCTCGTAGTCATTCGGATAAAGAATTACTGGCATACGATCATGAATCTCTTCGGTGACTGAGTTCGACGACGTCGTCAGGATTGTGAACGTTTCCAGCGGAGGTTCGTCTTCACTTTTCTCTGATCGCCAGCTCTCCCAAAGACCAGCCATCAGAAACGGCTGCTCGCTTTGCATACGAATCCAGTACGGTTGTTTCTGTTTGCCGACTTTCACCCATTCGAAATACCCGTCGGCGGGAACCAAGCAACGTCTTTTCTTAAATGCGGCTCGAAAAGCTGGTTTGGTAGCGACGGTTTCCGAGCGAGCGTTGATCATGCGAGCTCCGCCTTTCGGGTCTTTGGACCAAAAGGGAACAAGACCCCATCGAGCGGTATCTACTTGGCGATCGGGACCGCGCATAATTGGAAATAGCTGCGTTGGAGCAACGTTGTAGCGCGGACGCATTTGTTTTTGCAGATCGGGACCGAGCTGTGCGTCAAATTGCTCTATGATTAAATTAGCAGGTGTTCGCAGCGTAAATCGACCACACATTTGATTGGTCTCTATGACGTCCGAGTTAAGTTTCCCACATCATAACTATCAGTACGCCGTCGATGCGGGTAAACACGAGTTTATTCCAGCTAGCGCGGCGGCCGGGATCGACAAGCCGGATGCAAGTGACGTACCCAAAATCGGTGCGGCACTTCGGCAAGCAGGTGTTTCTCGCGTGATGCTAATTCACGGCACGTTTGCGGGTGACGACGTTCTGGGTTTGATGCGTGAATTGCGTCGAATCCTGCCCGGCGCAGCTGACGCACTGAAGTCGCTGGGCAAACGCATCTTCGATCAAGTGGCCGGTGACGTTGGAAACTACACGGAAGACTTTGCGAGTCAGTTGGCTTTGCTAATCAATGATGGGTACGAAACTCCCATCGCGGTCAATCGATTTCTGTGGTCGGGAGAAAACCATCACATTGGTCGCGCCGGTGGTGCGATTCGATTATTGGACCAGCTGCTGACGGAGTATTGGAGTCCCGACGATCGAATACACGTTTGGGCGCACAGTCACGGAGGCAATCTGCTGGCGTTGTTGTCGAACTTGGTTGGCGGTGGCAAAGAGATTTGCGAAGCTTTTTTCAACGCTACGCAATCACATTATCGAGATCCGATGTTGGGTCAGCTTGTTTTGCCAGCGTGGGATCGCGTCAAAACTGCGTTGGCTCAGGGCGGAGTCCGCGAACGTCTTCCGCGGATAGATGTCGTTTCTTTTGGAACACCACCGCGATACCGATGGGACCATTCTTTGTGTGAAAATGTATTGCACTTCGTCCAACATCGCTCGCTGGACGAAGCGAATCCAACGAAGGCTTGCTTGCCTTCGAATATTCAAGATTTCGCCTCCGCCGCTGGTGGCGACTATGTTCAGCAGTTGGGAATCGGCGGAACGGATTTCCTGCATTCGGTCGTCGCGTTTCGAAGCTGGAACTCGGAACGCCGCTTGCGAAAGATGCTTGAGGCTTCTGTGCGTCGTCGAGATTTGCCGCGCAACTTGTTAAAAGGTCATCGTATTTCGCTCGATGGGAAAACGCTCTTGGTGGATTATCCAAACGAGCCAGCGAATTGGAATCAGACGTTATTGGGTCACGGTGTCTACACACGCCCCGAATGGTTACCGTTTCATTTGAACCAAATCAGAGATCGAATGTACGCTTAGTCTTTGCCTCGAAGCGCTGTGCGCCACGACTCAGATAAGGTGGGCACGTTTGACAATGAGAGTTTCTCGTTGACGTCGCCGCCGTAATACACTTTGTTAGCGCGAGCGATCGTCCAATCTGGTTCCGGCCGATCGTCCAGTATTACGCTGTCACCGGCGGAAATGTTTCCAGTCCGGATAACGCGAAAATACCAGCCACTTCGACCGTTTTGAACAACCAACTTAGGAAGCTCAGTGAGTTCCCAGCGCCGTCCAAGTTTCCAGCATGGTTGTCGTGGTTGAGTGACTTCAAGCACAACTTCGCCGATGGACCAACGATCACCAATGCAAGTCGACTGCTCATCAACGCCAGCGACAGATAGGTTCTCACCAAAGCCACCAGGTTTAACTTCGGCAGAAATCTCGCCCCACCAAAACGCTTCGTGGTCCGTAGAATACGCCAGCACAGCTTTTTCCGGACCTCCATGGTTCTTGGTATCTGCTTGGCCATCGCCGTCCAATCCCAATTCGGAAACGTAAACGGGGCCGTCGATGGGTTGCTTGAAAAACGCCGTTGTCCACGCAGAATCACCTTGCCCGATTTCTCTAGGCTTTGCCATTTGTATGGAAACCAAACTGCCAGCAAGGTCCATCATGTTCTCCTTGCCGTAGACGAAAGGTCGCCGATCGTCTTTGTGCGAAAAAACGGGACGAGGGGATTCATTGAATCCTTGCACGCCGAAGCGGACACTCTATCCGTGATCCTCATCCGATTTCATTCCTTCGAAGCTAGTGGTTCGTCCACCATTGAGGAATCTTGTGTAACCTTTCGTAATTGCTTCGCGAAATTTGAAAGTGAATCAAACAACACGAAGTCGCTCGCTTTGTAGTGAGCTAACGATGAAACCGATTGCTTTTTCGGCCATCGCACAGTAGTACTCGAAGCCGTGTCCGCCGGCACTCGTTTCTAGATCGGCTTGGAACGGAACTCCTAAGGAACCTAACTTCATTCGTAAGCGATCAGCACTGTCGGCCCACGGGTAGTCGGTCGGATCGCAGCAAAAGAATTGATGTCGCGGCCAGTTGAGCGGATGAATGTGCAACAGAGCAGTGTCTTGTCGGCAGTGTTCCGGGTCGTCATACATATCGAACAATGGTTCGTTTTCTTCCGGATCTTCCATTCGTTTTTGGTGATCGATCGCGGGAGAGATGGCGGCCACAACTGGAAACGTGTTGGGAAACTTGTAGCTAAATCGCAGTGCGCCTTGTCCGCCCATGCTGGTGCCAAGCAAACCGAACTGCGTCGGGCGGCTTCCCCAGCGTTCCTCCATGTACGGCACGATGTTTTGAATAACGTGTTGCTCAGCGGTGAGCTGCGTGTCGAACTCGGCGCAGATTTGGTTGCTCCACCAGCTGCGTTTTGTACGTGGGCTAATGACTGGTAAGCCGTGTTGCTCGAATAGTTCGACGAACGCTGACTTGTCGTTCAGTTTCCCCTCGTGAACCCCATGAAGATACAAAACGGTGTAGCCGTTTGAATTCCTTTGTTTGGGTTCAAAGATGTCGCACGGGTGGCCGGCGATCTGCTCGACGGACCAATTTCCAATATTCTCCACGCGTTGGCACCCAAAAAGTAGCGGCCGAGATTGTGAAATCTCAGCGTACTGGATGACCACCAAAAGAAGAAGACGCCCAACGATAGGGCGTCTTCGAATATTCGAGAGAGTAGTGGATGATCCGTTCTAGTCCCACCACCATGCTGACTCAGGAAGCTTGTTGAGGCTCACCGTATCACGTGTCTGCTGTACGCTACCGTCATCTTCCAGCAGGTTCTCGCTGGAAAGAGCTTCCATTGGTCGAATGCTGACGCCGCCACCGACGGGAGTCATCAGTTGGTTGCCTCGCCAGATCGCATTGACCGCAGTCGCAACTGTCTTAGGTGCCTCAAAGACTTCGACAGGAAACTGTGCTTCGTCCGCGAACAATTCCATTTGCCAATCGGTTTGGCCATACATGTCGTTTTGCTGAATCGCTGCCGCTGCGATGGTCAAATCAATAACGTTGCGAAGTTGTGCGTAAACCGGACTGCGAAGGGCCAGTTTCGAATACAGCTTGGTAAAGCTCTGCGTGAACACTTTACTTGCTCGATCACCACCTTTTGATCCAACACGAGTTCCGTCTTGTTGAACCATTTCGTTGGCACCAATTAGCTTGACGCCTTCGCCAACGAGTTCCGCAGCCAAACCATCTTCGCTCATACGTACGGATTCGTAATTCGGTACGAAGTACCATCGAGCCAGAGCATTTCGCGAAAGCGAACCAGGATTCGCTTTTTCTACGTACGTCGTGATGTCTACGGGTGGAGTCTCAAGACCAATGCCGATCAACTTCATTCGGTAGTCTGCTTCGACTAGCACTTGAGCGTAGTGGGTTTTCGGCGAAATGCCTCGCACCGTAACAACCTGCTGACCAAGGCTCTTGGTAAGGCCCCGAACGATGTTCTTCGTTTGGCCGCGATTGATGTTTCGTCCAACGTTCGATAGGAACTTCTGCATCCGAGCCAAACCTTCTTTGGTTGGGTCGATCGAAACTCCGATGTGATTTGTTTTGCTTCCGTCAGGACCGAACGCTCGCAAGGCAACGACCAAGTCTTGTAGCTCAAGCATCGCTCGGCCAGACTTCGCGCCGCGTGGACGTCCGAGGTCGTCCAGCATGATCGGCTCGGCTGGTCCTGCGATGACAACGTCTCCCGTTTCGGGATACGCAAAGATGTATTGGATTTTGGTGAGTCCGGCGAGGTACAGCATTTCTTCGGATAGTGGCTGACCTGATTTCAGCTGCTCGGCAATCATTCGCTCGAGGCGTGTGAGCGATACCTTTCGCAACTTCGATGTGGAAGCTGTATCCGTTTTGAGTCGTGCGTTGGCTTGCTTCTGTCGTGCTCGCCAAAGCGATTTTGACTTGTCCGTGCTCTTTTTCAGGCTAAGAACGCCCTGGGCGTTGATCAGAACACCGGCCGCATTAGTACCGAGGTCATCTTCTTCTTCATCATCGTCGTCGTCGTCGTCAAGGTCTTCGTCATCACGAACTTGACCGAAAGCGTCGGAATTCAGTGATGTTTGCAGCAAAGGAAAATTTCCCAAAACCATTGCCGTACTGAGGCAGAGAATCAGTGCAGCGAGCAGAGTGTTTTTTTGGCGAAGCATCGACCGAGCCTGTTTGGTAGTTGTCCGATACGTTCCCGCGTCGCGCAGTTTGCTACGGGTGACGCGGGAACGCTTTTGGTGATTTAGTTTGCCGCTCGAATTCTCGTGAGCGGTGTAGACAGAGGAGTCTGTTCCGTAACTTCCTAGTTTAGTCACACCCATGTGTAGTCGCAACAAATCCGATGACGAGCAGGGTCAATACGCGTAAATACACTGTGTTTCAGAGCTGAAACAATCTCGCAGTGTCAGCTGAAACACTCCGAGATTTTGCGTTCGATCCACTGTTGCTCAGTGTGCACGACCGAGATCTTGCGATTGAGGATAAAACGCAGCTTGTCGTATTTTTCGAATTCCAGAGGATCAGAAAACGCTACGACAAGACGATTTCCTTTTTCTGCCAGCGGCATCACGACGTTTTCTCGTGCTACGGACGCTGGTACGAGCTGCAGGATGTGGCCAGGAATCATGTAGCTGTCCGGAATCACACTTGCTTGCGAGTGTGCCGCGCTTTGCATGTCTCTGTAGACGTTAATGAACGCGTCCGTGTCATTGCTATCCGGTAGAAACCAAAGCAAGCAACCGCAATACGGACACGTTGCGTCATTCGAATCCAACGAAGGCTCGATGGTGACAACGTTGCCGCAAATTTGACACGTGTTCGGGGTGCCTTCGGGAGTACGCGAGGAAATTATCATTTGCTTGGCCTTCCGATTCCTCCGTAATAGCAAATCGAAGTTGCAAAGGCAAATAATTCTCGATCGCTACGTTGCTCGACGCTTTCCATTTCGCTGTTGAGGCCGCGAGCTTCGAACTTTTGGACGAAGCTGCAACGCACTTTCACCCAATAAGTCGCTGACTCGCGATTTTAGTTCTGAGTTAACTTCAACCTTCAAGTCTTTAATGGCCAAGTCCACACCGGTTCCATCATCCAGACTTAGATTCAAGTTCAACTCAATTCTACCAGGGTAGCCTCTCAAGATTTCGCGCAGGTTCGTCAGACCTTCTACCCCATGCTTGCGTTCGTCGATATGAATGACGATATCACCTTTGAAGTTCGCATCGAGTTGGTCGAGCGGAATGATTTCATTAATGATCAAGTTTGCTTCGTCGCCACCGCCCCGGCGGTCGAGTGCACCGCGTGCGATGACGATGCTATCTGCTTGGATGAGTTCGCCAAACTGAGCGAACTGTTCTGGCCATGCAATGCAACGAATGTTTCCTGCGCGATCTTCCAAGTCAAAGTTCGCGTATTTGGATGGCTTACCGGGCTTAGGATTTCGTGTGTGGGCTAGTTTGATGGACGACATCATTCCGCCCATCGTCACTTCCGCGCGATCTTTGAGACCTTTCAATCCATCGGAGTAGTGAGTGACGTGTGGAGCCAGGGTCTCTTCGTATTGCTTCAACGGATGGCTGGAGAGGTAGTAGCCAAGCACTTCCTTTTCGAAGATCAGCTTGTCTCGCTCTTCCCATTCTTCCATGTCGGGCAAGCTAACAGCGACTTCTTCTTCCTCTTCCGGCTCGTCACCGAATAGACTCTTCTGGCCTGACTTTCGATCTGCCAGAGCTGACGCCCCAGACTGCAATGCTCGGTCAACGATCGCCGTCCATTGTGCACGGTTGCCGCCCATATCGTCGAAGGCGCCCGCTTTGATGAGCGTTTCAATCGCGGCTCGGTTACATGCCGATGGATCGACGCGTTCGCAGAAGTCAAAAAGGTCTTTATACGGACCGTCTTTTTTTCGGTTTTCTTCGATGGCGAGAGCTGTTGCACCGCCACAACCCTTCACGGCGGACAGTCCAAAGAAGATCTTTTTGCCTTCGACGGAAAAGTCTGACGACGAAGTATTTACGTGCGGCGGAACTACTTCGATTTCCATCCGCTGACAATCTTCGATGTGTTCGACCAGCGAATCTTTGCGCTTGAAGTTTCGACCAGGAATGTCTCCTGAAAGTAACGCCGCCATAAACTCGACGTCATAGTGAGCCTTTAGATAGGCCGTCATGTACGCGATCAATGCGTAGGCTGTCGAGTGACTCTTGTTAAAGCCGTAACCAGCGAACTGAATGATTAGATCCCAGAAGTCTTTTGCTTCCTTTTCTGTGAGACCCTTGTCGGTTGCACCTGCAATGAACTGTTCGTAGAAGCTCGAAATGATGCTTTCTTTTTTCTTACTTATCGCCTTGATGCAAGTGTACGCTTTGGCAAGCTCGATTCCGCCCAAGCGATTCAGAATCCGCATCACCTGCTCTTGATAGACCATAATTCCATTGGTCTCTTCTAGAACTTCCTTGAGCACCGGATGCTTGTACTCGGCAGATTTGCGACCGTGTTTAATGTCCACGTAGTCGTCGACCATACCGCCCTTCAACGGACCGGGTCGATAGAGTGCTGCGGTCGCGATGATGTCGTGGAAGTGGTCGGGCTTCATCTTTTGAAGAAGATCGCGGATACCGCCGCTCTCCAGTTGGAAGATACCTTTCGTCTCGCCGCGGCAGAGCAGAGCAAACGTTTCTTTGTCGTCCAGCGGGAACTCGTACGGATCCACGCGCTCGCCGGTCGTTTGTTCGATTAAGTCTACGGCTTTCGACAGAATCGTGAGGTTCCGAAGACCCAAGAAGTCCATCTTCAGCAAGCCCGCATCTTCGACATCGTTCATCGACCACTGTGTGATGATGTCCGTTTTGCCACCCACTCGACCAAGAGGAACGTATTCTGTCAGCGGTTTGTCCGCGATCACAACCGCCGCCGCGTGCGTGCCTACGTTTCGCGCGAGACCTTCGATTTTCATTGCAAGATCGTACATCTCGCGAATTTCTCCATCGTTGTCGTAAGTTGCTTTCAGCTCGTCGCTTTTTTCGAGCGCCGCCGACAACTTGATGTTGAGTTCTTCCGGCACCATGCTCACGACTTGGTTCACGCGCGCCAGCGGGATATTCAGAGCACGTCCCACGTCTTTCAATGCAGCACGAGCCGCCAGCGTTCCAAACGTACCGATCTGTGCAACGTTTTCTTCGCCGTATTCGTCTTTCACGTAGCGAATGATTTCGCCACGACGTTCTTTGCAAAAGTCGATATCGATATCAGGCGCTTCCAAGCGACTTGGATCGAGGAATCGTTCGAATAGCAGGTCATATTTGATCGGGCAAACGTGACTCAGATACAGTCCGTAGCTAACAAGGGCACCAACGCCGCTTCCTCGAGCGGTTGTGGGAATATCTAGATCACGTGCCTTGCGAACGAAGTCCCAACAGATCAGGAAGTAGTTCGGGAATCCAAGCTGGTTGATTACTCCCAGTTCGCGATCCAATCGATCGTGTACTACTTGAGCCAACTTTCCATCGTTGTACATATCGGGAACGTTGGAGTACCTGTCCTTCAACCCCTCGATACACAGATCGTAGAGATACTGCTCGGGAGTTTGTTCTTCGGGAATCGGAAACGTGGGGAAGTGACGTTGTCCCAAATCGATTTCAATATCGACCGTGTCTGCGATTTCTTGACTTCGAGCGACTGCGTCTTCGTGACCGGGAAACGCTTCGTACATTTCTTCCGGGCTACGAATGAAGAACTCGCTGCCTTCCATCTTCATTCGGTTGGTATCGGTTCGGTAGCGACCAGTATTGATGCACAGCATGACGTCCTGTGCTTCTGCGTCTTCGCGGTCGGCGTAGTGCGCATCACTGGTGGCGACGAGTGGCAGCCCCATTTTTTCCGCGAGTCGAACTGAATGTCGCATCGCGTTTTGCTGAATCTCGAGACCGTTGTTTTGGATCTCGATGAAATAACGGTCGTCAAAAACGCCGTGAAACCATTGTGCGATCTTGATCGCTTCCTCTAAATCGGGTTCTTCCTCGTCAGCCTTCAACAGCGTGCGGCTAAGCTCTCCCGAAACGCAACCGCTAAGACAGACGATGCCCTCGTTGTGCTCTTCGAGAATCTCCTTGTCGATCCGCGGCTTAAAGTAAAAGCCTTCAAGACTCGCCTGCGAAGCGAGCTTTACCAGGTTACGAAAGCCAACGCGATTTTTCGCCAGCAACGTAAGGTGGTAGCTCGAGTCCTTCATGCTCCCGCCTTCCTTTTTCAGGCGGCTGCCGGGAGCGATGTAAGCCTCGTAGCCAACGATCGGATTGATCTCGGCCTTCTTACACTTTCGGTAAAACTCCAATGCCCCGTGCAAGTTGCCATGATCGGTCAGCGCTAACGCATTCATTCCCCGTTCTTTGGCGCGGTTGATCAGCTTGTCGATCGAACCAGCTCCGTCGAGCAAGCTGTAATGACTGTGGCAGTGTAGGTGAACGAAGGGACGAGTAGCTTTTTCGCTCATGGAGATACGGATCCTTCCAACGCGGAATTGATGGGGTCCGTATTGTATCGTTGCCGGACCGTTAGCCGAAGCACCGCGGACTAACCCTAACACGGAAAAGTCCGACAGCCGGTCGAGGCCTAGCCACGGCGAAGTGCCTGAACCGGATCGATATTGGCTGCCTTGGATGCCGGGTAGATTCCGCTAACGACGCTGATCAAGATCGAATAAAGGACTGCTCCAGCAAGAAGCCAAGCCGGAAAGAGAAACACCGCATCCGGACCGCCCACGTTGTATTGCTCGGCGTATGTATTGAAGGCCCAACCCAAAAATACGCTGACAACCCGCGCCAACAAGATGCCCGCGATTCCTCCAAAGAGACCAACCGCCGCGGCTTCGACCAAGAACATCCAGCGGATGTCACCGTGCGATGCACCGATCGATTTGTAGATTCCAATTTCCTGGAAACGTTCCATCACCGTCATCGTCAGCGTATTTAGAATTCCAACGCCGGAGACAACTAGCGCGACCGTACCGACCGCAGCGAGCAGGATCTCCATAAAAAGAAAGAACTCTTTCATTTCCGTCATGCGATCCATCACCGATAGCGTCGCGAATCCCATGTCTTCGAGCTTTTTGTCAACGCGTACTACATCGCCAGGTCGATCAGTGCGAACTGTGATCGTAGGATAACCTTCAATCGCTTCGCCGTTGTCGGCGCGAAGTTGTTGTAGTCCGTCTTCCATCCAATGTTTTGGGAGCTTTCGCATCAAGTCAACCGGCAACAGAATACTCTGTCCCGTTAGGCTTGTCGCGAATGAGGGTGGATTGAAAACACCGATTACTTTGACGGTGACGTCCTTGTTTTCATATTCGAACTTTTTCGATTCCGTGGCGACTAAGCCGCCCATTCGCAGCGTGACAGTTTTGCCAATGGCGGATTCCGCGGATGTGAATCCAAGTGGTTGCAGTAGCCCCGTTGCAATCACGCCTTCATTACTTTCGCCGATCGTAAAAAACTCGCCTGCTTCGAGGATTTCCTGGGAAAAACCCAAGAGTGCAGCCTCGCGCGGTAAACCGAACCCGATGCTTTTCTTTTCGAAGCCACCGTGAACGAGGGTTATCGAGCTTAGACGAAAATCCGGGTAAGCGATGTCGACGCCGTCCATCGCCTCAATCTTTTCCAGCATTGCGTCATCAATGATCGGCGAAGCTTCTCGATTTTCATCCGCTCGCCTTTGCCGGACTTCGATATTGTTCAGCAGGCCGAGTTTGTTAATTGGTCGTTCGACTTGATCACGCAGACCGAGAATGAATCCAATCATCGAAATAAGTGCGCCGCTTGCGATGGCGATACCGACCACTGTCAACATTGTTCGCAGCTTTGATCGCCATGCGTTTTCGAGCGAGTATTTGGCTAGTTCCCAGAGTCGCATGCCCTTAGCCCTCCATGAACCGACCGTCTTGCATGCGGACCAACCGGTCGCAGTACTCACGGGCAAGAGACTCGTCATGCGTCACCATCAACACGGTCATGTTTGACTCGTGTCGAATCTCGTCGATCAAGCACATCAATGAACGCGCGGTCGCGTGATCGAGATTTCCAGTCGGCTCGTCAGCGAGCAAGACTCGCGGCTGGTTCACGATCGCTCGCGCTACTGTAATGCGTTGCTGTTCGCCGCCACTTAGTTGTCCGGGTTTATGTTTTGCGCGGTGAGCAAGCCCCACTCGTTCGATAGCTTTCGCTGCTCGATCGGTGCGGTCCTTGCCGTAGACGCCCTGCAACGTCAGCGTAAGTTCAACATTTTGTTCAGCAGTGAGATTGGGAACCAGATGAAATGCTTGAAAAACGAAGCCGATCGTTTTTCGCCGATACAGCGACTGTTGATAACTCGTCATTGAGGCCAAGTCTTGGTCGGCCACGGTTATCTCGCCCTCGTCGGGAGAGTCTAGGCCACCGGTCAGATGTAGGAGCGTGGATTTACCGGATCCGCTAACGCCGACAATGCCAACGAACTCGCCGGCGTAGACGTTTAAGTCTACGCCTCGTAACGCCAGAACTTCCGATCCACCGACGCTATAGTGACGCTTGAGCCCGCGGATACGAATCTCGGCGTTCGGCGTCGTCGAATCAGAATCTTCTGGCTGCCGTCTCGTTTCTTCCTCTGATCGCGGAACCACGGAAACTTTACTCGTCGGTTGCATGAACACCCACTACGGCGTGGCCGTGAGAAACTTGTTTTACTATATCGACAGGCTGGAGAGGTCAGGAAGTTCCCTTTCGCCAACTAACTTCGTCGATATTCGCTGACTTTCCGAAGATCTTGGCCTCGTCTTCCGACAAGCAACAAGAAATAATGCCTGCATGAATTTAAACCAACTACTTCGCTTGCTCCGACCGCTGCTCTACCGACGAGGAAAAACCCAGAAATGGGCAATTCTGATTGTCGCGTTGGTGGCTGGATACGGATTCTTGCAGCCGTACTTCCAGAAACACTTCGGAACCGTCGCCGACGGTGAGCAGGCCATTCTGACTGCGTTCGAGAATCATCAGTCAGACGTCATTGTGGAATGTGATTTGAAGGTCATCAAAAATCTACGTGACGATACCGACGGTCTTCAGCATCAAAAGATGTTGCTGCAGTTGCCTTCCGCGGGACACACAATTCTGTTGGCTCACAACATCGACCTTGCGCCGCGCGTGCCGGCAGAAGAGGGCGACATGATTACGGTTCATGGCGAGTACGAATACAGTGACAAGGGCGGTGTCATTCATTGGACGCATCATGATCCCAAGGGTCGTCATGACCCAGGTTGGATAGAGCACAAAGGCAAACGCTACGAATGATTCGCCGGATGGTATCGCATGGTTGCTTTGTGTGCGATGCATCAATTCGACGCTTAAGCCAAAGATTCGCATCGAAACGGCTTATGTCGATCGCGTAATCTTTTTGGCTGCAGCCGACCGATAGCTGAGATAGATAAATCGCGCAGCAATCGAGGTCGATCGATGAAAAATCATCACTCTTTATTCCGGAACGCACGCTCTCTGCGCACGTCAACGCTACTAAGTCTTGCGTGCTTGTTTGCTGTGTTAGCACCACGAACGGAAACATTGGCAGATCGTCCCTTCCAACGAATGCGACGGAACATCAACTCGATACGACCGGGTTGGATCATTCCGCTTCCGGATGATTCGGCACCATCGGTATCACCGCCTGGCAATCCTATGAAGGCTAGAGAGCCAGTGAAACGCGATAAGTCGATTTCAAAGAAGTCGCAAAACAAAGCGGACAAAGAAAGAGCCGTCCCAGAGCCAACTCCGGAATTGGCTGATCCTGAGTCGTTTTCAGACGAAATTGCCACACCAGAGTCTTTCGGTCCTCCAGAATTATCAGAGGCACCTGAAGAATTTGGGGCCGAAGCAGTCAAAGACGACGACAAAGTTGTACTCGTTGAAATCGATCCCGATGGTGCGGCAGCCGCGGCTGGATTGCAAGTCGACGACGTGATTAAAGCGGTTGGTGGTGTCGAAATCGCTCATGTTGAATCGCTCGCGGGCATGACAGAAGTTCTCAACAATGGTGCAATCGTTGAGTTCGAACTGGTTCGAGACGGCAAGGAGTTCAAGAAAGACGTGCAGTTCGGAACATACCAGGCGTCTGAGTATCCACGGGAAGCCGACGAACCGAGCGCAACGCTAGACCTTGAATTAGCAAAGCCACTGCCAACGACGTCGATTGAAGAGACAACGCAAACGAAGGCCGAAGAAATCAAAACGCGAATTCAATCTGTTCTTTCGCCATCAGTCGAGAACGCGGCATCGCCATCCGCTGAACTCGCACCGCAAAAACTGCTTGAACTGACCGAGACGCCGAACTTGCCAACCAAGACTGGTTCACTTGACCATTCAGTCGACGACTTGCTTGATTTGGACGTTGCCCCGAACTAAGCAAATTGTGATTTGGGAAGATCTGTATGAAGTCGTTTCATTGCGTGTTGCAAGCAGCTCCGGCGACGTTACCTAACTTCGAAGAAATCGTCATTGAAGACGAAGCGATTCATGGCATGAGGCTGCCGAGTCTCGATACTCGCTTTGCCCGTTCTTTCGAAGAAGTGGCCGCTGCGTTCGAAGCTTTGCCTCGGATGTACTTCGAGCTTGATGGTTCGTTTGTTTGGGTCGTCGACAACGAAGAGCGTTTTCAGCTGGATGGAAGTCTTTACGACGACGGCGAGCGTTTGCTCAACGTGGAACTCAAAGGAACGAGCAATACGGAACTGCTGGACACATTCCTTGGCTGTCTAGGCTGGCCAGAGCAGTCGATCTTGTTCCAACTCGTCCAACACGGTTTCTACTTGTCGGAATCCGAGTTCCGCAAGTGCTACGTTGGCTAGGTAATCTCGAGCTGGCTTTCGCCCGACTTCGGATTGGCCATCACTTCTCCGACAACCGCAACCGGGACGTTGCTCGTGGCCGACAGCATGCTTAGTGCATGGTCCACCTCGGACGGTGCAACGGCGAAAAGAATTCCGCCACATGTTTGTGGATCGAAAAGCGCTTTGTAGATCGGCGATTTCCGATGTGCTTCGGAGACTTGAATTCTCCCTTCCACGTCCTTATTCGCAGGCGCGAGTGTGCTTTCGATGTTCTTCCCAAGCATCGCTTTGGTTCCGGGAAGTAAGGGCACCGCATCCAAATTCAATCGCGCTGACATCTTGGACGCTTTCAACATTTCCAACACGTGTCCCGCGAAGCCAAAGCCTGTAATGTCGGTCAAAGCAGCGATATCGAGCGATGAAACTGCTTCGACGGCTACTTGATTGCTGAGCAACATAGTTTCGACCAGCGTCGCCATCCAATCTGCTTCGCAGAGCGCCTGCATATGTGCGGCGAGCAAGATCCCGGAACCCAGCGGCTTCGTCAGAATCAGTTGATCACCTTCGCGAAGGCTACCTTTCGTAAGTGGCGGGCCGTCTCCCTGATCCGCCAACACGGTGAAGCCGACGGTCAACGTGGGACCTTCGATCGTATGACCTCCGACCAACGAACAATCCATCTGACGAAACTCGTGCATGCTGCCAGCAAGTGTTTCGTACAAAACTTGTTCTTGCCGCCGAGGTGAACCGAACGGAATCGTAGCGAGCGCGAGTGCTGCGACAGGCTTTGCACCAATGGCAAATACGTCACTGGCTGAATTGAGTGCTGCGAGGCGTCCTACAATGTACGGATCATCGACGGGAGCTGTGAAGAAATCTGCGGTTGCCGTCACAGGTCGGCCACCTGCGATCTGCACCACCGCCGCGTCGTCGGGTTGATCGAGACCGACAATCACGTGTTCGCTTTGTGGAATATCGAGTCGCTTTAATACTCGCGACAAAACCGAACCACCGACTTTGCCACCGCAACCAGTACAACGCATGAGTGTCTCTGGGTCCGGCGCTTCCATCTCCATTTCCATCGGCGTATAGTCCTGATACATCGCCATGAATTTGCTGTCGATGTAGTCCTTCAGTCGCCAACACCACTTGCCCCGAAACGCACGACCCTTGTACTGCGCAATCGCGCGACCGTCACCCAGGTTTAAGAGTGTGAGAAAGTCTCGTTGCGGTCGATAGGAAACCAGCGACTGTTTTTTTATCGCGCGGCGGATGTTTTGCAGCAGAATCGGACCTTGTCGAACCGCGTATACGCCTGCTTTTGGCGTTGGTGAGGACTGAATCGTTCCCGTATCTCCGACGGCGAAGATATGTTTTTGGCCAACTGCTTGTAGAGTCTCATCGGTGAACAGGAAGCCGCCCTCATCTGTCGAAAGTCCCAGCTTCGAAAGCAGCGATGGGGCCGTCGCGCCTGTTGCCCAAATTGCGAGGTCGAGTTTGATGGAGTTCTGATCCTCGAATTCGATGGTGCCATCGCCGACTCGAGTGACACGTCGCTTGGTCAGTGCTTCGATTCCAGCGCGTTGTAACTCCTCCTCGACCAATCGCACCGTGCCTGGTTTGCAGCCGGACGCTACGGTGTCGTTCGATGTAATGAGCTTTACATCAAACTGCGTGTTGGGGAACCATAACTTCAACCTGTTGGGAAGACAGAACGCGATCTCCGTACCGCCGCAACCGGCACCTACCACGCCAATGCGAACGGTTTGCTTTGCGTTTCCTACGAGTTCGGTCAATCTTGAATGCAGACGATCTAGGAACGTCTGCATCGGTTTGATGGGCAAAACCGAATCGTTTTCTGTCGCATCTAGCCGTCTCGGGACTGATCCTATTCCAATCGAAAGCACATCAAACGGTAGGTCCGCGCGGTCCTCGAAGAGCAGTCGTCGATTTTCGAGATCCAATCCAGTGACTCGATCAACAATCAATCTCGCGCCAGAGGAAACGCAGAACCGAACGAGATCGATGTCCATTCGCTCTGGTGGATACTGCCCAGCAAGTACGCCCGGCATCATTCCCGAATAACTGGCTTTCCACCGGTTAGAAACACAAATCAGTTGCGCATCCGGGATGGGATTCATTCGCCACATGCGAACGATGTGAGCGTTCGTGTGGCCGATGCCCAGCAGTACGACATTGTGCTTCGGGAGGCTCGTATGCATGCATTAATAGATCGGCACGCCGACAATGAAACAGAATACGATCGTGATTAGCAAGTAGAAACCATAGTGAATAGCACCGGTCATGAAATCCAAGTCCAGCGTCGCCAAGCCGGCGACGCCACCAGCGCCGATAAACACGGGACCGATCGCGGCGAAAGCCATCATCTCGGGCGGTGCGTTCGGAAAGAGTTTGGCTTTCATAATCGCATACCCACCCCAAAGTGCTGCATAGATCGTTGCGCAAATGCAAACGCGAATGGCAAGTTCGCTGCCACGATGAGGTTCCAATTCGTCATCGCGCAAAAACCAATAGCCGGCAAGAACCAGCGGTGGTGCAAGCACAATTGCACCCACAAACAAGATCCACCACAACGATGCGGGCTCGACGCCAACCGCGTCGGCTGGTTGCGGAAACTGCATTCGCAAGACGATCGCCGCAATGATCGAAACGATAATCGCTCCGACGATGCCAATCACTGCTGCAGGAGAAGCATTGACTTCTTCTCGCTCGATGGGCTTAAGAACTGCTTGGCCCGTTGAGTCCACAGGCCCCGTTGGAATCGGGGCGTGGATGACGACTTCTTCGCTCTTCTCGGGAATCTTGATGGTCGTCTTGCAGGCGGGGCACGGGCCCGATTTGCCTGCAAACTTTTCGCTAACCGAAAATCGCTTGTGACATTTTTGGCAAGTTACAGTTATCGTCGACATGATGCTCTACCCCGGGCTTTGACCAAGACACCATGATAAACCGAGATGGCTTACGAGAGTAGGACAGCGTTGACCAACGATCGACTTCGTTCCGCCACTTACGAGGTGGTCGGTGACCATTCGACTCGATTTGCGTCGGCCCAAAGGTCTTCGAGAGCGAAGTACTCGCGCGTCTCTTCGTCAAATAAATGGACGACCACACTGCCGTAGTCGAGCAAGATCCAGCGGCTCTCTGCGTATCCTTCGACGCCCATTCGTTCGTCGCCAAGATCTTTTTCGAGCCTGTCGTCGATCTCTTCGCTGATTGCGTGCAGTTGTCGACGACTCGTACCTGTAACGAGTACGAAGTAGTCGAAAATGGAAGTGAGCTTTCGCACATCCAAGACAATGATATCGCTTCCTCGGTTTTCATCGGCCGTGCGTGCTGCGGCTAATGCGAGTTCAAGACTGCGAGCGGAACACTCATCAGATCGAGGCACGGAAACGCGAGCGTCAACTGAATCAGACGAAGTCGAAGTATCTGTCATGCAAACTCCTGGTGAACGGACGGCGAATCTTCCGCTTCATACTAGCTGGACGCCGATACGAGAAAAAGGTTCAAGCTCGCACAAAAATCGTACCAAGTCCGAACCGTGTTCGAATATCCGTACAATGCGTTTTCGGGAATTTGCCGAGCGTCTACGGCTTCTGACACAGACTCGAGGTGGAAAACTGAGCAATCACGGCTCGAGACAAGCAAAAACTTCGCGATAGAACTCGGGATGCGACTGCCACGTTTGTGCCGTCACAATCCGATCGTCACGAACGGCTTCTTTTGCCGAAACAAACTTGCCGCCTTCACATTCGAGTTCGAATCGGACATTTTCGTAACACGTCATCGTTCTGCCTTTGACCATTCCGGCGGCGATCAGGATTTGGATCCCGTGGCAGATCGAGAAAATCCATTTTTGCTTCGCATCGAATTCTCGCACGATCGAGATCAGCTTTTCGTCATGACGAAGGTACTCTGGGGCGCGACCGCCGAGAAGTAGAATCGCATCGAAGTCATCAACGTTGACTTCATCGAACGTCATGTCCGACTCGATCCCGTAACCTTTGCGTTCGATGTACGTGTCCCAGCCTTCTTCGAAGTCGTGCATGACAAGATGAAGTCGGCGTTTGCTGGGTGCCGCCACCTTCGGCGTGTAGTTCGCTTCAGCAAATCGATGCACGGCGTATAGCGTCTCGTAACTTTCGCCAGCATCCCCGGTGATAAGTAGGATTTGTTTGCTCATGGTCGAGGTCCTCTTTACTGCTTCAACTTCAGCAATGTTTGCGTAGCGGACTATAGCTGCTGAACGTGCCGTACACCAACTGTCGCTTGCTAGCGAATCTACTGAGGGTTGGTCTAGTCGTCCGGCCATTCTTGCAGTCGACTTTAGCGATTTGTCAGTATTTTTTTGCTCGCTTTGCTCATCCGTATGTTTGTCACGATCAACAGCTAGTTTGCGGCCTGATGAAAAAACTTCTAAGTGTTTGCTTTTCGCCACACAGTTTATGTCCTAGTATTCCACGAGCGCGAATCTCGCTCGAACTGCGCATGAACTGCCTCGAAGGAAGAGGTGGGATAACCCGCAAAATCAAAGCAAAACGAAAGCCTCCACAACTGTGGCAAAGCAATGTTTTGTCGGTTGACGAGATTACAAAACGCTGCTCAAACAGATAGAAGAGTCGCGTTAGCACGGATGCTGTTCGCCTGAGAAAGAACGAGCTCGCAACCGTGCAGCGGAGTACCATCGTGGTTCATCAACGACATCAACTTGCCCTCTTACTACTCGTAAGTTTGGTGAGTTTTTCGATTCCCTCGACAGCAGAGGCAGGGCCTTTGCTGGATTGGTTGTTTCAGCGAAACCGCTCGCAAGGTCTCGCTGGGAACACACCAGGTCTCGGAGGTAACACTAGCGGCAGTCTTTTTAACAACTCTTGTCTCAACTGTCTCACTGGCCGTCGAGGCGCCACGACTGGCTACGGCACTGTCGGCGGATTCGCAGGTAACGCGGCAAATCAAAATAGGGCAAACCCAAACGCCGCCCCCAACGCTTTTGCTGGCCAACAAAATCCGAATCCGAATGCAACCACAGCAGGTTTCGCACCGCAAGGCGGTTGCGGAGCTGGTTGGTGTCAGCAAACGGTTGTTAGGTACATTCCACAAACCGCTTATCGCACCGCGTACCAGCCGGTACCAGTAACGACTTACAAAACATCGACATCTATTAATCCTGCGAATGGATTGCCTCGTACTTGCACGCGACCTTGCACGACTTATTCGTATCAAGCACGCCGAGTTCCTTATACGACATACCGACCGGTTTACACGACGGTGCCTGTTGCCGATACCTTCGGCCAACAACAACAGCAGCAACCAAACGTAGCGGGATTCGCTCCACCACAAGCGCCAAGTTACAACCAGACCTATGCGTATCAGCCACAGACGCCTGCAGGTCCTGGTTGCGCTAGTTGCCAGAACCAAGGCACAGTCGGCAACTACGGTGGCGGCTACAGCAACTGGTCAGCAGTGCCCGGTTACACGCCTGGCAATACGACGAACTTGCCGCCGGCTTACGCTGGCGCACCTCCTGCAGCTGGATCACCCTGGGGCAATGCTCCGTTGTCCGCACCGCAAACCAGCTCGACACCGTGGCGAGACGTTGCACCAAGCGGCAGTGTTTCTGGAGCAACTCCATGGCAAGACTACGGCGATACATCCAGCAGCAACTTTGATGCAACGCCGTGGCAAAATTCGGGTTCAGGAACGAGAGCACCTTCGGGTGGAAGTTTCCAAGGTGGTACGCCGGCAGATGATCGGCCTCGTTTGAATCGACCAGAATATCCGGACGACTACGGCCAAAAGCAGCAATCGACTTTCCGACCGTTGGAGCCCAAGCCGATGCCGGAAAGCATGCGTCGACGTATCAACGGAACCAGCAACTCGTTCGAGCCATCAGAAAGTTCGTACTTGGACAACCAAGCCTACGGTCGCGACTATGCGGCGTCTCGGTC
This sequence comes from uncultured Pirellulaceae bacterium, assembly GCA_964397295.1. GTDB lineage: Bacteria > Planctomycetota > Planctomycetia > Pirellulales > Pirellulaceae > CAYNJG01. The sequence continues at coordinate 22,737 of CAYNJG010000082.1, forward strand.
AGATCTGTTCCGAACCCCCACTGAACAAGGTTACGCTCCGTCCAATTCGCCAATCAACGCTCCGACAAATCAAGGCTACGACCGAGCAGACGAACGAAATCGCGACTATTTTCGTGGCGGCATTCGTGACTACGATCGTAGTCAACCTCCAACTTGGTCTGACATCAACGACAAGACAGCGCACCGAGACGGTCGTGGCGGCGGATCGATGCCATTGATCGAAGAAGAAACGACGCGAACGCGATACGCTGCGGCGCCCATTCAGTGGCAAAGTGAACCATCCGATCGCCGGAGCAGTCGCGACCAAGATTGGCGAAACGACTCCTATCGCTTGCGATTCGGTGCAAGCCGCTCTAGCGGTTGGACTCCCGTTCGCTAATAAGCAAAGAAGCAGCCGCTAGTGTGGGAATCCCTCACCCTAGGGCTGCTGTCGTCTTCGTTAGATGCTTCGCTTGGCTGCGTTGACGCGTTGGACCTCTTCCAAAATTCTCGCTTGAAGTTGTGGTGTGTTGTCGACGGCAACTAACCACTTCCCGCTTTGCGCTTCGCCCGTCATGTCGCGAACGACGACGGATTTTACATTCGCCAACATTTCGGCAAACGTATTGCTAAGCCCCACATCTGAAATCCTCTCAAGCGGAATGCTGCGGACGGTGTAAACCCTGACGCGAGAATCGCTCGGCGATTTGTCAACCAATAGCGGTACTTGGACTTAGCGATGGAAGCGCCAAGCCAGACCAATGGTCCGACGAGAATTCCAACAACCGAAAGCATCGAATGGCAAAGAAAGTAAAACACGAAACGATCGTTTGGCTGGGCTTCGAAGATCACTTTTTCGCCTTCTGTCAAAACGATACCAAAGTCTTTACTGAGTAACTGGGACATGGTTGAACCCCTTCAAAAAACGGCCTTGTGTTAGAAGGTATTCGAGGTTTGAATTCGGAGCTTGGCCGAAATTGCATCGGATTCGGCTCAGATTGGAACTATTGCTGTACCGATGCGCAAAAGGGATGCCCTCTACCAATTAATTGATAGGGGCATGCGAGCACGGTTCAATATGGCCCGGCTAGGTCGATAGCTCCGTGTTCCAGTACGCGTCGCTGATGAACTTTGACCAGCTTTCGATTCGAGCAGCGTGACTGCTGTAAATCGGCTTCCATGTGGGACGCGCCGGTTGCTTCCGTAAGTTCATTTGCGCTTGCTGTGGAGTACGGTCAGCCTTGCGACTGTTGCACGCCAAGCACGCCAAAACGCAGTTGGTCCAGCTTGACTCACCACCTTGAGCACGCGGCACAACGTGGTCGATCGTAAGCTCGTTGCTGCCTGGCTGCGTGTTGCAGTACTGGCATGTGTAGTGGTCACGCTTGAAAACGTTGCGTCGACTGAAGGTGACCGCTGCACTTGGCAACTTGTCGAACTCCGTCAGCGTAACAACTTCCGGAACGCGAAATCGCTGTCGTACGGCTTGGATGAATAGTTGACCGTCTTCTGGCGGAAGTGCAGCCCAGTCTTCCCAGTCGTAAAGTTGGTAGTCGTCTGGATCAACAACACGAGCCGACTCGTTCCAAAGCATCACCAATGCACGAGCCACGGTCGCGATGTTGACCGGTTGCCAGTTGCGGTTAAGAACCAATGTAGGTCGTTGTAATACTACGGACATGATGCTCCTCACTACCTGCCACACGTCGTGAATGTTTACGACGAGACTAGGAGATAGAGGCGACATCAAGGCGAAAAGTTCGCGGCTAAATGTCCAGTTTGTGCCGTAGTTTGGTTAGCGAAAACGTGTCCACGGCGTTATGGCGGGTCGAACAAATCCCCAGGACGCTGCCAGCGAGTCAGCAGCCAATTCGACGTCTGTGATCTCGCCCCACGGTCCGTTGCGAAGGAATGCGTGTGCGAATTCATGAGCAATCACGTAGTACGCGAACTCTTCCGAACACTCATCCAACAACGGTTTCAGCACAACACTCCGACTACTCTCGCCTTGAGGGCCCGGCGCAGCCATGAATACGGTCGAACCGCTGCCGCGTTTGTAGTTGTCCGGTGAAACGGTGAAACGTTCGTCAGAGAGAAAATCGTTTTGCACGTCAGCAGGTAGCTGCAAAAGAACATGAAGGACGCGTTGCCGCAGATTGGGCAACTCGTTGAAAGGTTGCAAATAATTGGAGAAGCGCGTCTGTGATTCGTTTGTCATTCCGGCATTTTAGCAGGAATGCTTCTTGCGATTGCGGCGGATGAAGCGCGTGCAAGCAAGAAGTCCAAACAGCGTCGTACCTAAAGACGATGGCTCGGGTACAGCGGAGATTCCAACTGGTGGCAATCCGAAGTTCTTTGACAACACGAGAAAGTCGGTGAACTCGACTTGACCGTCGCCGTCAAAATCTCCTTGAGTCCAGCCACCCGACTCGCCAAAGTTATCCGATAGCGCTAAAAAATCAGCGAACAGAACTCGTCCGTCTAGGTTTGCATCGCCGCTGAGTGTTCCCTGAATTGATTCGATCCAGTAGTTTCGGTCGCCATCATTAACAACTCCGTCCTCGTTCAGATCGAAGGCAAGAGGCGCATCCCCGGATTGAATCGCAGAGCTAAGCGAGTCGATATCTAGTGCGTTGCAAAAACCGTCTTCGTTAATGTCGCATTCAGCCGCAATGGGCAAGATCAAAGCGAGGCAATCCTCGTCGGGCCCACATGGACCAAGAGGCCCGTCGGGAAAGTTAATCCCATCAATTACAACATCTTCGAAACCAGCTGCTGCGGAAACCGTGATGTCTAGTTGCGTCGGACCGTCAAAGGAGACGCCGGTTCCAAGCACGCCCAAAGTTACGCCGCCTGGGTTAAGCGAATTAGGAATACGGAAATTGAACGGTGCAGGGTCGCCACCAAACGTTAGCAGGCCTGGCTCGGCGGCGACGAATTCGACGCCGCCGATTCTAGTAGGACCTCTGACGGGCGCAATCGTAAGAGTTCCGCCGCCCGTGGGCCAGTAGCCATAGAAACTGGGCAGTTCAGCACGAGCGTCAGCGAGGCAAATGGCAATTACCATGAAAGTGGTAGCAATTCTTATCAGCATGGAAGTTCCCTCGTGTAAACGTTGTCAGGGTTTCCGTTATGCTACAGAGAGCCCACGAACAATGCAAAGAATTCACTTGCGAAAGCGCAACATCGTAACCATTCGACCCGTTTACAGCCTTAATTCTATTTCCTGCGTGTAGTCATCGAATGTCTCTTTCGTCATGCGATAGATTTCGAGCATTGCATCCGAGAAGCACGAAAGCAGGTCTAGGACGACATAGTTTTGGATGCGTTTTCTTGTGCCTAGTTTGCCGGTTTTCGGGATGTTTCGAGGCACGGCTAACCATGCGACGCCGTCGTCGGCCAGGAGATTCTGAATCTTATCGATCGCTTCAGTTCGGGCGCGGCGAGTCAACATGTTCAGCACATGATTGCAAACGACAGTATCGAAAGTGCCCCCGGGTGATTGCTGGCGATAGTACGGATCGTAACCGCACCAGCCAAAATGATCGGCGTCGAAACCATGTCCGCATCCGTAGTCGAGCACTCGCCCCTGGATCCTATGGTTATCTACGAGCCAGCGTGCCGCAAAGCTCACTTCGTCATGTCGGATTGCTCCGCCTAGTTCCTTCACGAAGCGAAATCCTCGGGCGGTCTTTATCTTAGCCATGAATCTACGTGGGGCTGGGAGGTCATGCGCCTGATGAACAGATGACTTGAGCATCGGCTCGACCGCTCTTGCTGGAGCGACTTTCCGCAAACAACACCAACTCCAATCGACAAACACGATCCCTATTCACGCGATGCAAATTCTTCGTGGTTATCTGCCATGGATAAGAGACTTTGAGTCACGACTGAAGCACCTTGTTCATGATGATACTGCGATAGTTTGTGATTTCCCAGTCAGCAAAACCGACCGGTTGGAATCCACGACGTTTGTACATCTCAATAAGATGGGTCGCGCCTTCTGCGGTATCTAAACCTAGGTTTGGGACGCTTTGTGCAATGGCTTCCGCTTCGATTGCATCAAGCAATCGTGAACCGATTCCGCACCTTTGTAGGCTTGGTTCGACACCGAATTGTCCGAAACAAGCAACGTCGCCCCTGTCATACCATTCGCACCCGGTCACGTTCGGTGGAACGTACAACGTGATCGTGCCGACAATCCTTTCGTCTTGTTTTGCAATGAAGGGCACGCCCTCGTTAAGGCGATGAAGTGTTGTAGCTGCGTCTTGCCAAGTCGCGTGAAAGCGAAACCCAAGCTCCCCCAACTGAGCGTACGCACGATGCAGCAATTCTGTTACTGCTTGGACATCGTCGGAGTCTGCCCATCGTCGAATTTCAATACTTCGGGATTCGCTCGATGATTCGCGCATTGCGGACAATCACTTTGTTATCTGGCGTGTGGCGGCCTGCCGAGCGTTGGATGCACAACGGTTACATTTGGGAACAATTCTTGAGGGTCTTGCGCATCCACCGGCACACACGAATGGTTGGTGTAGCTATTACCCGTGATGTTGAGTGTCCATGCTAGGTGGTGTGTCGGTCAAAACCGGCCCCTATCCCGATCGCTTTGGTTCTGTCTTCATCGGGCTTCAGATTGATCTTGGCAAGGCGTAAACGCACGACTTCGTCCAGGTGTTTCGATTGCCCTGCCTGAAGTGGAACATCCCAAGCCGCTGCCATTCGAACAGTCGTAAGCGCGCTTGCCAATTGTCGATCGCCAAGCTCGATGTCCGTGTACTTCTCAAGTCGTCGTCCTCTAATGCCTTTGGGCCGTTCGCCCTTGCCAGTGTAAAACGCACGAGCGGTCTTGATGTAGTTGTCCATCAGTTGGCGAACCGTCAATTCGGCATTCCGTTTGGTCCATGGGTCGTTCTTCCAGTCTGTCAGCCGAATACGATCAATTGCATTCTTTAACGTGTGGACCTGCAGCAATTGCTCAGTCGCCGTCTCATCCAGTACGTAGGTACCCATGACCAATGCCGCTTTAGCGTCGACTGCTTCTGCCTTCTCGACGCTAGCAGCCTGTTGATTTGCGGTTCATTTTCATTCAGGCAGCGAGCACGACGGTGA
>CAYNJG010000083.1:0-27761 GCA_964397295.1 uncultured Pirellulaceae bacterium
GCTAATGGGAGCAACACCGGATGGCAGAAAGGAACTGATTGCGGTGCTCGATGGTGACTGAGTGTAACTTGCCTGAGTCAGGTGGCGATGGTCTAATTTGACGATTATCCCCTGACTTAGGTCGATCAACCCAACAGGTTTCAACGCTTATTCCCAGCACAATCCGTTATTCAACAAACGAGGGCTCATCGATATGAATCGTATCGCTAGTTATGTCACCCCATTCATATGTGGAGTGGGACTTACTATCGGGCTAATAGTGCTTTCTGGCGCCACCAAGCCACAAGAAGAAACAAGCGCCTTGAATACGCAAGTCGTATCCGTTGCTGGAGGCGCAGTCGTGTTGCTAGCCATCAACGATCACAACAAGAACCAACTCTACCTCTACAAGTTGCCTTCTGCGGACGAAGAAGGCAACGCAAAGCTCCTTGCAAATATTGACCTCGCTTCTGCGGGCAAAGACGAACTGCCTGCAAAAATAAGTCTGGATTGATCAGTTCATTTGCAATGTAAGTAGCTTGGTCAACCCGTTTCGTACTGAAGCTGTCGAGATGCGAGTCTGCCTTGTACAACGAGTAGCCTCAGAGCTGGATTCACGACTTGCGTGAAAATGTTGAAATCCACATCTGGGCCAAAGCGTTTCCGGATCGCGCCAGTCGCTGATCTGACTGCTGCACGCATCGGACAATGCCAAACACGATTCTGCGATTGCTACCTCTTGCGAAAAAGTGTTGCAAATTGCTCGGCGAAGAAACTTCAGATGTGCTGGCAAAGTTACGGGAAATACCGGCCCAGGAAATCGTCGATAAGGTCAAGCAACGATGGCCAGTTACAACAGACGGCTGGATATTCCCCAAGGCACCGCACCAGATTTATGCCGATGGTGATCAGCACGACATTCCGGCGATCGTCGGAACCAATCGAGATGAAGGGACGATGTTCACGCCACGCAAAGCGTTCGGCGGTACATTAGAAAACTACAAGGCGGCAATGGTCGAGCGGTATGGCGAGCACGGAGATCGAGTCGCTGAATTCTATGGCCCGAAATCGGATGACGAGCTTTGGAGGACGGGTGTCCAGCACGTCACCGACACGTGGTTCGTGCAGCCATCCCGTGAGTTTGCACGTTCGATGGATAGGCAAGAAACACCAGTGTGGATGTACCACCTTACCAAGCCAGTCTGGGGTTGGATGGGCGCGGCTCATGCTGCGGAAATTGGATACGTATTTGGCAACCTAGAAAAGCCCAAGCCTGATGACGCCACGCTTTCAGACGCGTTTATGAACTATTGGGTTCAGTTTGCCAAAACGGGTGATCCGAATAGCGAAGGACACACAAATTGGCCCGCCTTCACTGCCACGGATGATACGCACCAAGTGATGGACCAAAAGATCTCGACCGATAGCGGTTTGCGACGTGACGCATGTGACCTGTTAGACGAGATTTTGAAAGCACGGCGTGACGAGGCTGTATTGGCGACAGAATAGCGAGCTCTTCAAAAGAACGTGAGTGACGAGTCTGCTCCCGCAACGAGCGATCACTACTTCGCAAGGTCAACGCAAATGATTTCCTTGTCGTTTCGCATATACACACGTTTGTTGGCAAATGCCGGGTGAGACCAAACGACGTTACGACCTGCCATGGGATCCGTTGGTTCAATCAGGTGTGCTCTACTAATCTCTTCATAGCCTTTGGGAGTTAGTCGAGCGATGATTAGATCCCCTTTTTCGTTGGCAATAAAGAACTTGTCTTCGTGTTTAACCAGAAATGCGTTCGCCCAGCGATCCGTTCGACTGCGGATATTCGCCGTCGATCCAGTGGCTTTCAAATCTTCCCATATCCGTTTTCCCGTTGCTGCTTCTAGACAGCGTAGCTGACCGTAGCTGCCAATTCCGTAGATGTATCCGTCTTCCATGAACGGCGTGCACATGATTGAGTGCAGCTTGTCAGTTCTTTTCTCGCTCTTACTATCGCCTTTCCAAAGTAGGCTTGCTGCTGGGTTTGTATCGTCCAGCTTCAACATCATAGGCCCGTCATAGAACGAAGTGACGAAGAGCATGTCGCCGGACATGCGTGGCGTTGGAATCGTTAGTGCCGATCGGACCTCGAAAGGTTGCGACCAATACAACTCGCCCGTTTCCGGATTCAATCCATTAATCGAGTTTGGGTGCCAGATGATGAGCTGCCGCTTTCCACCGGCCTCAAAGATCATAGGTGGGCAATACCCTGGTTCAATGGAAGACAGCTCGCTCCAAATCTCTTCACCAGTGTCTTTGTTGAACGCAACGACCAGATTGTCTTTGCCCCCGACAATGCAAATCAGCCGATCGCCATCGAGAAGCGGACTTGCTGCGAAACCCCATACTGGCGCTTTGATCTTGTAGTCTTCTTTAAGTTGACGTGACCAGATTTCATCACCGGTAACAGCATTCCGACAGTGCAGATGTCCTTCGGTACCAAGTGCGTAAACTCGCCCCTCGGATACGACCGGCGTAGTTCTAGGTCCCGACGGGTAACTGACGGTGTACGGACAGTCGTATTCGTGCTTCCATACAACGCGACCGTTTTTTACGTCCAGGCAAAGTAGCCGTTCGTTGCCGGCGATCGTGCCACGCTTGAACGGATTGTCAGGGTTCTTTGCTCCGGTATCTAGCTGTCGGTCCATCACATATACGCGATCCTTTGTCACAGCTGGCCCGGCGTATCCGGCACCGATTGGCGTCCGCCACAGGACAGGCGGTCCACCCTCGGGAAATGTGTCAACGATGCCCGTCTCACGCCACACTGAATCGCGTTGAGGTCCCAACCACTGTGACCAGTCGTCGGCGAATGTGGATGCTGTAAAGGCAAGCAGCAAGAAAAGAGAAATCGATCTACACATTTTGTTTCACCGCACAAGGAACCGTTAGATGCTGCTTGGTACGTCTCAGTGACGTTGTCTGAATATATCGGGACGCAATCGCAGCGGGTAGCCGATAGATGCTTAACCGCGCAATCTGCTGGTCAGCGTATCAGATTCGACAAGAATTGTTTCCAAGCTTGTAATTCTCGAGTCGGATCGACAAGCTTTTTGCGTTTTTCTACTTGGCGTTGGAGAGACCGATAAAACGCTGGTTCGTTTTCACATTGAAGTAACAGTTCTTGTAGCTTCTTCGTTTCGCCAACTTTGAAATAGCCGTTGTAGTCTTTGCCAAGCATGCCTCGTGAGCCGGCAATGTTTGATGAGAGTACTGGTGTTCCGTTGGCGATCGCCTCGGAAAGCACGTTGGCTCCGCCTTCCATTTTTGAACTCAGCACCATCATCCACGATGTCGCGATTCTGCGGCGGAGTTTGCCGCGAGGTATCTCACCGAACCATCGATACCGTGCGTTGCGTGCCATTTCAGCCTTGGCTTTTTGAGCCATGTTGGACTCACGGGGTTTGCCAAAATGCTCGACGAGGATTTTTGATTCAGGCGGAAGGTTTCGCACTGCGAAGGCCGCGCGAAATGGATCCTTTACTGCGCGCAAGTGTCCGGCCACGATGACACGGTTTGCTCGGGGACTTGCTGGGCGAGCGATCGCAAGTGTCGGTGATGATTGGTGAATGATTCGTGATTTGCTTTGATGCGCTTTCGGCAAGTCATCGCTAATGGTGGATTGCGATACGACGATACGGTCGCACAGGGAGAGCGATGATTTTACTTTCGCAGATTTTCCATCTCGGTAGAGATCCGTGCCGGTAATCGCGAGCACGACCGGACGTTCGGGGTGCCGAGATTTCGCATCGCGGATCGCAGCGTTACCGTGAAATGCATGGAGTACGATTGCAACATCGTAGTTGCCGGGCAGCTCCGTTTGGATCCGCACACGATAGCCAAGTTTTCTGGCTATCCACTGGTAACGCAGTGCACGAATGCGATTGCCATGCTGGGTACCGGGCGGAGCAGGACAAACGATTGCGATTCGCTTGCCAGTCGCCACTTAGCCGTCCGCTTTGCGACAGTACTCGACGATTCCAGCTGGGTCTTTCGGAAGATCGCCCGTTGGTGCGGCTGCGGGTTCCGGAGTAGGTTCTGGTGCCGGCTCAGGAGCAGCTTCTGGTTTTGGAGCTGGAGCGGCGGCTGCAGGTGCGGCACCGGCTTCCTTTTCTGCTCGTGCTGCTGCCAACATTTCGGCGACGGACATCTTTCCACCAGCCGCTTTGGGAGCTTCTTTTTTCGGTTCTGCTGGTTTCGCCGCAGGCTTGGCTTTGGCTGCTGCACCACCGCCACCTTTTTCGCCACGAGCAGCCGCCATCATCTCGGCAACTGACATTTTGGCTCCGCCACCTTTTGCGGCAGGCTTGGCATCCGCTTTCTTTGCCGCAGGCTTCTTCGCCGGAGCCTTCTTTGGTTCTGGCTTTGGCAATGGAGCATCAATGACTTTCAAGAAGTCAGGTGAGATGTCGAACCAGCCTATATTCAGATTGGCATCAAATTCGACGAGAGCGTTGCCGTTCATATTTACCGTGCGGACGACGCCGGTCTGGCCTTCAAACCGCTGCAATTCGGGCTGTGTTGCGTCGACGACAACGTATTTGTCGGTGTATTCTCGTTTAAGTGCTTCGATATGGTCAAAAACCATGGCCAAGAGGCTCCACGTTCGATTTCAATTAGCCTCAGATTTTCGTCGAATATGGCCGTTTTCGCAACCGGACGACTGGGTTCGTTCACTGAAGTTCGAATTGGTATTTCCATCGCGCAGTTTGGGGTGTTTTGTCGGCATCAAACGACGCCGACAAGCAGATTTGCTGGTCTGCGTTCAGCTCGATTTTCGTTTCGTCAAGCGGACGGCAGACGAGTGTTTTTCTACCTGTGGGAAACTCGATTCGGTCTGGTTTGGCTTCCGCCGTCACAACATTTCCAAACACTTTGTAGGTCGAGCCCAACCAGTTTGCCGGGCTCTTGATTCGGCAGGCAAAGTCGAACACGAGACCTGCTTTGTCCGGCATGGAAGTGACAATGGTCGACCAATGGCTCTTGCCCGCCGCCCCGACACCGGCAAGGAAATCGCCGTCTTCGTTCGATTGTGGTACGACTTCTTGGAGTGCCCCGCTCGTTGGCCAAACGTCATCGGCGGTGCCTTCGACGGATTGTAAAACGACGAAAGTTTCGTCCGGCGTCGTGACCATCAACTCGGTCATGAAGCGGTCGCCAGCGATACTCATCTGAACGGCCAAGTATGAGCCACTAGATTCTTGCGACCTAAGCTGAAAACAATTGTCCGACACTGCGAACCTTTTCTCGTGGTGAATTGCAAAGTCTAAGGTTCGTTTGACCCGTTGCCGTAGAAGAGTTGCTCTCGGTTCACTCTACGTAAGGCGATACCTCGCTTCGAAGTTAATCGCCATGCGTCACGTTGTACTGTGAATCTCGTCGCGGGCCAACACCCGGTTACTGCAAGAGATCCGTGATGCACACTACTCAACGACCGGACGAGCTGTAGTCGACGGTTTTGGCCTGGCCCGATTCGATCAATCGTTTTTCTGCATGAAGCTGAGTCATACATGCTTGTTCGAAAGAAGTTTCGCCATCAGCGCCTCTTGCTGTGAATTCTTCATTTGATTCCCCAACGCCTGCTGTTCGTGTGGCGAGATAGGCTTGGATCGTTGTCAGTATCTCTAAGTGCAAGCGATCGAGATTGCGATTCCACGACGCGAGTTCGCGGTACTGCAGCGGACGCAAGTCGCCGACGGATGCCTTAGCGAGTCCACGTAACATTTTTCGCGACAACGATAGGCGACGCGAGTATGCCAGTACGGTTGGGTCGTCAGGACTGACAGATGTGACACGTTTCGTTGCCGGGTCTTTCGACAGGGTCCAGTAGTGCATGGCCACGCCATCGAGTAACAATTCCTTGTACGCCGGCAGTTCAAACTGCGTCGGTCGCACCGAAACGAACGGATCTGGGATGGGCGTGAACGTAGCCAACACGCTGGCCAGTTCGACACGTGCGAGTGCCATCGCCCATGACAGTCCACCTTGCTTGTTCGCCGACTCACTTGCATACGAGTCAGTGTCGGCTTTGATTGCTGGCTTTGCGGCTGCTTTGCCTTTCTTTTGCGGATATTCTCGGAGCATCGTCTTCGGTGGTTGAACGCGTTGAGCAAGGCCCGTGTAGATTGTGAAGGATTCGTTGTCGGCGATGAATTCTTCAATTTCTTTCTGTTGTTCTTCGTTCGTCTTTTTCAAGAGCTGTTCGAAGTAATTCAGAGCCATCCCGTATTCGAGAAAGCCAACAATGCGTCGAACTTGCTTGGCGTCGTTTGGCGTCAGTGTGCGGTATTGCGTGACGTTTACTTGAGTAGAGGCAACTCCCCTAATGATTTCATTGGCGCCTCAGTAGAACTGATCGAGTTTCGTTTTGCTCTTTGGTTCGTAAGTCGTTTCCTCGGTAAATACGTTTTTACTGAGCATTGTGCGATACTCGTACATCCAAATGTAGTGATGTCGGCGATCATACTGAGGTACGCCGTATCCGTATGATGAAGCACTCGGTTCCGTAGGCTGCGGCGGTTTGGTTGGCATGTACAAAGGAAACTGTGCCTCGTCCGAACGCAACGCATGCACGCTTTTTAAGAGCCCCATGCCATCGGGGCCGGCACCGTAACGACCTCGCATCCACCAATGCATGCCGAGATACAGCAGTCGGGCTTGCTCGGCCAAATCGCCGGCGGACTCACGAGCGTAGCGGACACTGGATTCAACCGTGGACAACAGCTGTTCGTCCTGTAGCAGCGGACGTTCATACTCGTTCGGAGACTTCTTCTTGAGCGTTTCTATGATTGGGTCCGAGCTAAACTCGATCACGTACGCCGCGCGAAGCCGTTCTTTGTAGTCATCGGACTCTCGGACCACTTTTGCGGCTTTGCTAAGAGCCGCAATTTGCATTTCTGTTTTTGCTTCATCCAAACGATCGATCGCTTCGTCCACCGCTTTTTCTTGAGCAGTGAAATCGATCTCGAGTGATTCTTGTTCGGCCTTGGTTAGCCCGCGAAGTTTTGTTGCGGTGGCTGCATCTAGAAAAGCTTGACCGTATCGAGTGGACCGCTTGGCTGTACGCAACTTGTTCTTGGCGACGTGGATTTCCCAAAAGGCATCGTGGTAATCCTGCATGCCCGAATAGTCCGGAAGTTTCTCTTCGAAGAATTCCGATTCAGTGATTCGCTCGACTTCTTCGTTGACGCGATCGAACAATACGGGCATCGAACGCGTGAGTTCGCGTGGTGGGACTTTGCCGTTCGCGGGGTTGTTGCCAGCCAGTAGTTGTGTGACTCGCACATCTAAGATCAATCGACCCGTCGGGGGCACGCCGTGGCTATCGAGCAATTCGTCGATCTTGTCGAGTTCCTCATCGTTGAACTTCGTAAGCCAGTTAGAGAGGATCCTTTCAATGCTTGCGCTGTCTTCCTGTCGGTATGCAGGCACGATCTTGGATTTGATGAGCGTTTCGATTCGCTTTGGGACGGGGCCAGCTTGAAGAGAAGCGGGCAGCAACGTCGAAACGGACAGTGCCAATGCTAGAAGTCGCAGAGTCATTTGATTCCCGCCGGAGGAGTTTGTGCTTGTCGTAAACTTTGCCAATCACCAACACTAACGCAAATGCGTGACAAGAGTCATTGTTATGACCCTGCCGCGTTTTCCAATCCGTCGAATTCCTCTCGAAGACGCCGTAAAACTCGTGATTTCGCTTTGCGAACCGCCATCTGAGTCATCTTCAGATCCGCAGCGACGTCTGCCGTCGCCCGGCCGTCGACCGCTGTTCCCCAGAAAGCTTTCCACGATGTTTCCCGGAACTCGGATCGGATCAACGAAAGTGCTCGCTGATATACGAATCCTTGGATTTCGGCGGGTGACTCCTCGGGAATCAGCGGCATCGGATTCGGTTGGTTTTCGATGCCAATGTCTTCGCCAGAGACTGTGTCGAGCTGTTTCGATTTCTTTCGCCAATGATCCGCCAACTTATGGCGCGTGATCGTACGTAGCCAGCCGCCAAACGTGTCGCTGGGGCCTTTGCGTTCGAAGCCGTCGATGCGCGAAGCGACTGCGCGAAACACTTCTTGGCCCAAGTCCTCGGCATCGTGCGCACCAACGCCCGATTTTTTGCACCAGTAGAAAACGAGCGGACCATAGATATGTAACAATCGCCGCCACGCGTCCGCGCGAAAAGTGCGCACGCCGATCAATAGGCTTGACGAAACGGTGTCGGATCGATGTTCCCGATTCATACGCGACTGCCAGGGCGAGAAATTTAAAGCTGCCCACAAACCCCAACTATGAAGACTATCAAAAACGGTAAGCTACTTCCAAGTCAAAAATGTTTGCAATACACAAACGGTGCAGAAAGATTCACGCGATTTGCGTCATAATACGAGTAGTTCAACATCGGCGCATCGAATCCGTACCAACAAAAAAACTCTGAACGTAAGTTGAATGAAGTGTCCGAATAAAGCAGAGCTGGTTGATTGCCTACTTGGGAAAGTACCGGCCGCGAGGACCGAAGCGCTGTTGGACCATGCCGGACAGTGCGAGACGTGCGGCAATTTGATGGACGACATCGACGATACGGCGGATGGCGTCGTTTCTTCTCTGCGGTTGGACCAGAAAACGGACCTCTCGGCGAACGCTCAGATCGATCGCATGATTCGGCGCGCCGAGCAGCTTGTGCCCGTGAATCCGAACGAGCCTAAACCTCTCGAGGCAAAGTCGCATCTGCTAGAAGGCACGCGCGTTCGAGACTACGAGATCATCAAGCCGATCGGTGAAGGAGGAATGGGAGCCGTATTTCTTGCGCGGCATGTGCGACTGAAACGCGATGTTGCGATTAAAGTTCTCTCGCTCGGTCGACAACGCAATGCGGAAGCTCAACAACGATTTGAACAAGAGATGCAAATCGTAGGGCAGCTTCAACATTCAGGTATCGTACAAGCGTTGGATGCTGGTGAGGATCACGGCGTGCAGTACTTGGTGATGGAGGTGATCGACGGCGCGGACTTGCGACGCATTGTGCGATTGCTCGGGCCATTGTCATTGCCAGACGCTTGTGAGATTACGTATCAAGCCGCCGTTGCATTGAAATACGCTCACTCGCAGAAACTAATCCACCGCGACATCAAGCCGTCGAACTTGATGCTCTCGCGCGATGGGGTTGTAAAAGTGATGGACCTCGGCATTGCAAGGTTTGCCGATCAAACGCACGCTTTAACCTCGACGCAGCAGGCACTAGGTTCGCTCGATTTTATGGCGCCGGAGCAGCTTCAAGCCGAAGCGGTCGATGGAATGGCCGATGTCTATGCGCTCGGGTGCACGTTGCATTTTTTGTTGACGGGTGAGCCGCCAGAAAAACGGCGCACGGCTGCCTTGTTAGTTTCGCGGGCACCGCGCTTGGATGCGTTGCGACATACTCTCCCGCCGCCGCTGACCAATTTAATGCAACATATGTTGCTGCCGAATCCTACCGAGCGTTGCGACATGGCAAACGTTTCTGAGCGGTTGAAATCGTTCATTGGTAGTGCGGACTTGGTACAGGTAGCGAACAAGTCCGCGGCGCTGGTGCGGCAAGAAGAGCGTGGCGAAAAGGTTTCGCTCACTAGTGAGATTACCACACAGCCATCCATTCGCCGCAATCGCGCGCTGTGGGTAGCAGCCACCGTTTGCGCCACGTGCCTCGCATTGTCGTGGTGGTTCTTCCCTCGCAAGAATGATACCGACGATACCGCTGGGCTGGCGTCCTTACCGTCGATTAGCAGCAACGTTGAACCGATTCGCGAAGTGCCGCTGTTCCAAGTTCATTCCGGAGCGATTCGCTGTGCTACTTATTGTGAGTCGACCTCGCAATTGATTGTCGGTAGCGATGATAGTTCGATTAGTGTCCGTGACCTTCCCAATCAAAAACGTATTTGTTGCCTGTTTGCAAATGACGCTATGATCAAACAGGTGGTTGCGGCGAAGGAAGGCAGTATGTTTGCGTCGCTGGATGGCGATGGAAATATCCGTGCTTTTTCTTTGCCTGCTGTGCAATTGGCTTGGTCGAGATCGGAAAGGAAAGGCGAAAGCCGTGCGGTCGATTTGAGCGTGTTGGATGACGAGCTGCTGATCGTATTGCGTGCGGACGGAAATTCGTTCGCCGTCAGTTTGGCCGACGGCATGTCACGCACGTTGCCTGCGCAAGACAAATCGAAGCGCATCTGGCGGCACCGAGAAGAAAAACGCATTGCGGGAGAACAATTGCGTGTCGCCGCGGATACGATTTCGGTTGCTCGGTCTTTTGGCGATAAAGGCTGGGTCGTATCTGGCGGACGGCTCGCTCGACTCATTGATAGCCAATCGAGGGATGCGAAACACTTCGTCTATGCCGAACATGCTCAACCAATCACAAGTATTTTGACGTTCGACGACGCCACGATGGTACTTACGGGTGACGGCGAAGGGCAATTGAGGCTTTGGCAGGCGCCCGACAACCGCTATTCGGATATGCTCTTACTCTGTGCAACCAAGATCAACTCGATGGAAATGACGTTTGAGTTGCGACAAGAGCATTGGACGGCGGAAGCCTTCGCGTCATCGCCTGATCAAGTTCGCATGGACGATCATGCGGATGCAATGCGATTGGAAACAACCATCGAGCGTGACGGCAATGAGCATACCCTCCAGTACAAAATCATCGACTGAGCAAAACCAGATGAAGACATCGATTGCATTTTTCTGCGTCGCGAGCCTCTTGTTCTCGACCGTTTCGACAGGCAACGCGCAAGATACTGTAGAGTCTCCCGAGGCGCAAAAACAAAAACTGTCCCCGCTCGAGTTCGTGCAGAAAATGGCCGAATCCGATGCGGATGGGAAATTTGTAATGCTTCCACAAGTTTCACCTCGTGGAGTGGACAAAGAGACCCGAGCGAAAATGCTCGAGCTGTTGGCGGAGGAACTCGGCGACAAGTACCCCGACATTCGGGCGCGAGCAGCGACGGCGATCGGATTGTTTCGCGAAGATGCGGTTCCTTATATTCCCGAGTTGCTGAAGTTGATCGGCGATCCAGAGCAAACGATTTCGCTCCACGGTGTCTATGTGTTTGCGAGCGAAGCGTTGTCCGAAATCGGTGTCGAATCAATCGAGCCAGTCATGGAAAAGATGGTGGGTTGCGACGCTATTGAATACAACGGTCTGGCTGGCGTCATTTCCGAACTTGGCGAACACGAGGAAGCCCGTGCGAAGGCAAGTGTCTTCGTCGACCTTCTCAAGAACGGGCCACGCGAACGACGTTGGCCGACCATGTTTTGCCTTTCCAAACTGGGTGAAGTCGCAAAGCCGGCTATTCCGGAATACATCAAAAACTTGGACGACAAGAACTTCAACGTGCAAGTCATTTCTTGCCGAGCGCTCGCCGTATTGGGTGCGGACTCGAAGGATGCGGTACCAAAACTGTTGACGTTAATGGAAAAAGACCCGAAGAATTTGCTCTCGACGCGAACACATGCAGCAATGTGTTTGGGAGCGATCGGACCGGTAGACGGACCTGCGGACGAACTGATTAAAAAGTTCGAATCGATGATCGAAGAGCCGAATGCGTTTTGCCAAGAACGAGGCCTGATCGCATTGGGACGGCTTGGCGAGTTGGCCAAAGGTTCGGCAGGTTTCGTGGAGGGCCTTTTGGAGAACAAAGATTTCTCACAACGCCCAGAAGCAGCGTTGGCACATTGGCAAATCACGGGAGAAGCCGATAAAGCTCTGGCCGAACTTGAAAAACGAATCGACGACCACACCTACGACACGCGAGTCCTAAAAGCGTTGGAGTCGATGGGACCAGCAGGTGTACCCATGTTGGACGTTTTGCTGTCCAAGTTGGAATCGAACGACTCTAGTTTGCACCTGATGATCGCAGAAATCATGGTTGCGATGGGCAAAGAGGGTGCTGCTCACGTGGCAAAGATCCGTCCACTCGCCGATACCGCGCCACCCGAGATCGCGATTCAGTTGGACGATGCGATCGCGAAACTAGAATCGATTCGATAGATAGACTCTCGCCCTCGAAAAAATGCGTTGAGGGCTCAATATGTGACCGCTGAATTCGAATGCTCTGCTGTGTTGCTGATTGAATAAGAGAGCAGTGGGTTGTGTCGCATTCAAATTGTGATCAAGAAGATAGACGGCGCTTGGCATTTCGTTTTTCGCTGTGGCAGTTGTTTGTTGTGATGACGGTGACACCTGTCTCGCTAGTGGTTTCGCAAGGCTTGGCGACGGCCATGATGCCGGTGAATAGATGGTCGTACGTGACGGAAGGTTTGCGACGCGATATCGGCTTACTTACTAAGATTCACGTAGATTTCGATACTGATAGCAAGAGAGATGTTGATAGTCTCAATGCTTGGCTTCGCGGCGCAAGCATTCGATATGGAGAATTGGAGCATCCCGGTACGGATCCTTGGGGAAATCCGTATCAATGCGTTGCGACTCCTAAAGGACCGAATGATGAACGCGTTCCCTATGGGCACGTCCTTGAATGGGGCGAGCCGTTTTTATGGCCATCAAATGGAATCGCGGATGGTGACACAGCCGAAAACGCATGCTTTGGATTCTTTGCGTTTGGAGAAGATGGAATCACGAATTCGAACGGCAACGATCCGGATGACCTTAACAGCTGGGATTTTAAGTCAGGACGTTTCTATCGAGACCGAAGAGCCCAGCATCAACGCGACGAACACAATCTCAAAACAGCCCAGATCTTTTGCATTTTGTTTGCAATGTCTTGTTGCCTGGCTTGCGTAGCAAACCGAAACAAGCGGTCCGTCGTTTGAATCCTGTGGCGGACGTTGGTTAACCTGGCGGGATGATGTGCCTTACCCCTGCCATGAGGTTTTCGTAGGAATTCGCCGCCATGTCGGGAATCCGCGTACCGTCGTCGAGCATGTTGAATGACAGCGACACGGTTGGAGTGACGTCGTTGACCAAACAACCGTAGACGAATTCGAACGGGCATATGATCCATGCTCTATCCGGAGACGACACGCCAAGACTGCGGCTGCCATGTTCGTGGAACGAGAGCATCACCCACTCCCATCCAAGCTTCGCGACCAGCTGCTCGCCCCAGAGACTGCCGAGACAAAGCGGTTCGGTGTCCATGGGGTCTTCCGGCGCTTTGTCGTCGTGGTGACCTTCTTTTTGTTGACGATGAATCTCTTGGTTAACCGCTTCCACAATTTCGCTCGCGGATTCGGCGGACTCTATGCCAAGCCGCTGTGACATGGCGGTCGCACAATTGCGGATGTTTTGCAAAATGCTCTCTGACGGCATGACATGCGTGATAGGCGGTTGGCTCATGGAATTCCGTTTCTTTCTTCGTTGGTGATTTCGAAGCCGATCAACTTAGGGCTGAAGCAGCGTTTGAAGATGAATGAGTTTCGCTGTTGCGTCATCCGCGATGCGTCGCAGCGTTCGCTGGTCAGCGGTTCGGCATGCCATGAGCATTGGTCTTAGTTGTGACCAGTTCTGCGTGAGCTTTTGGCAATCTCGCGCGAGATGTTCTCGCGAAGCACTGCCCACAGCTTCTTTGTGTAGGTGGTTGACGTCCGTAATCATTTTCTTCGCCGCTCGAATCAAACCAGCTTCCAGCGATGCCCCAGGACGGCGTTGCCATTGACCGACGTGATACTGAGCTTGTTCGGCAATACCTTCCAACTCGGCGACGATGCGGATTACTTCGCGGCGGTCGAAGACGAGACGAATTCCAAGCGCTTGCCGCATTGCATCGACATTGCGAGAAACTTGTTGCCGTAAGTTGTTGATGCGCGGCGAGTCGATGGGCGCTGTGTGTCGATCGAAAGCTTGCCACGCGGCATCGAGTTCCGTCCAGTGCGTTACCAGATCATCAGTAGAACCATTCGTCTCGATTTCCGCACAAAGATGAGCGGTTTCGGTATTCAAGCCCTGCGCCGCTTTCAAAACGGTTACCGAATCGGGCAGTTCCGTAAGCATCGTCAGCGAAAACGTATCGCCGAGTGCTTTCGTTTGATCGCGGATCGAGAACGCGAGGTGTTTGATGTGTTCGCGGTCGACGCCGATTGGTAACCAAAGACGTTCCTGGATTTTTCGATTGACCTCGTGAATCTCTTCCACCGTTCGGTCAATGTGTCGATTATTGAAAGCCTCTAGCGTGTTGCCCAACTTGTTCCATTCAGCGAGAAGCTGTTTGTACACGGGAACGATAATGTCGAGCGAGTCACCATCGGCGATCGAATCGCTGAGCAAGTTTGCTTTTGCTTCGGCACGCCGTAGTTGCATGATCAGTCTTTGTGCGCGTGGTCGTCCGCGAAGTTCCGATTCTACGTCTCGTTCCAAGTGATGGATTTCAGCGCCGAACGAATCCGCAAGCCGAATAAGTTCTCGTCGGTTTATCTGTGGTTGAATGTCAAAGAGGGCACAGCTCTGTTCGTTCAGGCGATCCAGACGGCCAATTGATTGTGCGCACGCGGCTGCGAGACCCGGAAGCTGATTGAGTTGATACGCAGCGGAACGCCAGTCGCGATCCAGAGCGCTGATGTTGCCCAGAATGAAGTCTTCCTTTTGCGGCGTCGCGAACTTGTCGCTCATCAATTGCGCTCGCGTTTGCAGCTGAAGGATATTGCCAAGCTGCGAGCCAATTCCCGGTACCTTCCGTGCATCTGCTCGGAGGAGACGCACAAGTTGTTGCGATTCCTTTGCGAAAGACGCATAGAATCCGCCTGCCTTGATGACGACCGCAGGTACGCGATCCGGCGCCCTTTGCTGCGCACTTCGCTCACCGGGAACGAGCAACGGATGATGCTTTAACTCGCGTCGAGGTTCGTTGCGACGATCGACCTTCGACTGCAGCAAGTCTCTCAAAAGTCCTTGAAGGATCTCTG
The DNA here is from genome assembly GCA_964397295.1 of uncultured Pirellulaceae bacterium. Lineage (GTDB taxonomy): Bacteria > Planctomycetota > Planctomycetia > Pirellulales > Pirellulaceae > CAYNJG01. The sequence continues at coordinate 14,899 of CAYNJG010000083.1, forward strand.
CACCCGGACCCTGTTGTGCTTGCGCCGTACTTTGTGCCACGGCACTGAAGGCAACAATCACGATAAGTAACGCGACAAAACGTTTGTTGATGGACATCGAAGACTCCTAGCGAGCGAAAAACTTGGGCAGCACAACATACCAAGAAAAAATGGGGTATTCCGTCGTTCGAATATAAAAAATCGGCGAAGTGAGGGGTTTTCTTACTAATAACCTACCAAGCTTAGACGTTTAGAATCGAGAAGGTTGTTGATCCGAACGACGTGTAAAAGGAATCGAGCAATGGTAAACAGAAACGCAACGTTGGCCTCTGGGAAATTCTTACTACTAGCGATGTCGATAGCGAGTGCTGCCATGACAGGAAACGTATTCGCCGACGATTCCACAGACGAGCCGCTGTTCCAAGAGTGGAAGGCGAGCGAAGAACAATCGGAACGTCTTCGTGAGATTATCAAGACGATAGGCGGTGATGCCAAGCTACGCGTGTCTACTCATGCCGGTGACATTCCGGATATCTATCGAGCCGATCCAGAAAAACCCGGGCGCTTTATTCCTCGAGAAAAGACAGTGACGATCAGCGCATTCGAGGTCTCGGACAGCAACAAAGAGTACATGGGATTCCGCTGTGCTCCATTCGACGACCTGTTTTATGTCGAACATCGATCAAAACGACGCGACCCAAAGAGCGAACGCGTGTTTGGCCCGTTCTCAGGAAGTCCGTTGGAACTGTTTCCTGAAATAGAACGTCGCATGTTGAAAGACATTGCTCGAGGCGATACCAATCCGTTTATCTGCATGAGGGAAATCGCTCGTGTCGGACATTCCGGACTTAATGCTCGAGTGCTCAAAATGGTGGACAAGGTTCTGCTTTTGCAAATGGAATTCAAGGAGAAGGTGGATCTGGTACGCAGTGCGGAGGAAGTCTTGTCGATTGCCAGGGAGAGTTCAGGAAAACAATTTTTGGAACAAGCTGATGTCGATGAACTTCTTACCGCGATCGACAAAAAGTTAACTTTGCACAAGGAAAAAGTCGACGACTTGACGCTAGAGTTTCCTGAGGACGACTATATCAAGGCATTAGATATGCCGAAAACGAAACGTATTAACGTTGAGGAATCGCTGTGGGGAAAACCGGTAGACGGACTTCAATTTGCAGTTGTTCCAGAAAAGACGACGCTGAAGTTGGAAGAACAAGTTCACGTCAAACTGGTTGTAAAAAACGTAAGTGATGGCGATATCAAATTCAGCGTGCATGATCTGATCCAAGACGTGGGCCCCGAGGTCATGTTACATGGCAAGCGAGTGATGGTGGGTCGAACGTGGTTTTCCGGTTGGCCGCCGACGAACCGCTACCTGCTGAAACCGGGAGATCAATTTACTTTGGCTGGTTCGCACATCATTGCTCATGCCGAAGACGTGAAGAAGAAAGACCGAGCTGGTTTCGGTGTTACCAGCATTCCAGTGTCCGACGACGTGCTTGCTGACAATGCGAGTATGAACGTGGACTACACCATGTCCATTGGCCACGGCGAAAGTTGGAGGCGGTGCGAAGATGACGTTATGAGGGTTTACTCACCGGCGAAAGGCGAGTGGAAAGGCCGTTTGGACGCCGGCGGTTTCGAGATTAAGTTCGAACGCTGAGCATACTAAGTAGAGGAGTAACGTTAGCGTTTTACACCAATCGCAACCAAGCTCATGCCAACCTTCATCCCTCGGTAGAAGACTGGCTCGACCATCGTTTTCATGATCGCTGCTTTGGCAAGCGAGCGACATTTTGAAGAAAGCGATGGGTTTCCTTTTTTCTCTGATTGTTTTGCGGCCGCGGGCTTCGCTTCGACAAGTCCGTAGGCCTGAGCCGTCTCACTTTGAATGGGGTTCCCGAATAGGTTTTCCCACTTCATTCCATCGCCAGTCCTCACCTGAACTTGGGTAAGCCCGGCTTCTTTGAAGAGCCTTCGAATCGTCGCCGGTGCGAAATAGTTGACGTGCTGCGGTGGTTCATTGAGCATGAAATCATCTTTGCCCAACATGATTGGTATCGTGTGATAGTTGGGCACATTGATGTAGACAATTCCTCCGGGGCGAACCACACGGATCAGTTGAGCAAGATCTTCAAGCGGTTCTAACAAATGCTCGAACACTTGCATGGAAATCGCTGCGTCGAAGTGGTCATTCGGAAACGCTATTTCGTCCAGGTTGCCGACATGAATGTTGTCTATGTTGCGATTGCTCGAAGCGGTTTCGATCCATTCGCCCACGTCACAACCATGAGCTTCCCAGCCGAGCTCCTGAGCTTGTTCGACCAAATGGCCGGCACCGCAGCCAAAATCAAGCAACCTTCCCTTCTCGGGGAGAAGCTGCCCCACCGAGTGTAGTGCCTTCGCCTGTTTTGCAATTTTCGAAGGCGTTATAAGACTCTCGTAGAGTGCGGCCAACTCTTCTTCGTCTCGCACTCGATAGATTTCATCGAGATGTTGAGGCAAGCATCGCGGATTCATAAAGACGAAGCCGCACTTTGTGCACTTCTCAAGTGAGTAGTCTGCAACCGTATTCTCTGCTACCGCACTTTCGCATTTGCAAATAGGGCACGGTGCTTTTACAAGACCGGTCAGTTTCTGTTGACTCACGTTTGCCATTTCTTCCGAGTTCAATCGCTGCGAAGGATTCTCTTTCTCTAGCGTAACACGACGAGCCTCGACGTTACGGCTTCTGTTTTGCTGAAGTTGCAAATCTAGGTTGCCAGAGTTCAGATTTTGCGACACTCATAGCCCAGCCCATAAGGCGTTAAAGTGGCCACACGGAACTATGCAGCACGATTGTCGCACAAACTTTCACAAGCCGCTTGCACTGCGCCGACGGTGATCGCTCGCATCGCAGCGTTGTTGTCGCCGCGACGTTCTTTGCTGGTTCCGTCTTGTAAGAATTCTTGGAGCGTTCGATGACCACGTCCATAAGGTCCGCAGACCTCGATTTTCGTGGGACCAAACATCGCCACACAACGTGTTCCAACAGCGGCGGCCAAGTGCATTGGCCCAGTGTCAGAACCGACAAAGAACTTGGCTCGACGACACAATTCGGCAAGCTCCGGCAAAGATGTATCCGGCGCCAAAATAGCTGGTGACTGCTCAGCGACTTGTTGAGCCCACGCTCGTTCGCGATCGCCAGCCCAAAGTACAACCGAAGCGAGCCCAAGCTCTTGGCTCAAGTGTTCGGCGATCTTCGCGTATCTTTCGTGGGGCCAGATCTTGCTGTTCCATCCGGCTCCTGGGTTTAGAAGTACGAACTCATCAAGCTGATTACGAATTAAAAACGCGTCGACGGTTTTTTTGCTGGTTGCCGATCTTGGGATCGAGAACTCTACATCGGGCGTTTCGATACCAAGCGGTTTGAGCAGCTCTAGGTATCGATCGACGACGTGATCTGAACGTGGCTCGACCCGATAATTGTTCAGCCAAGGACTGAGCTCTCGCGCTTGTCCGCGACTGAATCCGATTCGATACGCGGCACCGGAGAGCCAACCGAGTAGGCTGCTCTTCGTGAGCGACTGTGGATCGATCGCGATATCAAATCGCAGTTCACGCAGTTGTCTACGAATTCGCAGAATGTGTTTTGGATTCTTGAGCCATCGCTTATCGACTTTCACAATCGTGTCGATGTCCTGATGACCGTCCAACAACGACGCGGGACCACCTTGTGTGACCCAGCCAATGAAGGCAGAAGGGTAGCGCTTACGCAATGCGGAAACGAGCGGAGTGCAATGAATACAATCACCAATAGCACTGAGGCGAGTGATCAGAATTCGCGGTGCGTCACTGAGGCTGGTACCGAGTTCTAGCATGCTTGCATTGCTTTCGACGATGTGCTGAATCGCCACTTTAGCGAGGGAAAGCCTCACGCAATACATCAGTTTTATTTTCGACTTTCTGCCTCTTTTGGCTCATGTTGCGATCGGGTTGTTCGATCTGCTACAAGCTCGCTCGCATCCGTAAGCAAGCTAGTCATTGAAAAAACTGGGTAATATGAGAAGTCGTTTTCTTGCCGCATCGGTGGTCGCAGTACTAGCTGTTCAAACGAACCTGTTTGGGCAGCTCGAATTGCCGAGTCCTACCGAGTCGTTTTCGATTGGCGACCCGATTGTTCAAAATGCGATTCCATTAGAAGTGCCAACGATTCCGAGTAGAACGACTATCGACGGCCCGGCTTTCGACAATGCGTTGCCGGTTCCCAGTCAGCCTGAATTCTATTCGGGAGAGCTGTTTCCCGACGCAGCTTGGATGAATCCGGCCACGTGGATGTCTGGGCCATACTGGGAGAAAGGCATCGAGCTTGGGATCAACGGATCTGAAGGAAACGCAAACGCCCTAAGTTTGCTTGCTGCAGGTCGCTTGCGTCGTGAGACAGACCGTAGCATTTGGGGAATCGACATCGTCTACGCGAAGACCGAAGCGGACGATGTTTTGACACAACACTACGCGTTTTTGAATTCGCGATTCGACTATAAACTCGGCGATAGCCGCTGGTCTTTGTTTCAGGTTACGCGGCTGGAATACGATGAGTTCAAAGCGTTTGATTTGCGACTTGCGCTAAATGGCGGTATTGGATATGCCTTCATTCGTACGGATACACGAACGTTGACCGGTCGTTTTGGTGCTGGTGCATCGCGAGAGTTTGGTGGCTTGGACGATAGTTGGGTCCCGGAAGCAGTCTTCGGCATCGACTACATCCACAAGTTGTCAGACCGTCAGCGACTCGCGATCACTTCAGACTACTATCCGTCGTGGGAAGACTTCATGGACTATCGCCTCGTGACACAAGCGTCGTGGGAGATAGTTCTCGACCAAGAAACCAATCTGAGCCTGAAGGTCGGACTGTTGGATCGGTACGACAGTACGCCACAAGGTTTACAGCACAACGATTTGGATTACTTCATCACGCTGTTGTGGAAAATCTAAGCTGACGCTCAAGCACCGCGTCAGTTTGGCATATTCGTGTCGAACCAAGCTTTCATCGACTCGGTGCGATTATTGCTAACGGCTGCTTGTTCGATTTTTCGTTGTGCTTGGCCGATCCTTCGGGCAACAATATCATTTTCGATTGATTCGCTGGGGTCCATGTCGAGCGCTTGCAACAGCCGTTTCATCGAAGGGCCTGCAAATAGTTGCACCAACGGATCGTCCAGCGACACGAAGAACTTCATTGTCGATTTACATGGCAGGTTTGCCAAAAATCCAGAGATGCGCTCGTCTTCTTCTCGCAATGGATGACGTTCGTAGCCGAACGCCATCAGGTTTCTCGATTCATCGATGACCTGGTTGAGACTGTCAAAAGACTGGAATGGTAGACTTTCGATCATCGTCACTGTAACGGAACCGATTTCCGACTCGGCCAATTCACGCTTGGCCTTTTCTTCCCATACCTCGCACACTTGAAAAGGCACTTTCGCGATGTCAAGGATTCCACAAGCTTCGTTCAGCGAGTCCGCAAAGTGACAGCCAACCAATACATTGCTACGTTCTCGAGCTTGTTGAACTGCCTTCGTGAAACCAATGGCTTTGGCCTCATGAGCCAAGAAAACCGCATCGGTTTGGGAGACACAGTTCGTTGTCTCTTTTCCGAATAGAAAACCGAATATTCCCATTTCATGGCCTTCTCGATCGCTACGTGTTCGATTGCGCGTCAAGCAACATTTTGATCCATGGGCCAACATAGTGCCCATTGTCGTGAAACGTTCGCCCGCTAACTAAGTTGCCATCGATAACGCAAGGCTCGTCAACGAATTCACCGCCGCAGACTTCTAGGTCGAACTTGCATTTTGGCACCGTCGCCATCTTACGACCTCGGACACAATCGGCGTAGGCGGGAATTTCGACGCCATGGCAAACGCTCGCAATGGGTTTGTCAGCCTCGAAAAAGTGTTTAGTGATGCGAACGAGATCTTCGTCGTACCGAATGTACTCAGGAGCTCGTCCGCCCGAGAATAGAATACCCAAATACTCCTCTTCGGCGATGTCAGCGAACGCAATGTCCGCGTCGATCGTGTAGCCTTCCCATTCTTTGGTGATCGTCCAGCCGGGTTTCACTTCGTGGAGGACCATTTGGTACTTGCGCTTTTCAGGTGCAGCTACGACCGGCTGCAGACCCGCTTCGACCAAACGATAAAACGGATACATCGTATCGAGCGTTTCGCTTGCGTCGCCAATGATGATGAGCACTTTGTTTGACATGGTGGGACTCTTGAATCGTATGGAAATCTGGCATCAAAGCATAGCAGTTCAGCGTGAATCAACGTTCTACTTCTTCGATTTTTCCTGCGCGGTGATCTCCGGCCTTCTGCGTATCATTGGCGAATCGGAGAGGCTTGCCGCCCAGCATGGGGTTAGGGACGCGGATGGAAAATGCATTTGCAGCATCGCTGCCAAGGTTTGTTTCGAAAGTCTTGGACTGTCCGGGCAGAATTCTGGTCAATTCCCATTTCGTATCAACGACGTCAGGAATTTCGGGATCGCGTCGTAGTGACCGGGGTATTCCAAAAAGACAGGCACGATGGTCTGATTGCCGCGCGACTTCACGTCATTGAGGAGCTCTTCCATTTCCGACCAGTCGTATCGATCAGGGCCGACGACGAGTTTTCCAAACGAGACATAGTTGAACTCCATGCTATGTGGAAACTGTCGGGACCAGGGTCTTGATAAGGCACGAGGCCCTTCAGTGGATTGTCTATCGGGGCCGGAGCATATTTCGGGTTGAAAGTTTGAGCCAACGCAGTCGGGTGATTCAAAAAGCCGATCACGATCCCGAAGCATAGTAGGTGTTTTAAGATCAATTGAATTCAGCTTGGGAGTTGGTGGAACTTCAGAACATTGTCTAGGTTAACCGGCTGGGAACCGTTAAGTTACTCGTTGGGATGACTTACACAAAGCTACCGAGATCATCACGCACTCACTTTCGAGGTTGGCGAGTATGTGCCGAAGACTGTTTGCAATCGTTTGCGTTCTTAGCCTAGCTGCAATTCTGCATGCGGCAGACGTTGCCTTAGAGCTACCACCCGTCGCGGTTGAAGGGCAGGGCGGCTACGTTTCCGGCGAGCTAATCTATCCACTGGAAAATCGGCCCACGCCCGAATGCCATGCGTCAACGATTGCTGAATCAAACAACGGTTTGGTGGCTGCTTGGTTTGCTGGAACCGAAGAAAAAGATCCAGACGTTGGCATCTGGATCTCGCGACACGACGGCAAAGCATGGAGCAAGCCAGAAAAAGTCGTTGATGGTTCGGAAGGCGAAGAGAAAGAATACGCGTGTTGGAATCCAGTTCTATTCCAACCCAAAGACGCGCCATTGATGTTGTTCTACAAAGTCGGCGTGAGTCCGCGACTTTGGTGGGGAGCGTTGGTAACGTCCACGGATGGCGGGCAAACTTGGTCAGAGCCGCGGCGGCTGGGGACGAGCGATGCCTTGCCGGCAATGAACAAGAATCTGCTTGGCCCAGTAAAGAACAAACCAGTTATGCTTGCCGATGGCACGTTGTTGTGCGGAAGCAGTACGGAGAACGCAGGCTGGAAAGTGCATTTCGAATTGACGCGTGATCTTGGCAAGACGTGGGAAGTGGTTGGTCCGATTCACGATGCTTCCAAGTTTAATGCGATTCAACCGACGATTTTGACTCACGCAAACGGAGACTTGCAGATCTTGTGTCGAAGTCGGGAAGACGTTGTCACGCAGAGCTGGTCGAAGGACCAGGGGAAAACGTGGTCAGCGATGTCGGCGACTGAATTACCGAATCCAAGTGCCGGGACAGACGCTGTGACGCTTGCCGACGGTCGTCACTTGATGGTCTTTAATCCGACAACAAGAGGCCGGCACAAGTTGAACGTGGGTCTCACCACCGATGGTAAGAATTGGACGGTGCCAGTTACGCTTGAAGACCAACGGGGCGAGTTTTCGTATCCTGCGATCATCCAAGCGGCGGACGGTAAAGTTCACATCACATACACGTGGAAACGCCAAAGCGTGAAGCACGTTGTTCTCGACCCTGCGAAGATCAAATAGCCATGGACGGAAACGGTCAACTGCAGACGCTCGATTTCGCAGTTCTTGTTGCGTACATGGTTGGCGTATTCGGCTTCGGCTGCATGTTCGCATGGAAGAGCGGAACGACGAACGAATTCATGGCGGCCGGCCGATCTTTGCCGGGTTGGGCCGTGGGTCTGTCGGTATTCGGGACTTTCGTCAGTAGCATTGGTTTCCTTGGCAACACGGGAAAAGCGTTTGGCGGTACTTGGAACTCTTGGGTGTTCGGTCTGTCGATGCCGATTGCCGCCCTTGTTGCAGTGAAGTACTTCATTCCGATCTATCGAAGTGGTGAGGAAGTTTCAGCGTACTACCATTTGGAAAAACGATTTGGCCCCTGGGCGCGGATGTTTGCGTTGGTTGGTTACTTGCTGTCGCAGATCGCGCGGATCGGGACCATTCTGTACATGGTGGCGCTGGCACTTGCGCCACTGACCGGTGGGGATATCAAGACGATCATCTACATCACAGGATTGTTAGTAACGCTCTACACGTTGATCGGTGGCATAGAAGCGGTCATCTGGACGGATGTAGTGCAAAGTGTCGTTTTGGTGGGCGGCGCGTTGTTGTGTGCGGCCGTGCTGTTGGTCGGCGGAGGCCCTAGGCTGTTTGAGATCGCCGCCGAGAATAACAAGTTCAGCCTCGGAAGTTTTTCGATGCAGCCTTCGACGTTGCTGTCGGAATCGCCAACGTTCTGGATGGTTTTGATTTATGGCGTATTTATCAATCTTACAAACTTCGGAATCGACCAAAGCTTTGTTCAGCGATACGTCACTGCGAAAACCGATCGAGATGCAAAGTTCAGCGTGTGGTTGGCGTGTTTGTTGTTCCCCGTTGTTTCCGCATTGTTTTTCTTTATAGGAACGGGACTCTACAGCTATGCAAAAGAGGATCCCGAGTTCTTGCAACAAGTTCAAGCAAGTGTCCGAGCAAACTTGCCTGAAGACATGCCAGCGGAAGAAGTCGCCGAAAAAATATCGATCGAAAAGATCGGTGACAAAGTGCTTCCACAGTTCATCATCAGCCGCTTGCCGACCGGCGTTGCTGGCCTGTTGATCGCCGCGATTTTTGCAGCCGCGATGAGCAGCATGGATACCAGCCTAAACAGCGGCGCGACACTGGTGCTCTGCGACATTCACAAACGATATATCCACCCAGACGCGGGAGAGCGGGAGTCAATGCGCGTGTTGTACGGTGCAACATTGTTCTTTGGTGTCGCTGGTACGTTGACGGCGTTGGCAATGACAAAAGTCGAAAGTGCACTCGACATGTGGTGGATTTTGCAAGGCGCGTTCACAGGCGGCATGCTAGGTCTCTTCTTGTTAGGGCTTATCTCGCGTAAGGCGCAAAATCCACAAGCGATGCTGGCGGTGTCGATCGGTGTGTTGATTGTACTTTGGATGTCTCTCAAAGCGGATTGGTTGCCAGCTTCGTTGGCGCCGATGGCAAATCCATTGCATCCGTTGATGACAAACGTCGTTGGTGCGAGTTCGATCGTCCTGATCGGAGTCTTGGCTGCTTCCATTTGGAAGCCAGCAAATAAAGCTTGAGCTTGCGTGAGAATGCCGGGCTAAAGGGGCGTATCCTGTGGAAGCAGTGGCAACTTGTCAACGATTTCCGAATGGACACCACGAAGCCAGACTTTCGTTTTTGTGATCTTAATCGGACGCAGAATTCCGGCCGTCGATTGGCCGAAGATAAATGCGACTAGCATTCCAAGCATACCCAGTACGATGCCCACAGGCACAAGTATGCCTACGTTGCTCGGAAGGGAATCAACTAGGAATGCAATGCTGATGATCATGAGGACTAGATTTGAAACTCCAATGACCGTCCATGCGAGTAACTGTCTTTTGCGTTTCACCCGTGCATCTTGGCACAGGGGAATGACGATGTTCACCTTCTTCGAAAAAAAGGCCGCGAGAACAGCACATATGATGGGGTGTAGGAAGAGAGTGAGAAACCACCATGGATTGATCCATGAGAGCTTGCGTTCGATGCCTAGCTGTGTGACTACGACACCTGACTTTACGCAGATATTCGGCAGTTGTGCATCCTTGAGCTGACTAAGTCACGCTCGTTTTTGTTGTCTCGCCAAAGGCCGTCCCATGACTCTTCGGGCGCCGCGAGCGTTTTCGAAACGCGCGGCGCGGCATAGGGATTTACGTCATCCATCAAAACCCTCTCACGAACCCGAGTGAAAGTTACCCGCCGATGTCGTCGCGACTGTCGTTTTGTGCGCGGGAGTTGAGGTACAGCTTGATTGGTATTTCACTGTAGGGTAGTTGGTCGCGGAATACACCCAGCAGGTAGCGCCGGTATGAAATCGGGAATGCTTTCGGTGAAGTGCAAACCAGCACAATCGTGGGAGGTGCTGTTCCCACCTGCGTTGCGTAGAAGATTTTGGGACGCTTATTGTGATGCGTTGGCGGCGGATGGTTGTCGAGCGCTTGACGCACCAAACGATTTAGGTGCGAAGTGGAAACGCGTTCGTTGGCTTGTTTGAAAAGATGCTGCGAATGATTCAACAGCATCTTCATGTTCTTGCCCGTTTGGCCTGTGACGAAAGCAATTGGGACGTGCCACATTGTTTGAAACGTATCGCGTAAATATCGCACCCAGCGTTCCGTCGGCATCTGCTTGTGCAGTAAGTCCCACTTGTTCACGACAAAAACACAAGGCTTGTATTGGTCTGCGATGTAGCCACAGAGCTTCTTATCGACTTTGCTGATACGTTGCGAAGCATCAAAGAACAGCAGTACGACATCGGCGCGGCGGATGGACCGCTCGGCGCGTTTGGTACTGTAGAAATCTATATCCGTGCGAACACTGACGCTTCGCCGCAAGCCAGGTGTGTCGATCGCAACAAAGGACTTGTCATCCAATTCGAAACGCACGTCGACGCTGTCTCGCGTCGTGCCCGGTACTTCGCTGACGATCATCCGTTCGGCTTTAGAAAGCGTGTTGACAAACGTGCTTTTTCCAACGTTGCGACGGCCAACGATCGCTACCTTCATCTCCGGTTCTTCCGGCGGAAGTTCGACGTCGGGCGGAAGTCGTTCGGCGATCAGTTCCAAAAGTTCGCGGCGACCACGGTTCGCTTTCGTACTGACCCGAATCAGTTTTCCTCGACCCAGTTTATAGAACTCGTCGGCTTGTGGATCGTATTTTTCGCTGTCCGCTTTGTTCGCAACGCAAAGAATCGGCGTCTCGACATATCGCAATCGTTTCGCAACTTCTTTGTCCAGCGGCAATGTTCCCGTGTGCGTGTCGACGACAAAAAGGATAACGTCTGCTTCGTCGATACCGGTGGTTATCTGTTCTTCGATTTGTGACGTCAGATCATCGACGTCTTCGATTCCCATTCCGCCGGTATCGATTATCTCAAAGAACCGATCTTCGTCTTGCACCAAAAACGATTGTCGATCGCGGGTGACACCAGGTTGATCATCAACGATCGCCAGACGCTTATTTGCGATCCAATTGAATATGCTCGACTTGCCGACATTCGGTCGCCCAACAATAACCACTCGGGGAACGCGCATCGATGGACTTGCCTGACAGACTGAATAAGAAAAGAAGAGAGGCGACGGCGTGCACCGAAACTTCACTTACCCGACTATAAATGAACGTGATGGATTGAGAAAGCGGATCTCTTCACTACGGACTTCGATTGGCGGATACCGTGTACTGATCGCGACGTCTATATTGAAAGCTGAACAACTTGGGAGGAACCATGGCCGATTCAGATCAAGTCCGTCGGGCCTTAGTACAGAAACTTGAATCTCTGCACCGGAGCGGCGTCCGCGCGATTCCGCGTCCAACGCTCGCGCCTGTGACCGAATCGAAGCCTGTGGCAAGTGCCGCACACAAAGACGTACCTGCCGCAGCGGCGCCAACGCGGCAATCCACACCGTCACCTGCAAACGTATCTACGCTTAGTCCTGACGTTGGTTCGTTCAATGGTCCGCCCATGCCAGCCGCGGATCGAGCCGATGCGTTGCGAGTCCTGTCGGAAGAAGTTTCAAACTGTACGTTGTGTGCTGATCTTGCCGAGAAACGTAAGCAGACTGTTTTTGGTGTCGGCGATCCCAACGCGAAGTTGGTCTTCTTTGGCGAAGCGCCAGGTGCCGACGAAGATCGCTTAGGTGAACCGTTCGTCGGCAAAGCGGGGCAATTGTTGACGAAAATTATTGAGGCTTGCCAGCTCAAACGCGAAGACGTGTACATTCTGAACGTGCTGAAGTGTCGTCCTCCGGGTAACCGCAATCCGACGCCGAACGAAGCGAAGAACTGTCGTCCGTTTTTCGAAAAGCAACTCGAGATTCTCCGGCCCGAGATGATTTGTTGCCTCGGTTCGATCGCCGCAACGACGTTGCTCGATACAACGATGTCGGTTGGGCGTCTTCGCGGTAAGTTCCACGATTGGCGAGGAATCCAAGTTGCGGTAACGTACCACCCGTCTTACTTGCTGCGCAATCCTGCTGCTAAGAAGATGGCTTGGACGGACATGAAAATGATCATGAAGCAACTAGGTGTGAAACTGTGAGAGAGCTAGAGATCGACGAGCAGTTTTCGAGTGTCCTTGTCGAGCGGCAAGCGAACGTACGGTGGAAACAGATCGACGCTGCGGCTGACTACATTGCGACTCGATTGAATGCAGGCAAGACGGTCGACTTAATGTTCGTGTGTACGCACAATTCGCGACGGAGTCAATTTGCACATGTTTGGGCCGAGGTTTGGGCTCGGAAGACGGCGGGGCTTGAAGGTGTTCGATGCTACTCGGGGGGAACAGAGG
>CAYNJG010000084.1:0-27535 GCA_964397295.1 uncultured Pirellulaceae bacterium
GCATTGGGCGGTCGATTCCAATGGGATGATCAGGGCGAAACGCCGAACACAATGTTCGGTATCGCGGAATACCCGAACGGCCAGCATGTACTCTTCAACGTTCGCAATGTGAATTACGAAGGCTACAAGCATGAAGTTCACAACGAATACTACTTGGAAGACGGCAGCAAGATCGTGGGCGAGGGCAAGTACAAGATCAGACGGCCTGGCAGCGACACATTTGAAGATCTGCCATTAGAGCCGGGACACGTCACGCCCGGTAACAACTGGGAAGCGTTCATCGCAGCCGTACGTGCTGGAGACCCAAGCATGGCCAACGGCAACGTGATGGATGCTCATTACGGTTGCGTGATGGGGCATTTAATGAACAACTCTTACCGCCTGGGCAAAAAAATGCCGTTCAACGAAAAGGCTGTTTCGTTCGGCGACAACAAAGACGCTGCTGAACACTTCCTGAAATTGCACGAGACGATGCGAGATGGAGTTGGACTGCCAGAAGACGGAACCGAGTACACCGTTGGACCATGGTTGACGTTCGATCCGAAGACGGAACGCCACACGGGCGACCATGCGGACGAAGCGAACGCGCTGCTGAAGGATCCTGACAACAAGGGATACGAGATCCCGTCAGTTGAAAACGTTTAGCTGTTGCTAACCGATCTTGTCTTTGCCCATCCACGGACGAAGCACTTCAGGAATCTCAATGGAGCCGTCGGCCTGCTGGTAGTTTTCCATTACGGAAATAATGCCGCGGCTCAATGCCATCGCAGTTCCGTTTAGCGTATGAACGAAGTGCGTGCCTTTCTTATCTTTCACTTTGTAACGTACATTCAAGCGCCGAGCTTGGTAGTCGGTGCAATTCGACGTGCTCGTGACTTCGCCCCATTCGCCGCCGTCACCGCGGCCGGGCATCCATGCTTCCAAATCGTATTTACGATATGCGGGAGCACCCAAGTCGCCGGTCGATGTATCGACAACACGATATGGAATTCCAAGCTCATCGAAGATCTGGCACTCTAAACCACGGAAGTACTCCAACATCGCATCACTTTGATCGGGCAAAGTGAATGCGAACATTTCGACTTTCGTGAATTGATGCACGCGATAAAGTCCGCGTGATGCTCGACCGGCTGCTCCTGCTTCCGTACGGAAGCAATGACTAATGCCGCACATCTTCATCGGCAACTGTGTGTCTTCAACCGTCTCACCCGAAAGAAATCCGCCGAGCGTAATCTCCGCTGTCGCAACGAGACACAAGTCAGTGTTATCGACACTGTAGATCTGCGTTTCGTTTCCGCGTGGATTGAATCCGATACCTTCCAAGATTTCCTGACGTGCCAAGTCCGGCGTCGTCGTCGCAACAAAACCTTCGCCGACCAATTTGTGAATGACGAATTGTTGTAGTGCTAACTCCAACAGCACCGCTTCATTCTTCAAAAAGTAGAACCCTGCACCGGTGGTCTTCGCTCCCGCTTCGAAATCAATGAGGTCGTGTTTCTCTGCCAATTCGACATGATCGAGTGGCTTGAAATCGAATTCTCGAGGAGCGTGCTTGCCGCGAATGATCTCCAAATTCGCCTTGTCGTCAACACCGATAGGTGCATCCGCGTGCGCCATATTGGGAATCATTCGCTGTATCAAAGACAGCTCGGCGAGCAACGTATCGTGCTCGGCCTGCATCGCATCTTTCTTCGCGCGGAGTTCGCGGCCTTCGTTTTTTCGCTGCTCGCGTTCTTCATCGGTCTTTGCTTTGCCGATCGTTTTCGCGACTTCGTTAGCCTGTCGGTTGAGATCCTGGGCAGAGGTCGATTTCTCACGGCAAAGTGTATCGAGTTCGACAAAGCGATCGACGTCCGCTTCCATCCCGCGGTCAGCGCAGTTTTTGCGAACTGCATCTACGTTTTCGACGATGAATTTTCGATCTAACATCCAAAGCTCCCAATAAAAAACGACGCCCTGTTACAGCGGGCGTCGGTTGGGGATTTTACTTGCGAGACTAAATAGCCGCAATCCGAACGATTGGCTGGGCTAAGCCGTATGTTCCAGCATGCGTTCTAACGCAATCAACGACCATTTGGCCGTGTCAGGATCAACGTGGATCTTGTTGACAATCGTGCCCGCGACCAGGTTTTCCAAGCACCAACACAGATGGGCCAGATCGATGCGGTACATGGTCGCACACATGCAGACCACGGGTGACAGGAAGTGAATTTCCTGCTCAGGGTGTTCTTGCTTCAAGCGATTGACCAGATGCAGTTCTGTGCCGATCGCCCATTTGGTACCGGGCTCGGCTGCTTCGACGGTCGCCAGAATCTTCCCGGTCGAGCCTGATACGTCCGCCAGATCATTGACTTCCTGCGGACACTCAGGGTGCACCAAGATCTTGATTCCCGGATGCTGCTCGCGGAACTGGTGCACATGCTCGGCCTTGAACATCTGATGCACGCTGCAATGCCCCTTCCAAAGCACGACCTTGCTGTTTTCTATCGCTTCCTTTGTGTTGCCACCTAGATCATCATTGAACGGATCCCATACAGGCATCTGATCATTCGTGATACCCATTTTGAGCGCCGTGTTGCGACCGAGGTGTTGATCAGGGAAAAAGAAAACACGTTTCCCTCGTTCGAACGCCCACTCGATCACGCTGGCTGCGTTGCTGGACGTACAAACGATGCCACCGTTCTTTCCGCAGAACGCTTTCAGGCTCGCAGCCGAGTTGATGTAGGTCACCGGGATAAGCTGCTCAGTATCGATGACTTCACCCAAGTCATCCCAAGCATCTTCGACTTGCTGAATCGCAGCCATGTCCGCCATCGAACAACCCGCAGCCATGTCAGGCAGAATCACATCGACGCGTTCGCCTTTTCTTTCGTCTAGCTTCGTTGGCGAATTTGCCAAAATGTCGGCAGTCTCCGCCATGAAGTGGACGCCGCAGAAAACGATCGTATTGCAATCGCTGTTTTCTGTCGCCAACTGACTGAGTTTCAAACTGTCGCCGCGCAAATCACTGTGCTGAATCACTTGGTCTTGCTGGTAGTGATGACCAAGAATCAAAAGCTTCGAACCAAGCTGCTTGCGAATCGTCTCGATACGAGTCGCCAACTCATCGTCCGAGAGCGACTTGTAGGGTTTCAGTTCGTGAGCGGGTGCGGGATCAGTGGCTGTGCTCATGTTTATCCTCGAGTGCGGAACGAATTCGAAGAACAGACGAATCCGAGTTCGCAGAATTATACGCCGCAGTGCTAATACTGTCGTGCGATTGTGGTTTTACAGGACTTACAGCTTACAGAAGCTTGCAGGACATTCACGTCTGCGGCACTTCTTCGAAATCCCGTTCCAGGATCTCTCGCAGAAACATGAAATGCAGGTTCAAAAGCATCGACCAAACCAAAAGTCCAATCAGGAAGCTCTCTCGAAACACGCCGGGTCCCATTAGGAACGCCGCAAATGCAAAGCAACCATAACCAAAGTGCGCGGGTACGTCCGTATCGAAGTAGTAATCCGCCAAAATCAGCAGGCCGCCCAGCACGGCCAAAATCACCGGCGCGTGATAGGTGTTGAGAGTCACCAGCAAATCGTTCATCGCTGCTTCGTCCATTTTCGCTACCTCATTGTTGATGTTTCAGAGGCTGCATTTTGACGAATTTAATCTCCGATGACTACCGAGATTTCTTGTTCGTTGGCTATTTGCCGATAGTTAGGCAACCTAGAACAGCTCAGCCATCTCACCCGCGTGGTAGCTACTGCGGACGAAGGGTCCGCTGGCAACTTGCCGAAAACCCATGCTCTTCGCGATCTGGCCGAGTTCTTCAAACTCCTCCGGCGGCACGTAACGTACCACGGGCAAGTACTTATCCGTCGCGGGTTGTAGATACTGCCCCAGCGTCAGCAAGTCGCAATTCACCTCGCGTAGATCGGCCAGCACGTCGAGTAACTCGTCGCGCGTCTCGCCCAGCCCCAACATCAATCCGCTTTTCGTCAGAATCTTAGGATTCATTTCTTTCACGCGTCGCAACATTTCCAATGTCCAACGATAGTCGGACTTTGGGCCACGCACGATGCGGTAAAGCCGCGGAACTGTTTCCGTATTGTGATTGAAGACTTCGGGAGCAGCCTCGACAACGCGAGCCAGCGCGTCTTTGCAGGTCACAAAGTCCGGTGTAAGAACTTCGACCGTAGCGCCAGTTTTTTTCCGGACGGCTAGAACACACTGATAAAAATGCTCTGCTCCGCCATCTTCCATATCATCGCGCGTGACCGATGTGATCACGACATGCTTCAAACCGAGCTGAGCCGCTGCTTCTGCTAGTCGTTCCGGCTCGTCCGCAGCAACTTCCTCTGGGCGACCTCGTTTGACCGAACAAAAACCGCACGGTCGAGTACACGTGTCACCCAGTACCATGAATGTCATCGTCCCTTGCGAATAACACTCCATCCGGTTCGGACACTTGGCACTCTCGCAGACGGTTTCGAGCTGTAGCTCTTCTTTGATCCGGGACGTCTGGTGATTCGTGTTTCCCTTTGGTACTTGGCGACGTAGCCACTCCGGCAACCGACGACGCGGATTGGTTGGCGCAGTGTCAGGTACAGTGGAATCGCCAATAATCGGCAACTGTGGAAAAGAAGATGCACTCACGATAGGAACTTTAAACCGAGGCTCGAAATCAACATTTAGATCATAGCACGATCGACTTATTCGGATAGTTGAAACAAGGTTCGCGCCAAAACCAACGGAATTTGGTTCTGCCTATTTTCGTGACAACTTCGCCCGAGAAACAAGGCAGCTCTTCCAAAATCGGATGCTTAACGTCATGCTATGCGAATGGCGAAGAAGAGCAAAAAAAAGAAGCCAAAGGACGATCCAAACGAAAAGACCGTTTCGGAAAATCGAAAGGCTCGGCATAAGTACGAAATAATTGATACGCTCGAGTGCGGAATTGTATTGCACGGCAGCGAGGTCAAGAGTCTACGCAATGGTCATGTGTCGATCGAGGAATCTTACGCGAGAGTATTGCGTGGCGAAGTCTGGTTGATGGGATGCGATATCCAGGAGTACTTCGAAGCTAATCGCATGAACCACGAATCTCGGCGGCAACGCAAGCTGCTCATGCACCGACAGCAGATTCAAAAGTTCGCCAATCAGGCACACGAAAACGGATTGGCGCTTATCCCACTGAAAATCTATTTCAAAGAGGGCAGGGCGAAGCTGCTACTGGGTCTGGGCAAGGGAAAGAAAATGCACGACAAGCGCGAGACGCTCAAAAAGGCCGACAGCAAACGAGACATGCAGCGCGAGATGCGCCGCCGCGGTCGTTAGATGAAGCGGGAAGGGCACGAGCCATCCGGTTAGACATTGGATGGAACCCGCGACCCGATTGTTTGACACGCAGCAGGGTTGATCGGAACGTCCTCTATCGAACTAACCCAATTCAACCCCAGGCGTTCCTGGCTCGGGTGGCAGCTGCGTATTCGCGTTTTGCATCGCGACGAAAACCTGACGAAGCTCAGTAATGAACTGATCGATCATCGTCTTTTCTTCATCGTCCAAGTTACCTTCCGTCTTTTCCTGCAAGACGACTAACGAGTCGATGTGATGCCGGGCTAGTTCAGGATGGTACATCGCTTGGCCACTTGAGGGATCCGCGATTTGGCCGAGCATCATTAATGCTTGCGTGCCGATTGCCGTCACTAACGTTTTGAAGCTCGCCGGTGGAATCTCCCCGGGGCCTGGTTCATCTTTCGGTGGCTCCGGCGCGTTCTCGAGCTGTTCCTTCTCTCGTTCGACCTGCGATTTCCAGTCTTCGTCGATGATGATTTTCTTGTCTTCGCTCATTGTTTGATCCTAAGAGGTTCGCGTCCGCGCTGATTTGGCTGACGGTGTGTTGGCTTCTGATGATTTGGCGGTACTACCGCGACTTTTTTTTTGTTCGATCGATGCTTCAACGAATGCAGCGAACAACGGATGTGGATTGGTTGGCATCGACTTAAATTCCGGATGAAATTGGACGGCCAAGAACCATGGGTGTTCTTTGATCTCGACAATTTCAACCAGAGAATCGTCAGGGCTGGTACCCGTGACGTCCATGCCATGAGCAATAAACTGCTTGCGGTAACTGCCGTTGAATTCGTACCGATGTCGGTGACGTTCGGAAATGTCGTCCGTACCATAGGCCTTATGTGCATGCGAATCGATGAGCAACTTTGTTGGTTGCGCACCCAATCGCATCGTGCCGCCCATGTCCGTGATACCCTTTTGCTCATCAAGCAAACAGATCACCGGATGTTTCGTGTCCTTGTCGAATTCCGTGGAATTAGCGGTCTCAAGTTCGACTTTGTTTCGACCAAACTCGATAACGGCTGATTGCATTCCCAAGCAGATGCCAAAAAACGGAATCTTCTTCTCGCGAGCAAACCGCGTCGCTTGCACCATGCCTTCGAGACCACGAACACCAAAGCCGCCAGGAATCAAAATCCCGTCGTAGCCCGACAACAAGCGTTCAGGACCTTCGCGTTGTACTTCCTCGCTTTGAATGCGACCAATCCGAATCTGCGCCGCGTGTTTCATGCCGGCGTGGTCGATCGCTTCGTAGACGGACTTGTACGCGTCACGATGTTCGGCGTATTTGCCCACGACGGCGATGCTGATTTCGTGACGTGGATTCCGAAGACCGTGCAGTAATTCCCGCCAATCATCGAGCTCCAACGCACCAGCTTTCATTCCGAGTTTGTCCACGATCAGCTTGTCGAGCTTATTATCGACCAGGCTGAGTGGAACTTCGTAGATCGAAAAGTCTTTGTCACGTTCCTCAATAACCGAATCGCGAGGCACGTTGCAGAAGAGCGCGATTTTCTTGAAATCTTCTTCATCCATCGGCACTTCGGTTCGACAAACCAAGATATCTGGTTGGATACCAATTTGCCGAAGGAGTCCCACTGAATGCTGCGTCGGTTTAGTCTTCAGCTCTGCAGCCGCTTTCAAGTAGGGAACTAGTGTGAGGTGGATGAACAGGCAATTTTCTTTGCCAACGTCCAATGCAAACTGACGAATCGCCTCCATAAATGGCTGGCTTTCGATGTCGCCAACCGTGCCACCGATTTCGGTGATCGCGACATCACATTCGTCGTCCGCCATTTTGTGAATGACGCTTTTGATTTCATCCGTGATGTGCGGAATAACCTGAACCGTCTTGCCGAGGAATTCGCCGCGACGTTCTTTGTTGATAACGGAAAGGTAAATTTGGCCCGTCGTGTAGTTCGAATCGCGAGTGAGCGGACTGTTTGTGAATCGCTCGTAGTGACCAAGGTCAAGATCTGTCTCGCTACCGTCATCCAAAACGTAGACTTCGCCGTGCTGGTAAGGACTCATGGTACCTGGGTCGACATTGATGTACGGGTCGAGCTTTTGCATGCGAACTCGCAAGCCACGTCGCTCCAGCAGCAAACCGAGCGAGGCACTCGTCAGCCCCTTTCCCAGCGAACTAACTACGCCACCAGTTACAAAAATGTGCTTTGTCATCGTACCCCTACCATCCTGGCCAAAATAGAGTTTGGCATCCTGCTCGATTTTTTCGAACGCAATCGCTCAATTCTATCGAGCAGCCGCTCGACTGACAAACGCCCGATAATCCGCCATCGTATCGATACCTGCAGGCGCGTTTTCGACGACTCCCACAGCAATCTTGTGCCCGGCGGCGAGAAGACGCAATTGCTCGAGCCGTTCAACTTCTTCGATCTTGGCCATCGGCCATGTGGTGAAGTTCAGCAAAACGTCGCGGCGATAAGCATAAATGCCAAGATGCAAAAGAAACACCGGCGGCTCACGGGTGAGCAAATCGTCGTTCCAAGTTCGCGCGTACGGGATCGGACTGCGGCTGAAGTACAACGCTCGCTGCTGATCATCCAGCACGACCTTCACGCAGTTCGGATCGTCCAAGACCTCACGCGATCGAATGGGTGTCGCCAACGTTGCAACGCTGGCATCAGCGTCCTTCTCCAGCAACGAGATCACCAAATCGATTGATGCTGGTTCGATTTCCGGCTCGTCACCTTGGACGTTCACGAACACTTCGGTCTCGGGCATCGCCCTGGCGACTTCCGCGACTCGATCGGTTCCGCTGGGCGCGTTCGGATCCGTCATTTGCACCTGCCCACCGAAACGACTGACCTCCTCCGAAATCGAGGCGTGATCTGTTGCGATGCAGATACCTGATGGCTTGATCGCTTTGCTTGCAGACTCGTACGTATGCTGAATCAACGACTTGCCGGTTTCACGCAACAACATTTTGCGAGGCAGACGCGTTGATTCTAAGCGTGCTGGAATGACGATGTAATTGGAAGTAGTTGGCACCTGGCACCTCCGTTTGCCGGTGTTTTCGATGAATTCGCTCGGATGTCCGTCCGATTTGGGATTCTAATCAATTGTGGGAACGGAAGTGAGCCGTAAAATAAATTCAGGCAAGTCTTTAGTCGCTATTCTGCTGACTATTGGTTCCTGGGCTTTGCAAGCAGATCGAAGATAGCTCCTTCAGCGTGCTGTCACCATAAAAAGGTAGTCCTAATATGTGTGGAATTGTTGGTTACATCGGCGACAGAGACGCGACCGAATTCTTGCTCGAAGGATTGCGACGCCTTGAGTATCGTGGATACGACAGTGCTGGCATCGCCATCTCGAAACAAGAGAATCTTGAGCTTTGCAAAGCCGGTGGGCGAATCCAAAACCTAGCCGATCGCTTGGATGACAATCCATTGAAGGGTCCCACCGGAATCGGACATACGCGATGGGCCACGCACGGTCCTGCTACGGACGAGAATGCTCACCCGCATTTCGGTGGCGATCAAATCGTAGCAATTGTGCACAACGGTGTGATCGAGAACTACCAGGGCCTCAAACAAAAGCTTGTCGCGGACGGCAAAGTGTTCACATCCGAGACTGACACCGAAGTCGTCGCCCATTTGTTGGCTCAACAACTTGAGGAAGTGGATCTGTCTGAAATGGACAGAGACTACGAAATCCTTGTCGATGCCGTTCGTAAAACGTTGGCTCATCTGCGAGGGACTTACGGACTTGTCGTTCTATTCCGTGACTTTCCCGACGTGTTGATCGCTGCTCGACTCGGCAGTCCGCTTGTCATTGGCGTTGGAAAGAACGAGCACTTTGTCGCCAGTGATGCATCACCGTTGGTTGGCTACACCGACAAGATCGTGTATCTGGCGGATCACCAAATCGCCGTCGTGACGAAGGACGACTTGCGAGTTACTCACCGCGACCACGGGCAAGTTAAGCCAAGCGTTGAAGAGATGCCAATCCAAGTGGGTTCGGCGGAACTCGGTGGCTACGAGCACTACATGCTGAAGGAAATCTACGAGCAGCCTCAGTCGTTGCGTGATGCAATGCGTGGCCGTCTAAACGAAGACGACGCAACAGCGGTCTTCGGTGGACTAAACCTTTCACCACAACAGCTACGTCGTTGCGAACGCGTATTGCTGACGGCTTGCGGAACTAGTTGGCATGCGGCGCTCGTCGGCGAATACCTCATGGAGGAACTGGCACGACTACCAGTCGAAGTCGAATATGCCAGCGAACTTCGATACCGAAATCCACCCGTACACCACGACACGATTCTGTTTTCGATCACGCAAAGTGGCGAAACCGCAGACACGCTGGCCGCACAACGCGAGATGAAACGCAAAGGCCATCCAACGTTGGCGATTTGTAACGTCGTCGGAAGCTCGATTGCTCAAGAAGCCGACGGTGGTATTTACCTCCACGCCGGTCCCGAAGTTGGTGTTGCTTCAACGAAGGCTTACACATCGCAGTTGTGCGTGCTCACGATGCTGGCGTTGTACTTCGGGCGTTTGCGCCACCTTAGCTACGACGCTGGTCGCCGCATGATCCGTGCGTTGCAAGAACTACCAGACCACGTCGAGAAAGCGCTCGAAACAAACAATGAAATCAAACGTATCGCTGACAAGTACCAACACGCCAGCACGTTCCTCTACCTCGGCCGACATTACAACTTCCCAACAGCACTCGAAGGCGCGTTGAAGCTAAAAGAGATCAGCTACATCCACGCCGAGGGATATCCAGCGGCGGAGATGAAGCACGGCCCGATCGCGCTGGTGGATAAAAACACGCCAAGCGTCTTTATCATGCAACAGGGCTTCGTCTACGAAAAAGTCCTCGCGAATCTGGAAGAAATCAAGGCACGGGGTGGTCCTGTTATCGCCGTTGTTGCCGAGGGTGACACACAAGTTCGCGAACTAGCAGACGATGTGATTGAAATTCCGGCGGTTGAGAGCTTCATCCATCCGATTGTGTCCATTGTTCCTTTGCAACTACTCTCCTACCATATTGCGTTGGCCCGCGGTTGCGATGTTGACAAGCCTCGTAATTTGGCGAAGAGCGTTACCGTCGAGTAACCAAACACGTCGCAAAAGAAACGAACCTGCCCGCAGTTGAAGCGTCTTCGTGAGCAGACACTTCAAAAGAATCATTCCATGGCATCGCCCGACCCAACTACCTCCCGTCCGCCACTTGGTACAAGCGAAAGGCTCGCCGGAGTTCGCTACGAAATTCGCGGGCCGCTCGCGCGACGCGCGCAAGAACTGGAACGGCTTGGGTCAGAGATCATCTATCTCAATATCGGAAACCCCGGCAGGTTCGGTTTTCGCACACCCGAGTCGATGCGACAGGCGGTGATCGAAAACCTGCCGAATGCCGAGCCGTATTGCCACCAAAAAGGAATCTTTCCCGCTCGCGAAGCTGTCGTGATGCAGCAGCAGAACCGTGGCGTCAAAGACGTAACGGCAGAAGAGGTTTTTCTCGGCAACGGTGTCAGTGAGCTGATCGACCTCACCCTTCGGGCATTACTCAATGCCGGCGATGAAGTACTCGTGCCTTCGCCCGACTATCCACTTTGGACCGCCGCCGTGATTCTGAACGGTGGCAAAGCCGTCCACTATCCATGTCGGCGCGAAAAAGGTTTCGTGCCTGATGTGGATGAAATGGCAAAACTGCTGACGGACAAATCGCGCGCGATCGTGCTCATCAACCCCAACAATCCAACGGGCGCCTGCTACCCACGTGAAACGATCGAGCAAATCATCCAACTCGCAAACGATCGCAACCTGTTAATAATGAGCGACGAGATCTACGACGACGTACTTTTCGACGGTTCAAAACACATACCGACTGCTCCGCTCATGAACGGCGGACGCTGCGCAACGTTTGGCGGTCTCTCGAAAGTTTATCGCGCGTGCGGCTACCGCGGCGGTTGGGTTTCGTTCACCGGCATACAGGACAACGAACGCGATTACCTACAAGCTGTTGAGCTACTGGCATCATTGAGACTCTGCGCCAACGTCCCGGCACAATGGGCAGTCCAAACTGCATTGGGCGGGCATCAGAGCATTCGCGATCTGACCAGCGAAGGCGGCCGATTGTTTGAATCTCGAAAAGCCGTCATCGATGGCGTTGAAAAGAGTGAGTTCCTCAGCCTTGTAGCGCCCTCTGGTGCGATGTACGCTTTCGTCCAAGTGAAACATCCAAAGCTAAAAGACTTCGACGACTACAAGTTCGCAATGGAGTTGCTCGAAACGAAACACGTGCTGATTGCTCCAGGTAGTAGCTTTAACTACCCCGTCAGCGATAGTTTTCGGATCACGATATTGCCCGAAGCCAAAGTCATCGCGGACGTGTTTGAAAGAGTCGAAGCCGTACTGAATGGTTACGCTTCTTAAAGCGACTAGTCGTCGGTTTGGACCAGCTTGACGATTGCCTCTCTTAGCTGCCGCATTTTCACAGGCATGCGAAGAACCAAGCGATTGTCGTCCAGGTTTGCGTTGGCCGCCCAGTCTTGGTCTTTGTCAAACAAGAGGATGGCCGGGACTTTGCCGGTGACAGAACCTTCGGCGAATTGGTTGAATGCTTCGAGTCCTGCACGACCGAGCCCAATACAACTAAAGATGACGACATCCGCGACTTTCGGCTCGTCGTCAAAGCGTCGCAGCGCAATCGAAGGGTTTCGCATAACGAGAGCGCGATTGCCGTCTTGCTTGAACTTGCTTCGAAAGACATCTTGCATCTGTTGGTTCGATTCAACGATCATGATCGTGCGGCCAACAGCGGCCGTTTTCTCTAGCTCGTCGGCTTTGTCGAGTTTGCCAGACTTCATCAACTGCTGAAGCATTTTCATATCCGCGAGCATTTCTTTTTGCGTTTGATAACGCTTCGCGGGATCTAGCTTGATCGACTTACCCACAACCTTCGCGATCACTTTTGGCAAGTCCGGCGCGATCTCATGAATAGGTTTGATATTGCTGAATCGGCTATTGTTCATACGTGCCATGCGATCACCGAACGGAATCGGTGATTCGCCACATAGCATCTGGTAGAACATGGTTCCGTTGAAGAAGATGTCCGATCGCGGATCATCCTTCTTGCAATTCGTGGCTTTCTCGAGGCCCGCGTAGTCGATCGTACGCGGATTCGCTAGATCGTCGTCGTCGCTGGTCGTTGCTGCAGCCAAACCGAAGTCAACAATTTGCGCTCGACCGTTACTTGCGATCAGTGCGTTGGAAAGCTTCATATCTCGGTGCGTAATGCCGCGTTCTGAAGCGTAAGCGAGACCCGCAGTGATGTCGGTCGTGATATTGATCGCGTCTTGGACAGAGAGCTTCTTCCGGACGGCAACGAAATCTCGCAGGTTCTGACCTTCGACGAACTCCATCACTAGAAAGTGCAAACGACGATGCGAGAAGACTTCGTAAATCGGGACAATATTAGGATGCCGCAGATCGGCGCCCATGCCCCCCTCACGCAGGAACTGTTCCGTTTGAACGGGATTCTCACTGTAGCGACTGCGTAGCACTTTGAGTGCTACGACTTGTCCTGTTTCGCGATGCGTCGCGCGATAGACACGTGCAAATGATCCAGTTCCGACTAGGTAGAGCACCTTGTAGTCGCCATAAAAGAAGCCGGCTTTCTCACCGCGGGCAAGTCTATCGAACTGGTAGTTAGTAAGAATCCCTCGACCGAGCAATGCGCGTTGCACTTCGCTCATCGAGACGTCCGTACCGAGGTCGCTCCAGAGCGATTCCAGTTGCCGCCGATCGACAAGATTCAGGGCCGAGGCCCGCTGAACGAGTTGTTCGGGCGATAGTTCCACGATACGGTTGACTCTTCTTCTAAACCATTGCCCCTGCAAGCCGACTATGCGATGCGAATACCCGTTGGTGGATTCGGTTAGCCATCGCTGCGAAGACGACTAAGTTTGATCGCTACGCCGGTGTTTACTCTTCGCCTTCACCTTCAAGGCAACGACGGTACTCATTTCGCTCGCGTCGAGTTGCTTCTAGATCGAAGAGAAGATACTTCATGTCCAACCGAAGTTGGCTGAGAGCTTCTTGAACTAGATTCAGAATACGACGTCGGCGACGAGTGCTGTCGGCAACTCTCTGAAACACAGGTTCCAACTGTGCTCGGTGTTCTGCAGGTAAACGAGAAATTGCTGAGGCCAAATCGACCATATCGCGGGGAAGCTGTTCACTTTTGCCAGTGCTTAGGCGGGATCCAGTTTTCATGGTGTTACTCCAAGGTGCCGTGTCTCTGGCAAAGTCTTAATGCAGCCTCCATGCCAACCGGTCGGAAAGCTCTTTTTCTCGCTTAAGTCTCTATCATATAAGGGATTACGGTTGATGTCGAGCGAAAGCAACATTCAACAACGTTGACGTTCAGCGACAGGGTGACCTAGAGCTGCATCACGTGTGTTGATACAAACCCATCGGAAAATCAGGGATTTCGGCGAGCTAGGACATGCGATTCGGAACGAACACCCCAAACCAGCCGGAAAAGCTCGCAATGGATGCATGGGCACCACCCAAACCCGGTTGTAAAAGAATCATTGTCTTTGGACTCGTCCTACTACTGGTTGCCAGCAATCGGTCGACTGTGGGGCAGGACACTTTGCAAAGCCCTATCCAGTCTGAAGAAAAAGAGGGCGAACTGCTCGATGACTTCGACGGTGTGCGGACTTCGATGCAGATTGTTGAAAGTAAGTCCCTCACCAAAGTCCGGCGGCACCATCGCTCGGATCATTCGCCCTATCGAGGCCGTCGCAGCGAACTTATTTCCGTAGTCGGAACTCGTGGAGGCGAACGCATTCTTGCCACCCACGACATTCAACCAGTCGCTGCTATTCCAGAGCTTGAGTTCTCGCTTCGGCTTCGAGGCAATCGCGTTGGTTTTCAGATCATGGCACGAGTACGTTTACCTCGCAGCATGAATGACAGCGGTGAGCCCATCGCGATCTACGTGCTTGGGGATCGCTACTCGTCACCAAATGTCTGGCAACGGCTTACTGTCCGAGCGTTCGAGAAACAGATTTCAAATCAGGTTCGCGCAATGCGGGTCGAACATGGTTCTTATATCGATCCAACCGAGGCGTACGTGGACCAAGTGGTGGTCAATGCATATGGCGGCGCCGAGAACAACATCTTGTCGATAGACGATCTCACTGCGTTCGCTGCAGTACCGCTCGCTTCACGCGTCGAAAAATCGCAAGCTCGTAGTCCCGCGACTTTTCATTTGGCCAACTATCAGTCACCGCTTACGATGCCGCTGCCAGCAAAAGCTACTACAAAGAAACCGAATCCAAACTGGATTCCGCGAGTAGCAAAACACGCCGGAGAATCGTTTGCCGAACTCAAACAATTTGGCTTCAACACGATTCAGCTGGCAGGTCCAGCAACCGTCGAGCAGCAAGCGACCGCGACGAAGCTTCAGATGCAACTCGTTGAAACCGAATCCACGAATTGGCACGTTACTTCCACAGTCGACTCGACGAGATGGCTAACGCTACGAGACGAAATTCGGGCTGCCGTTTTCGCAGGACAAAACGGGTTCGTCTATGACCCAGAGCCGTTTGCAGGTTTCGATTCGCCGTACGCCAAAGCGGTCGCCCAACTTTTCAATCTAGAGCTTTCGATCCTACGCCCGTGGATTTTACAGTACGAAACGAATGAGCCCATCCGGCCCACGATGCGACATTCTGATTTCGAAGTCCGAGGTATGGCATCGCGCCACGCCGGGCTTATTTGGGTCAGCGCAAAACCAGTGTCTGACATGCAAACGGGCAACCGTTCAGTCCGTGAAAATGCCATCGATTTGCCGGATTCTCAGTATCGCGACATCTATCATGTTGAACCCGGCAGTCTCGAACCGGCACGGGACCAACGAGTTCCTGGAGGCGTTCGCATCACACTCAACCACGACAAGCCTGACGGTTTGCTATTGATGTCATCTCATCCGCAAATTCTGCAAGCGCACAAAGAACATCTGCGACAAATTGAGAAGCCCTACAACAAATTGCTTATCACTGTCATTCAACATGAAATGCTGCACCTCGATCGGCAGCTTGAAACGTCGATCTCCGATCCAAAACTGGCAGGCCATCTTCGACGTGAGCTTCATGCTTTGCGAGGCCGAATCACCCCGGTTTTAGAAAGCCGCGAACGACTCGTAACGTACCGACAGCTGGATCATGTGTTAGGGCAGCTGGAACGAGTCCATCATCTGATGTCGGCCAAGTAAGCCTAGCGGTCCGTTTTTAAGGGCTAGGCAATACGCGCCTAGCTTCCACAAATATTCGCGGCTATCAGTGATAGCTTGTCGATACTACCTGCATGCACAGCTTGCACCTTGACCCCAACAGGATTCAATAAGTCGTGGGGCAGTTCAACGGCAAGCTTTTAATTTCACGGCGAAGAACTGCAGGATGCGGGAGAGAACTATGCTGCGTGTAAGCCTATTCCTACTTTTAGGATTTCTGTTTGTAGTGCCGGCTGCTCCAGCCAACGCAGACTGGCACTCTTTCATGGAACGATCTCACAAGGATCGATTGCGTAACAACTGTTGGCCAATGCCTTTCCAAAAGGCTGATCGGCAATCCGTTTGCCAAACCCTAACGACTCAGATTGCTAAGGGGTGGCAGCGACAAAACACAATGTCAGCTGTCTACTTCAATCCAGAGACGCAAGAGCTAAACGAAGCGGGACGACGGAAGCTTTTTGCTATCGTCCAGTCCGCTCCACAAGAGTTCCAAACGATCTATATCGTTCGCTCAATGGACCCAGCTGCACAAGAACGACGAATCGCATCGATTCAGGAAGCGTCGTCGCAACTGTTCGCAAATCAGGCAACGCCTCAGATTCGAACAGTCGGACAGACACCTCGGTCATGGTCTGGCGACTACGTGAATACGATCACGACGCAACGGAACGATTCGATTCCAAAGCCTCGACTACCAACGTTCACCAGCACGACCAGCGGTCAATAGAACTGGCGTAGTAAAGACTCAGAACTCAAATAAGCGGAGCTCGAAACGGAGCTCCGCTTTTTTCGTGGAAGCATCAAACGTAGCAATGCGAAAGATCAAGAAGGTCTGAGCAAAGTCGACACACCGTTGCTCGACTCAAGACAGCAGGCACGGTGGTACGCTGATTGCCCACTGATTTTTGATAGCGCTGTAGTAGCACTCCATTCCGCCCGACTATCAATTCGAAATAGTTCTTCGCACCTTCCGCAAGCATAGGACGGGTAGAACGCAGTTGTGCCTCAATTGCAATCGCGTCTTTTTCCACGAGTGTCAGACTTTCTTCCAGATAGGAAATGCGATCGCTCAACTGCACAGACAAGGCATCCAACGATTCAGCGTTAAGTACGTTCAACTCGGGCGAGTGCACTTGAATTGATTCAATTTCGCAAGCCAGACGATCCGTACTGAGGACTCGGCAACGCAACTTGCGTTCGCCGTCCGACAATTCAATCATTCCAGCGCCGCAGTGGTTTGCATCTGCAAATCCATCTAGCTGCCGCTCAATTTGTTTTCGAATGTCGCTCATTGTTTATCCTCAAATGCCAAATCGATGTCGGTTTCCATCGCTTCTCCGGTGTTTTCGACGACGTGTTTCTTGCCATCGTAAGAAATGTTCGCTCGGAAGCCATCTAGCTTGGTTTCGATGTGAACGGGTCGGCGCCAGATTCGATAAAGTGATTCAAGTGTGGCTTTTGCGTACTCGATCTTCAGCTCTGGTCCGTTGAAGCGATGTTCGAGATAGAGCTCCCCACGGTTCTTATGATTTCCATCTCGTACATAGATGATGGGCTGTCCTCGATTGGTCAGACTAAAGAGCAACTGTTGTTTGATCTTGTCAAACGCACGGCTTTCAATTTCATAGTTGCCTGTATCCTGGTTGTAGCCGAATTGGAACATCTTATGTCGACGGCAAAAATCAAGCGTCAGAAACTCGTCGATGAATGTGACATCGTTATGTATCTTTCGCACTTCAAAGATCTTTTCGCGTCCCTTACCGTGGCCCGTATTCCATTGTTCTTGCTCCCGGATGTCGTTGCAATCTTCGTACTCGCGACCAAAACACCCCCGATTCCAACGGTCCTCAATATCGCGAAAGAGTTCCACGCCTAGCTTGTACGGATTCAAGCGAGTCGGAGAACTTGCCAACGTTCCCGACGTGTGATCTGCATAGCAAACGAAGTCACCAGACGACTGCAATCCGTGTCTTGTCATGATGGTCGAATGCCAAAATGTGGCCCAACCTTCGTTCATAATTTTCGTCTGGCCTTGCGGAGCGAAGTAATATGCCTCGTCTCGGATGATGGAAAGCACGTCCGCCTGCCACGGAGCCAGCGATGCGTGTTGCAGCAAGAACAACATCACATCTCTCATCGGTTCGGCGGGAAAAGACACTGCTTCGCCCTGCTCTACCCTCATTTTTTCCGATTCCGCTTCCAACACGTCGCGTGGATTGATGAACGAATCCATGTAGCCCTTGGCTCTAAATCGTCCACCATTGCTGGTACCTTCATCGACGTCCGTGTTGCTTGCGAACTTATATCGATCCACATTGTGCTGCCGGCGAACAAACTGAGAATGCACATCAATCAAATCTTCAATGCTCAGACAGTCGTCAATGAATCGCTCTACCGTTTCGACGCCAAACCGGTCCATGTAGCGACGAATTCGATTGCCGTGGTTCGCCATTTCATCAATCATTTTGCGATTGGTCTTGCTGAACCACGCATTGTTCTTGAAGAAGTCACAGTGGCCGTAGACATGCGCAATAACCATCTTATGATCGGTGAACGAATTGCTGGCCAGAAGATACGCGTAACACGGGTCGTTGTTGATGACGAGTTCGTAGATCTTTTGCAGACCATACGAGTAGCCCTTATCCAACTGTTCGAATTCCATGCCGAATCGCCAATGCGGGTACCGCGTCGGAAATCCGCCGTAAGCTGCGATCGCATTTAGCTGCTTCGCCTGTACAACCTCGAAAATCGTCGGAAAATAGTCCAGGCCATATTCACTCGCGAATGCTTCCATTTCGCGTTGTACTTCTTGTAGTTCTTCAGGGAGATTTCGCAGGGGTGCAATGGCCATCGTTTTTTGCTCAGAAAAATACTACGACTTAGTTTCATTTCGACACGTCACTTCAAAACGGGTTTCGGCGAGTCCTTGGATTACATCCCACATACGAGGAAGCTCCTTACACAATTGCTTCCGTGCGTTTTCGACTGCTTCTTGTCGATTCGTACCCTTCACTTTTACCTGCATCAATCCAACTCGGACATCGAAGTCCAGCTTGGGTGCTGCGGAGTTCCATTCAATCATTTGAGTGCCTCTATCGCATGCGTCCGCGTCAACAGTCTGCCGACACGCTACTTGCCCTTTCCAAGAAAAGTTTTAATCGAATCGTAGATCCCGTCTTTGTTCGCGATCTCCGACATCACTAGTGTTTCGTGGTCGTCACCAAATTCCTCTTTCAGCGAATGCAGATAGTCGCCACTCCCGTAGGGACTTTCGACTTGCCCGTAGCAATACAAATTGCAAACGGGCAGCAGCTTTTCTTTCAACAGACGCATGCTTTCGACGCTGTCTTCGCCCCAGTTGTCGCCATCTGAAAATTGGAAACAGTAAATGTTCCAATCGTGTACCGGAAACTCGCTCTCAATAAGATCAGCACAAACCCTGTAGGCTGCGCTAATGCGCGTGCCGCCACTTTCACGGGTGTGATAGAAAGTATGCTCGTCGACCTGTTTGGCTGCCGCATCATGAATGACGTAGCGGCATTCGACGCCGTCGTACTCATTTCGCAACCACGTATCGATCCAGAAAGCTTCGGTTCGCACGATCTCTTTTTGGTCATCCGTCATGGATCCCGAAACATCCATCATGTAAATCACAGCGGCGTTTGCTTGAGGCTCGCTAGTGGTGCTCCACGATCGATAGCGGTTGTCTTCCTTCATTGGAATGACACGCGGTTTGACCAAGTTGTACTGTCCAGTTGCGATCTGC
This sequence comes from uncultured Pirellulaceae bacterium, assembly GCA_964397295.1. GTDB lineage: Bacteria > Planctomycetota > Planctomycetia > Pirellulales > Pirellulaceae > CAYNJG01. The sequence continues at coordinate 19,374 of CAYNJG010000084.1, forward strand.
CGTCGCAAGGCGCGAACGTACGTGCGTTTGAAATGACGCAAGGAATCCGGGCCCGTGTTGCGAATGCTGTTGTAGCGATGCTTTTCTTCCGCAATCGTTGCGTTGCCTTTCGGTTCGATTCGCGGCAACTGCAGCTCGTCGGCCATGATCTCGGCCAACTCTTCCAGCGTAACATCGACTTCCAGCACGTGACGACCTGGCTCACTTCCCGCTGGCCCAACACCACCATCGTCATCGCCTTTGCCAACGGGTTTTCCAACGTCACCATCGCCCTTTCCAACGCCGCCAGTATCGTTGTTGCCGTATCGAAAACGCGGAACGTTGAGCGACGGAACTGGGATGCTAACGAGGTCTTTTCCCTTGCGACCAATCATCTCGCCATGCGAAATGTATTCGCGAAGGTTTTGGCGTACCTTTCCTTTCACGATTTCTCGGAAGCGGCTGCGGTCTCTTTCAATCTTGGTAGACATAATTTCTAACGATGTTGGTCCAATGTGAGTTATTCGGTTCCCTTGGTGTCTCCCCTCGCAAAGATACTCGCGACGTAGTTCAACACGTCCGTTGCACTTTCGTCGTCGTACCCGTAGTTCGTGATCAATCGCTGTTTGACCACATCAATCTTCGCTTGCGTTTCCTGATCAACCACGTTCGAAACGAGACTCGTGAGTTTGATCGTGTCTTTCTGATCCTCGAATAGTTTCAGCTCAAGCGCCTTATACAATCGTTCGTTCGTTTTGTAATCGAACGTTTTCCCATCGATCGAAAGCGCACCGATGTAGTTCATAATTTCGCGGCGAAAATCTTCCTTACGGCTGTCCGGAATGTCGATTTTCTCCTCGATCGAACGCATGAGCCGCTCGTCCGGTTCGTCGAACTGCCCAGTGAATTTGTTCTTCAACTTCTCGCGTTGCGTATACGCTTTGACGTTGTCGATGTAGTTACCGCAAAGTCGCTTGAGTGCGTCTTCGTCGGCGGCGATGGCACGTTGGACTTCGTTCTTCACGATGTTTTCATACTCCTCTTTGACCACGCCCAAGAGCTGGATATATCGCTCCTTCGTTTCCTCACTGTTGATCAATGAATGATGCTTGAGACCCGACTCCAACTCATTCAGAACCATGAATGGGTTGATCGAACGAGCATCTGGATAAGAAACCAACGCGTTGGAGAGCTTGTCTTGCACATAACGAGGTGAGATTCCATTCATACCCTCATGCTGAGTCTCTTCGCGGAGTTCTTTGATATTCTCGTCTGTGAATCCCGGAAGCGTCTTCCCGTTGTAGAGCTTCAGCTTCTGCAATAGCGTGAGACCCGCATTATTCGGATCTTCCAACCGCGTTAAAATTGCCCACATCGCGGCCATCTCGATCGTGTGCGGTGCGATGTGTTTGCCGTGAACGCGTTCCGCGTTGTAATCCTTTTCGTAGATGCGAATTTCGTCGGACAACTTCGTAACGTACGGAATGTCGATCTTCACCGTCCGATCACGCAACGCTTCCATGAAATCGTTGCTCTGGAGACGTTTGTACTCGGGTTCGTTCGTGTGACCGAGTATCACTTCATCGATATCTGTTTGCGCGAATTTCTTGGGTTTAACCTTGTGCTCCTGGCTCGCGCCCAAGAGGTCGTACAAGAAAGCGACGTCCAGCTTCAAGACCTCGACGAACTCGATAATGCCACGATTCGCGATGTTAAATTCGCCATCGAAGTTGAACGCTCGCGGGTCGCTATCGCTGCCGTACTCAGCAATTTTGCGATAGTTGATGTCGCCCGTTAGTTCTGTAGAGTCTTGATTTTTCTCATCCTTGGGCTGGAACGTACCAATGCCGATGCGATCTTGTTCGCTAAGCACGACACGCTTCACCCGAACGTCGGCCATGACTTTCGTCCAATCACCATTGTGCTTCTTCAAGCGTTCGCCATACATATGGCGGCAATAAGGATCGAGTTGCCCTTTGATGTTTACCTTGAAATCCGAGCCGTTACTTGCATTGATTTTGCCAATAACATCTTCACGGAAACGATCGGGAATCAAGTGAAGCGGCTCTTCATTCATCGGACACCAATCGATTTCATCGGTTTCCGGATCGTGCCAACCAAGCGTGTAGAGCGCGCCTTCGTCAGACTGGCTGTACTGTTCCAGTCCTTTCTTCAACATCCGGGCGATAGTACTTTTGCTACTGCCAACAGGCCCATGCAACAGAAGCACTCGCTTTTCAATGCCGTAACCACGAGCAGCACTTTTGAATGCGTTGACAAGCGACTCCAGAGCATCTTCTAGACCGAAGACCGCGTCCTTCCCGCCTTCGCTAGGGTCATCAAAGAAGCGATAGTGCGTTCGCGTATCGCGACCGACCTCATATCGGTCAGAGCCGTACGACATAATCATGTCGTACATCCGCTGGTATGCATTTCGCGTGATCAGCGGATCCTGCTGAACAAGGTCTAGGTAGTCCTTGAACGAGCCAATCCAATTCTCTTTGCGAAACTGATCGAGATCCTGTCGTTCCTTGACAAGGTTGAGAACGTCTTCTCCAGCGGTCATATTTTCCTCCGCGAGTGCTATTTCACTCGAATTTTAAGTGCGTCTTTTGGCGTTTCCTTGTGATGTATTGGCGTTTACGTCTGTCATACGGCGCAACGTCTCTTCCTACTTTGATCTCAGAACTTTGAAGTGTGCTTCGCGCAGAATCAAATCATCAAAGTCGCAATTCTTTTGCAGCGAAAAGATGTTTCGAGTAGGTACTGATTAAGAATTACCAGTACTGATATAGTCCGCGAGCAGCGAACACCTGAAAGAGATTTCAAAGAACAAAGTTGTTCTGCGGTGAGCAGAGAATGCAAAACGTTTTCTCTCGCCCACTATGTGCAGTATCGTTCGATCGAACGATTACGGCAAGTTAGATTTTTAATTTGTTCTGTACGAATGCTGCAAGCAGTAGTTTGACGTCATAAACATCACGCCATGTTTTGCGACAAAACGGGCTCGAGAAAAATTTCACAGTCAGACTGACCACACGAAAGTTTGCTTGACTTTTGATTGGCCACTCGGAACTGGTGCTCTTCCCCAATACCTGAAAGCAAGAAAGTCTAGCGCGCACGAATCACAACGTTTAAGACTCGTTGATTTGAGTCGCGGAACAACAAATCAAATCGCTAGGTCGAGATTTCGAACATGCCCGCACCATCTCTCGCACTGAGGCTTACACAACGAAGCGTTGTGCCGTGATTACAGATCAAGTGCATTCGGAAAGCGATGTTTGATGTCTGTCTACGCTTTGCACATTCTTTTTAACGCGTTCGAATATAGTCGGTCCGTTCGAACTAACCGTTCAACACCCCCGGGATGACAATCCAAACCGGACGTAGATTCTGAATAAGCCGCAACGTCGTCTTTTTGTTTCTTATCGATTCCTCGACGTGGGAAATCCTGACTGATTAGGGCTTCTTGCTAACAGGCGAAGAATGTGCCGGTCGAAGTAGATAGCAGATAGCAGATTCAATGCTTTCGCAGTTACGAGTTGCGCCCGAAACATATTAGTTGGCCGACCTAGCGTGCTGAGCAGCTGCCTTGTTTTCGTTGATGTGGGTACTAAGGAGAAATTCCCATGAGTTTCAAAAGTTTTATAGCGGTTACTGCGGCACTTGCGATGGTCGGATTCGCCGGTCTAAGCAACGCGGATGCGGGACTGTTCGGCGGCTGCGGTAGCGGCGGCGGTGGTTGTTGTGGTCCGTCAGTTGTTTGGGGAGCATGTGCTCCTACGAACTGTGATTGGTGCAGTGGTGGCTCGTCGAGCTGTGGCGGCGGTGGTTGCAGTAGAGGCGGCGGATTGCTCGCAAAGTTGTTTGGCGGATCAAAGTCGACATCATGCTGCGGCGGTGGAGCACCTTCCTGTGGAGCTCCGGCTCCATGTGGACCAAGCTGTGGCGCACCTGCTCCATGCGGTCCATCTTGCGGTGCCCCGGCACCTTGTGCACCAGCATGTGGCGCACCTGCTCCATGTGAGTCTGTAGCACCATGCGGTGGCGGTTGCGCACCTAAGAAAAGCTGCGGTGGCCTTCTTGGAAAGCTACTCGGCGGATGCAAGAGCAGTGGCTCATGCGGTATTGCTCCATCTTGCGGAGCTCCTGCAGCGTGCGGACCAAGCTGTGGCGCACCTGCACCTGCACCATGCGGTCCGAGTTGCGGAGCACCAATGCCAGCTCCATGCGGACCGAGCTGCGGTGCACCTTCGCCATGCGGTTGCGGCTAGATAGTAACCAGCGACTCGAGGCCCATTCGTCTCGACTCAGCTGCTAATAATAGAAGAGCTCCCGATTTCGTCGGGAGCTTCTTTTTTGCGCTTGCTGCGTGGTTTTGTTCAGTCTTGCTACTCGTCCGGACTCGGAATTGGCGTCAACGTTGGCGAAAGTCGTCAAGGCTATCGGCAACTCATGGCGATCCGAATCTCTCGACAAGGTGCGCTACCTCAAAACAAAAAACGGACGAAGCGCTAGTCGCTATCCGTGTACTTCTCAATCCATTCTTCCAGCTCGGCCATATCCGCTTCCGACAAGCGCTGCGAAAGCTCAGGCCGAAGTCGAACCGCATCTTTTACGTAGACATGCTCGATTTCGCTTTGCTGTCGATCGGTATTCCAATGAATGAGCACACGAATGCACTGCGGCAAAGAACCAGGAACGTGAATCTCATGCGTACAAAGCAGCGGCACGTCGATCCAACCAAGCTGCCGAGCTGCCATCGCCGGAAAAGCTGCATCTAAGTCTGTGGTCGTCGAGAAAATAGCACTCGCGATGTCTGATGCCTTGATGTCATTCTTGCGGATGATCAGTGCCAACAACTGCCTGGTTGCTTGGAGGATTTCTTCGCTGCTGTTGCCGTCCGCAGTCGTAGCACCACGGACGCCTCGACAATAAATCACGTGTCACTCTCTTGCGTGCAAGAACGGAATTCGATCCTAACTTCAGTGAATCAGATTCTATCATTCGACGACCAGTACCGCAGGCCCACGACACCACGCATACAGACGGCTTTTTACTAGCCGTTCGACGCGATTTCAGGCACGCTTCAGAGATTCAGTGACTCGGACCAAGCAACGCACCATCTTCTTGATCTTTTGGTCCACTTTGCTGATCGATAGCTTTTCCGAGAGCGATTTGCTCTCGACAAAAACGAAGTCCGGTACGATGAAGTTGCGATGTTCAAGCATCAATCCTGCCGCAAAGTTCACGGTCGCACCGTGTGAAATCGCTTCGCCAGCAACCGACACGAGCCCGATAACTTTCCGTTGCCAATTCGAACCGCACAACTGAACCAGATTCCGTGTCGCAATAGAAACGTCACCGCGATAGATCGGCACGACGAGAATGATTCCCTCTGCCTCGCCCACGGATTTGCAAATCTCTCGCACTTCGTGATGCTTGGAACTCGATCCGTTATCGATCGGCAAGTCATACTCGGTCATATCGATGAGTTGGACATCCGAAACCAATTCTTCTAGCGATTCATTGGCCAACTTCGCGAGACGAAACGAACGACTGTTCGGATTCGTACTGGTGCTAATTGTGAGATACATGTGATGAGAACTTCAGACGTATTGAGAAATGGCTGCCGCCAAATCCACTGTAGTCTCGCGCACTTCGATTCGCCACAAAGCCCTGTCACTAACACAGAATGAAACGGAAAGCTGACTTGTTGTAGCGACTATGCAGCACGACGCATCGGAAGAATGTGTGGGCGATCGTCCGTATTGCGTTCGCTTTCCGAAACAGTTTCGAATACTTCCTTGGTATCCGACGCGATTTCGCTTTTCGCTCCACGGCGATCTTGCAAGAATCCTCGCGAACCGCCCTCCAAGAACTTCCATAGTTGCTTGGCCGGATCGTCAGGAAACTCGAGCTTCAGTCGTTCAATTCTCGCTTCGAACGGTAGATTGGACCGAAAAGCCAAACGGTACGCATCTTTCAACATCGAGCGATGTTCAACAGACATTCCGGACCTACGAAGTCCGACGCGATTCAATCCAACCAAACAAGCCGTTGCCCCATCGACCATCACGAACGGTGGAATATCTCGTTTTATCTGGGCAAGGCCGCCGATCATCGTGTGACTGCCAACGCGACAAAACTGATGAAGTGCCGCCCCACCACCGAAATAGTTTCGCGATTCAACTTCGACGTGTCCCGCCAACATCACATTATTGGCCAGGATGTTGTGATCACCAATTTTGCAATCGTGGCCCATATGGCTCGCCGCCATCAGCATATTGTCGCTACCAATACGAGTTACCTCGCCCGGCTTGAAAGCGCGATGAACGGTCACGTACTCACGGATCTGATTTCGATCGCCGATCGTTATTTCACCAACTTCCTGGCCAGCGCCAAGATGCTGTGGAGCACCTCCTAAAACGGCGCCTACCTCAATTCGATTTTCGCGGCCGATCTGAGTGCCACGTTTAATTACGACGCCGCTAGCCAATTGGCAGCCAGGACCAATCGATACGTTTTCCTCGATCACGCAGAACGGACCGATCTGAACGCCATGGGCAATATCCGCGGAGGGATTGATGATTGCAGTCGGGTGAATGAGCAAGTTAGTTCTCTTGGGTCGTGGGCGGGCGGGTAGCTTGCATCGGATCATGTGAAAACGAACACTTCATCTGCACTATTGTCGTCGATTCCCGTCAGAATCGAGAGAATTGTTCCAGCTGTCCCCTCGGCAACTTGCTTGGCACATTGATACAATCCGGACTTCTTCCACAAACTTCCATTGAAGGCGTTTCCAAACGATGTCAGACGTCAATTCTCTTTACGCTGAAGCAGAAAAACTAAAGGACGATCAACAGTTCGACTCCGCAATTGAGAAGTTGCAGGAATGCTTGAACTTGGATGCGGGCCACGCACTCAGTCACCTTGCGCTCGCAGTCGTGTATGGCAAAGTGGGACAACACGACAAGGCTTGCGAGCACGGCGAAAAGGCTTGCGAAGTAGAACCAACCGAAGCCTTCAACTTCACTGCGTTGAGTGTGACCTACCAACGTGCTTGGGCCGGTACACAAAAACAGGACTACATCACGAAAGCCGAAGATGCGATGGCGAAAGCGCACATGCTCGAAGGACGAACAGGACAAGGACATTAAGCCAAACTGTTCTGTTTGGTGAAAAATTACGGCTGCCAGCCCTTCGCGAACCCCTGTTGCCCGCAAACCCAACTTGCCTTGACACAGTCTGAGTGAGAAATCCGAAGACCGCCGAGAGTCCGCAAGTCGAAAGCACGATGTAACTGGTACGGCGTTCAATTGAACGAGATCGGCCGGTTGGTGCGATCGACATGTTGTGACGAGGCACGCTACCCTCGTGGACCTTCTGGGGGTTCATTTAACAAGTCGCCTCACCAACCGGCCAATCTCGTACACTCGCCACTACTTTCCGCGTATCAATAGGTGAGCAACTCCTTGCGTTGCTTGCACTTTCTTCGCTTGGTGCCCCAACCAGATTCTCTGGTCAACGCATTCTCAACACGTCTCATTCAATTTTCGTTTTCTTGTCACGTCGAGACGCACAAACTACGATAAGTTTTGCGGGTCGCGAGGTTTCTTCACATTAGGTGTAGTTTCCCGGCTCAATAGCTCAATTTCCCAGGGGTGGCGAAATGACTGCAGTGCGTGCGTATCAAAAGTTTGTCTTGTCGGCTCTTATCATTTTTGGCCTGGCGGTTTCGTCATTGGCCGCAAATGAACTCAACGACAGTATGCAACTCTTTCACCAAGGCGATTACGAAAACGCCTACAAAGGGTTGACCACACTCGTTCAACAAGGCCAGCAGGACGCACGCATCCACTACTACCGTGGGCTCATCAGCCTACGAACCGGAAACCGCGCTGCGGCTGCGCGTGATTTCCAAACAGCGATGCATCTAGAATCCGCCGGTGCGGGACAAGGTATCGGCGAATCGCTGCAACGCGTTCAAGGCCACGAAAGACTCGTCATCGAAAAGTATCGCTCGATGGCGCGACTTGCTAGCAGGCAGCGTAGGCAACCGGTCGCACCACCGGCAATCGAACGATCTAACGCAATACAGTTGGTGCGTGCCGAAAGCCCCATCAACGTGCCAACGTTTCGGTTAGCATCAGAGGTGCCTCTTCGCGGCATGGCAGATGATC
>CAYNJG010000085.1:0-26626 GCA_964397295.1 uncultured Pirellulaceae bacterium
CATCAATATCCTGAACAATCGTTGAGCCGCACGTGCTAGATGTTAGGATGACACAACTGTGGTTCTTCATAGTCAGCAAATCCGGGAAAGAGGTAGCTCATGCGTTCCGTTCTACTTTTCGTGTTAGTTTTCGGCAGTGCTGCCGCTTGCGCAGCCGAGGAGCAGGCTTGGTTGTTTGAGGGCACCGTGAATCGCGTTGAGCGTGATCCGCCGAGTGCCTTTTTTCAAGTAGGAGATCCGGTCGAGATTCTGGTGTCTCTTGATGACGTCAGAGAAGTTTCGCGTGGATTCGGACTTTCTTTTGAATTCTTCGGCGGCAACGAAGTACGGGTCGATGGTCGACAGCTTTCCGTGACGGAGTTCATTGTTCTAGACGGGAACCAATCGAGAACGAATCTGGAATTTTCCGCGCTCGGCAGTAACGGTCCGTTCTTTATGAATCTAGGGGTCGAAGACGGCCCAGCCGATCAGACCTTGGATCGATTTCCGACTGCCGAGGATTTCGATCTTGATCGCTTCAATTTTGCTTTCGGTGGCATCGAATTGTTTGGTATCACCGGAATCACGCAGATCGATTTTCAAGTTGATTCGTTTCGCGTCGTTCCTGAACCCGGGGCATCCACGGTTCTTCTAACGGGACTGTTCGCTGGTCTTTTCTTTCGTATGCGGCGAGTCGTGTCAGGCGAGCGAACCTCGTAAACAGCATCTGCAGCTCATGTCACAACTATTACCTTGTGATCACGCGTTTACTCGGGCGGTTCGCGAAGGTGATCTGCAAGAGGTGCGTCGATTGTTGGCAGACAACCCGTCGCTCGCCAATGCAAAGGTTCGAGGGGACGTTTCGTTTCGAGGCACTGTCTGGCGGCGAGATGGCCAAAGGATTCCTGCAACGGAAGAAGATCGTGAGACGGCAACGGCACTCCATTTCGCGGCTTTTCACGGGAAGTCAACCTTAGCAAAGCTGTTGCTGGAGTTCGGTGCAAATGTGGATGCGATTGCCTATGACAAGAACTTCCCAGAGGCTACGCCCGTAGTCTTGGCGGCTTGGGAAGGCGACGCGAAGACTTTAGAGATACTATTGAGTGCAACGCCAGATCTTCAGGCGAATCGTGTTGGTGAGACAGCCTTGCACGCGGCGCTTGAACACGGTGCGATCGAGAAAGCAGCCTTGCTGATCAAGCAAGGTGTGACGCATACGATTCACACTGCAGCGATGGCAGGGGACATTGCAACACTGGAGCTGTTGTTGGACAAGTCGCCGGAGTTGTTGGAATGTCAGACACAGCAAGGTCTGAAGCCGCTGCAATGCGCATTGATGCAATCACAATGCGAGGCAGCCGAGTTTCTGATTGAGCGCGGCGCCATCGCGACGCCTGAGGTGGCTACGGCACTTGGGTATGAGTCGGAAATACTCGCACTTATCGAGTCAGATGACAGCGCGGTGTCGGCGATGTACGAATCACAGCCGTTGTTGCATTGGGCGATTGCTGGTGGGCAGCTGGCCATGGCGAAGCTGTTGTTGCAACACGGTGCCGATCCTGATCAAGGTGATCGGTGGGAAGTATCGCCGTTGCGAGCTTTGTCGCAAGCGAAGCTCGATCACCGACTTGCGCAAGCGTTTGTCGATTTGCTTGTCGATGCTGGAGCGAACATCGATCGCGAATCTCGCGGCTTCACGCCACTTGCTGCAGCAATCGCGGCTAAAAACGAGGCTGTTATAAATTCGCTTAGATCACGCGGTGCCGCCGAGTAATCGCGAAACCAACACATGCAATCGTCATCAATAGTGCAGCGTTCGGTTCAGGGACCGCTACAACCGCGGAAGATCCGAAATTGCCCGACAGTGCTAAAAAGTCAGCGAATGCTACGGTTCCGTCGCCATCAAAGTCACCTTGTCCCCAGCCGCCGGCGTTGCCAAAGTTGTCGGACAGAAATAAGAAGTCTGCGAACTCGACGGTGCCGCTCAGGTCCGTATCGCCGGGCAGTGATCCTAAGACGTCGCTGATGAAGAAGTCTCGGTCTTCGGCGTTTGTTGTGCCATCGCGATTGAAGTCAAACAGCAAATCCGAAGTTCCACTGGCCAGCACTTGGGAGAGTGTATCGATTTCGACGGACGACGTTTCGAACGACGGATTTCCAAGTTCTGCGAACATAGCCAGCGCAAATTCTTGACCGAGACTTCGAAGATCGTCGGCTGCTAAGTTCGGCGAAAACTCAGGCGTGAATGCAAAATCGGAATTCAGGCCCTGGGGCGTTTTGGCCCAGAATTCGAGAATCCCCTCTGGCGAAGTAGCGTTGTCGATCACGAGGTCGATAGGAGGATTCAGATCCAAAAGTTCTTGGATGAATTGTGTATTCAAGCCGCGTGAATCAGTGAAGATAAAGTTGTCGCTCGAATCAAAGAAGCCGTGGAAGTCGAGAGTGTAGTTGACGTCGGCTCCCGTATCCGCACGCATTGCTGCGGAGAGAATATCGATTTCAACGAACCCGCCGTTGTCACCGGAGACGGACGCATCCCAAAATCGATTGTGGTCGTTGAATGGGTTCTGTGAATTGCCTCGATAGAATCCCTCACTTCTGCCTAATGGATCTGTCATCGGGTAGACGTAAAAATCCGCTGCGGCTCGCATGCCTTGAGCGCGATCGTCATCGCTGGCGAGGAAATCGAGGAAACCTTCTAGTGCATAGTTTGCGCCGGGCTCACCGCTATGGTTACCGCCGACCAGTACGATCTTCGTTTTATCGACCTGGCTCAGTGGGGGCGGCTGTAGCGGATTCGTGATTCGATATCCGTAGAGCGGCAAGTCCTGCACGCTACCAACTTGTAAGTCGACGTTTGCGCTCGCGGTTGGCGAAACGAACCAATTCGACGCGAGCTCCGATACGTGTTCACTGACGCGCGTTACAGAGTACGGCGTGCTGTACGCAACGAACACGCGGTCCTGGTCAAAAACGCTATCGTTGCTAAAACGAAAGTCGCGACCGACGATTTCGTTACGGTCGAAGAACGACCAATTCTGTTGGTCGTAGCTCCAGACGAAACGATGACCGTCGAGGTCTCCAAGGAATGAGTTCGCGGGGATTTCAAAGTCTATATTCCTGTCGAGAACGCTATCCGCACCGAAATAGACCCATCGGTAATTGTTTGGGACTTCGGTCCATGTAGGAACACCAGTTAGTTCTATCGTGTCACCATTGAGGCTCCACGACTGAAGCGAGCCGGACTCGAAGTCCGTGAACAACTGTTGTGCTGTTCCGCTGGAGGCTATCGAAAGTAGAAGGGGCAACACGTAGAGAAACTGGGCTGTGCTTGGCATTGTCTTATTATGCAGCAAGTTGAAGTGGCTCGCACGATCTGTTTTGAATTGTTCTCAAAGTCAATCAACTTCTGGAATTCAATTTGTGTGACGGACTTTCGGGCGGCTGGTAAAAACTGGTTTGCTAGGCGAGAATCTTTGTCAGCCTCCAAACAAAGTGAACTTACCTATGCAGCTTACGATTCTCGACTGGATCATCATCCTTGCCTATTTCGGTATGACCATCGGCGTTGGGTTGCGGTTCAGCGGCCGCGCTGGGCAGAGTCTTTCTGAGTACTTCGTTTCGGGAAGGTCGCTGCCGTGGTGGATAGCCGGAACGTCGATGGTTGCCACCACGTTTGCTGCTGACACTCCGCTTGCGGTCACCGGGCTGATTGCCGCGAACGGTTTAGCTGGGAACTGGGTTTGGTGGAGTATGGCAGCCGGTGGAATGTTCACCGTGTTCGTTTTCGCTCGTCTGTGGCGCCGCGCTGAAGTGATGACCGACGTGGAGTTGACGGAAATGCGTTATTCCGGCGCGCCGGCAGCTTGGCTGCGCGGGATTCGGGCAGTTTATGTCTCGTTGATTATTAACCCAATCATTATCGGTTGGGTGACCGGCGCGATGGTCACGATCTTGAAAGAAGGGCTATTCGCCGAGCAGGATCAGATCGGCGGCGTCGCAACTACGGGCTTCGGCGACATTGCGATTATTCTCGGTTGTCTTGCTGTGGTCGGGGTTTACGCAACGCTTTCCGGTATGTGGGGCGTAGCCATCACCGACGTGATCCAATTCATTACGGCAATGGTTGGTTGTATTCTATTGGCTGTCGTGGCTGTCAATCATGTCGGCGGAATTGATGCGCTGCGAGAAAAGCTCACGGCGCAATACGATGAACAAGTCTTTAGTTTCTTGCCCGACTTTAGGGTAGACGATCCGTGGATGCCTTTGCATATCTTTGGAATCTATGTGCTCGTGCAGTGGTGGGCGACTTGGTATCCCGGAGCGGAACCAGGTGGCGGCGGCTACGTCGTGCAGCGGATGGCGGCTTGCAAAGACGAACGCCACGCGGTGCTGGCAACCTTGTGGTATCAGATTGCTCACTATTGTTTGCGGCCATGGCCTTGGCTGCTGGTCGCGTTTGCTGCGATGGCGATCTATCCGGAAGTTCGTGAGCTATCGATGAACAAAGAAATGGCTGAGGAGCTGCAAACGACTGCCGGAGCGGGGTTCGTCTGGGTGATGCGAGATTTGAGTCCGCCGGGATTGCGCGGCTTGATGTTAGTGACGTTCTTTGCGGCGTTCATGTCGACGATCAGTACGCAGATGAACTGGGGTGCGTCGTATTTGGTCCGCGATGTCTACCAGCGATTTGTTAATCCAACAGCGGATGATAAAGCGTTGACGAAGGCAAGCCGCATTATGTCAATCGTCGTATTGATCGCTGGCGCTATCGCCTCGTTCATCATGCTTGGTGTAGAGATCGGCGAAGTCTGGAAGATTCTGCTTGCGTTAGGGGCGGGGACTGGCGCCGTCTATATGTTGCGATGGTTTTGGTGGCGTATCAATGCGTGGTCAGAGATCGTCGCGATGTTAGGGTCGCTGGTGTTCTTTTTGTTTTTCCGCTATGCGTTGCCACCGATAATGGGCAAAGAAGAGCAGCTGTTCAAAGATGAAGAGCAGATTTTCCTCATCGCCGCTTGCACGATTGTATTGTGGGTTGTGGCCACATTATTTACGAAGCCGGAAAGTGACGAGACGCTCGTTGCGTTCTATCGTAAGGCGCGTCCAGGTGGACCCGGGTGGAAGAAGATGGCCGCACTGGCTCCGGAAGTGGACGCGGACAAGCATCTCGGTTTGTCGATTCTTGCAGCACTTGCTGCATCGGGTATCGTTTACTGCACACTACCGGGCATTGGATTGTTGATCTTTGGCCAATATACCAAGGCAGTCATGTGCCTCGGTGGCGCGGTTGTGTTTGCTGCGATTGTTGCGTTTCTCATGAAAAAAATCGGGTGGAAAAATGTTGTTTAAGAATTCGATTTTACTTCCGTTTGCCCTCGTCTTGATTCTTGGAGTCGTTCCGTTGCCTGCACAAGAGCCCATTCGTCCGGTTGTGATTTCCACTTGGCGTCACGGCCTGCCTGCTAACGAAGCCGCATGGAAAATTCTGAACAAAGGCGGCCGTGCGCTCGATGCCGTCGAAGCCGGAGTGCGTGTCACGGAATCCGATCCGGCAGCCTCTAGTGTGGGGCTAGGCGGCTTGCCCGATGCGTCCGGCACCGTGACGCTGGACGCTTGCATCATGGACGAAAAAGGCGACTGCGGTTCTGTGGCTTACTTGAAAGGTATCGAAAACCCAATCTCGGTAGCGCGAATGGTGATGGAGAAAACGCCGCACGTCATGCTGGTTGGCGAAGGCGCTCAAAAGTTTGCGTTGGAAAACGGTTTCAAAAAACGTGACTTGATGACGGAGAAGTCGAAGGCAGAATTCGAAAAGTGGAAAGCCAAGCATCCCGAGGCAATCAAGCATTGGCAAATCAACGTCGAGAACCACGATACCATCGGCTTAGTCGCGATTGACAAGGCCGGCAATCTGTCCGGTGCGTGCACGACTAGCGGCCTTGCTTGGAAGTTGCCGGGACGCGTCGGCGATTCTCCGATCATTGGGGCTGGACTGTACGTTGATAACGAGGTGGGCGCGGCGACAGCAACAGGCATGGGCGAAGCCGTCATTCGTGCGGTTGGGACTTTTCTAGTCGTCGAACTCATGCGGCAGGGGAACTCACCGGAGGACGCCTGCCGATTGGCAACCGAGCGGGTGATCAAGAAGAACCCTCATTGGCGCAAAGTTCAGGTTGGATTCATCGCGATCAACAAGGATGGTGAAGTTGGCTCGTACTGCATTCAGCCCGGGTTCGACTACGCCGTGTACGACGCCAAGGGTGGCAATCGGATGGTTAAGTCTCAAAGCCACGTTAAAGAGTAGCTGTCGATTCATGGTGGACGCCGAAAGTCTTGACGACTTTCGCTACATGCTTTGAGTAGGAAAGGTGAAAATCTGCATTTATCAGCCAAGCTCTGGCCATAGTCGGCGAAAGCTAGGGACAGGCAACACGATCGGTTCCAAGTCTTTCGAACCCTGTAACTCAATATGCGTTTGGCGTAATGAAACTCAGCGATTTTGATGCTTACCTGATGCGCGACCACGATCGCGCAGAGCTAACTGGAGTTAAGCGATTCCTGGCGGAGTTCTGGTTCTTTGGCCTCAAACAGGCGCGTTCATGTTTATTCGTTGGGCTATTCTTCGCGTCAGTATTCCTGATGCCACGCGGCGGCTTGTTCGGGATACCTCGTTATGACCTGCTGTTGGTCATTGCACTTGGTATTCAAGCCTGGATGGTGTGGGCCAGACTTGAAACGTTTGACGAGCTAAAAGCAATCTGCATCTTCCACATCGTGGGTTTTGTTCTCGAAGCATTCAAGACCTCCGGTAGTATTCAAGCCTGGAGCTATCCAGACTTTGGCTACACCAAGTTGTTGGGCGTGCCGCTGTTCTCGGGCTTCATGTACGCAGCAGTCGGTAGCTACATCATTCAGAGTTGGCGTCTGCTAGATCTGCGCGTCCGGCACTACCCACCGTACTGGCTGGCGACTCTCGCCGCATTGGCAATCTACGGGAACTTTTTTACACACCACTACATCGGCGACTATCGTTGGTACATCGCCTGTTTTGTGTTTGGCTTATATGCCCGGTGCATGGTTACTTTTAAGCCGTTGGACCGCGATCGCAAAATGCCATTGCTGTTGTCCTTCGTTTTGATTGGGTTTTTCATCTGGGTTGCGGAGAACATAAGCACGTTCTTTAGCATTTGGAAATACCCGAACCAAATGGGCGCTTGGGCAACCGTTCATATTGGAAAATGGGGTTCCTGGTCGTTGCTAGTAATCATGACAATCACGATCGTGGCGCACTTGAAGCACATCAAGAAAAGCATCTACATTCCCAAGTGATAGAGCCAGGTTGCTGTGTTATTCAGCTATCTGGCTTTTATGACGCGTTGGTTGCTCGTAGATCAGGATTGGTATACTCGGATTCCTAATACTCAAAACATGGGACAGAGTGATGCTTCACGTCATGCAGGAGCATCCGCAACAGAGGTGTAGATATGTTTTTCGTGACTACGAACCGGACTGCTAAGTGTGGATCAGCGGCCAGGGTGCTCGCATTGTCGTTGTTCTGCGCCGTCGCCACGGTGAACGCCCAAGGTATCCCAAAAGAGCAATCCTCGGCCAATGCGCTGGCTCGTGCATCGTTCGATGCAATTAAGCGGCAGGATATTCCGGCGTTTGTTTCTCTGTTTCACCCTGAGGAATTCAAGCGATTCAAGGCATTCGGACTTAAGCTCTTCCAAGACGAAAAACCAGATGCCGCGGTTCAGAAAATGCGGAAGTCGTTCGCGCCTTACGACTCTAAAGAAAGTGTTGCTTCCGCAAGTGGATCTGACCTGTTGACTGCGTTCCTAAAGGGTTTCTATGTGGCACTTAACGACAGGCTACCAGGATTTAGCGAAAACATTGGGAGCGTAGAGTTGCAAATCCTTGGTGAGATCGAGGAAAAGCCAGACAGAGTTCACGTCATCACTCGCACTTTCATGCCGCGGCCAAGCCCTATCAGCTGCCAGAAGAGTGACGGGCGTTGGTATCAGCTGTTAAACGAAGAGACGACGCGTGTGATTATGGCTTTCGAACAGAAAGAGTATTTTCGCAAAGCAGCAGTCGAGGGACCTGGATCAATGACAATGGACAAGATTGATGTGTTAGGGATCGTGGAAGATGGTGAAGACTTGGTTCAATTGTTGTGTCGTATCACGATGAAGATTGGTGACTTTGAATCCCCGGTGTTTGGGTGCTACCCGGTTCGCAAGGGCGAGTCGGCCTGGGAGCATTTGAACGACAAGGATAAGAAAGAGTTGGTGAAGGCGCTACGCTCCAAGTGGACGCCGTAAGGTTTGATCGTCGAAAGGAAGTCGGATTTCCTTTCGGTGCTTCAGCAGTATTTCCCTCGATAGGAATTCTGGGTTAAGACGTCCCAGCGTACTGGCTTGATGATGTTAAATAGTGATGAGCCGTCCAGTGTGTCTGGCGCGTTCCGCATTTCGACAGCCTGGGATGTTGTTGTTCCAGTCGCCGCCGCCGCCATTCCTGCGGGCATCTTTGCGTTGATGGGATTCGTCACGGAAGGGCTGGACAAGCCGAACGCGGAACCTTCGGCTTTCGTCGTTTTTGCAATGAGTTCGCTTCAGGTCCTAGGAATTGTTGCGATGGCTGTCGTAGTGCTGACGCGATTCGATAGTGGTACTCGGCAACTTTCGATGCGAACAAATGGTCGTCCATCCATGTGGCGGAAGGGGATTCTAGTTCTCTCACTTGTGTTTGTTCTGCTGTTTGACTTATTCCTCAATATGGCGAGTGGTTTGGCGGGTGCAGAGTTTTTTCTCGTGCTGGCTGTTCCAGCTTTCGTCATGTATTTGTTGTGTTATCGGGCTGCGTTCGCAGGGTTGCCACGTTCATAGCACATTTTGATCTCTCGTCGTGGTACATTTAGAAAGCGGATGTAAACTAATTTCCAGTGTCCGAAACAAGAGTCTCAAACACATTTTCGTGTGGAGTTGATATGCGAAATTCTACGTCTATTGCAGCCATGATGATCACGATTTGCCTTGTACTGTTGGGCGTATGCGTTTCTTTTGCGGAAGAACGTGTTCCCATGACCAACGAACTGCTCGAAAAGCTGTTGAAGGCAGAATTTGGCGACGAGCAAGTTGATGGTCGCCCCGGAGCTTGGCAGATCGATCTATCCGAAGAGGATGAAGAGTTGGAGGACGAGGGCGATGATGAAGGGGAAGATCTCGGGTGCCAGCCGCGGGCTATAGAGGATGCTGACGAGGCTGTGGAGGACGACGAAGAGAAAGGCGAAAAGGATAATCCAGCGCCGTCGGACGACGAGAAGGAAGATGGAGGAGGTGAAGCAGACGAAGATGAGTTGTTTGAGCTAGATAAGGAGGAGCAAGCACCCGCCGTGATGCTCGTATTAACGGATTCCAATGCTGATCGTATGCGCTTGATGATGCCAATTCGGAAATTCGATCCGACAACCAAAAGGAAAGACCTTCAGTTGGCTCTGATTGCGTTGCATTCAAACTTCGACCGAGCCTTGGATGCTCGCTATGCGACCCAAAACGACATCTTGTGGTCCGTGTTCATTCACCCACTGGAATCGTTGACCGCGAAAGATTTGAAGAACGGGCTCGATCAAGTACGGACGCTAAGGAAGACCACGGGCACGACCTACACCAGTTCCGAGCTTCTGTTCGGCGGAGCGGGGCTCAATGCTCCGTAGTTGAGCGACGTAGACGAGCTCGGTTATTTCAACGCATGCGGTACCTGGTATGACGCTTCCGCCGGAAGTTGAACGCGCATTCTGTATTGCAAAGCCAAACGACATAAGATCTTGGTCGCGCAAGCACCGTCTCTAGTCAGATAAGGAATCAAGTATGAATCGCGACAATCCATTCAAAGCAACTGAAGTCGATCCGTCTTTGACTCCACCATCGCGATCATTGCGAAAAACCATCGGTCGTTGCATTTTGGGTGTCGGTTTGTTGCTTCTTGCGTATGGAGCGATCGCGTGTTGGGTGCTTCCGACTTTGCCGCCCAATGGCGGGGCGAGCGGGCGACTTCCTAGTCTCTACGTCATCGGTGCGGGGATGGTTTTCTCGCTCGTTGGATTGGTTGCGACTGGGGGAGGTGGGGTGGCTGACGGCAAGCCCGCGAGCAAGGGAATACCGACGTGGCTTGGAGTGGCAATCATTCTCGGCATCGTGGTCGCTTTTTTTGCTGTTGTGTCACAGCTTTAGAAAGAGAAGGTAAAAGCTGTGTCGCCTTCGACTTGTCTGTGCGTTACAATACGCGTCCTTCACCATGGGATATATATGATCAGGAGACCATTCAATGAGTCACGATCACCTTCCTTCTGCCCGGAAAACGAAGCGTGCGTTTACGCTCGTTGAACTTCTCGTTGTCATCGCAATCATTGCGATGTTGGTCACGTTGTTGCTTCCCGCTGTGCAGGCTGCCAGAGAAGCCGCGCGTCGCACGCAATGCATCAACAACCTTCGGCAAATATCACTCGGGCTGCTGAATTACGAGTCGGCGAACGGGAATTTTCCACATGGCAACTACAACTACATCGATTCGACCGGCTCGACGCCGCATCCTTACGACGGAACACAGGATCGCCGTTGTTGGTTTCACGATACGCTGGCGTACATCGAAGAGGGCGCACTCTACGATGACTTCAACGCGCATATGGAAACTGGCGATACCGCATTGGGATATGTCGGAGCTGCGACGGTTGTTGAATCCTTTATGTGTGCATCTGATTCGCTGAATCCCAAATTACATACCTTCTGGGGCGGGACTGGTCAGAACACGGAAAGCCAGGGCTTCTCCGGGAATTACGTTGGCAATGCGGGGGACGAGTACTTCAACCCGTCCGTGATTAACGGCGAGTCGGTGAGTGCGGCCACGTCGAGTGCAAAAGTCAACGGTGTTCTGTTCGCTCTTTCGAAGACTCGCATTGCACAAATCTCCGACGGCACTTCGAAGACTGCAATGGTCGGCGAGATCATTCTTACGCCCGACATCGATTCGCATGACATCCGTGGTCGATACTACAATCCCGCGCATGGCGGAGTGCTGTTCACTACACGAATTCCGCCGAACACTTCCGTACCTGATCGTTTCAATTGGTGCTCGAAAAGTCCTCTGAAACAAACGCCTTGCGTCTGGTCGGGCACGGAGATGCACCTGTCGATGCGAAGTTGGCACGTTGGCGGCGCGAACATGGCGATGGTCGATGGTTCGGTGCGTTTCGTTGAAAACGGAGTCAATGCTGCGGCCTACAAGGCTATGGGTAGTCGCAACGGCGAAGAAGTTCTCGGCGACCTCTAACGGAATGGATTCATCATGCGAAGCCTGCAAGCGTTGTACTGTCTGTTGGCGTTTGTCAGCTTCACCTGCATGGGTTGTTCTGGCGATGGCAAATACCCAGTAACCGGAACGGTGACATGGGAGGGCGAACCGATTCCGCCCGATCAAAACGGTCACGTGACATTTATGCCGGTCGATACCTCGATCGCGCCGGACTCTGGTCCGATCGGTGAGGACGGCACGTTTAGTTTTCGCTCGACGCCAGGCGAGAAGAAGGTCGAGATCTTAATATCTCGCCCTGAGGGCGAAGTGGTTCAGTCGATGGGGATGGCAGCCCAAGAGCAGTACATTCCCCGGAAGTACAATGAGGAAACTGAGCTTCGCGCGACGATTGTTAAGGGGGAAAACGATCTGGTGTTCGAACTAGTGCCGGAGAAATAGTATCGGCCTTGCGTAGACACGAACCGCTCAGGCTTCTCTAGCCAACGACGCCACTGAGGTCACCGGTACTGTCGCCGATGCGGTTTTGGCGGGCGCCCATCACGTTGGCGAGCGAGACCCAGAGGTTTGCGATCGGAGTGCCTTCGGCGCATTTGACATGTTGGCCGGTATCGATTGCATTGCCGCCCTTGCCGGCAATGATCGTTGGCAAGTTCGAGCAAATGTGGAGCTCTCCGCTACTCAGTCCCGAACCCAACATAAACATCATGTTGTCGAGCAGCGTGCCGTCCCCTTCGGGGATGGCTTCCATTTTCTGCACGAGTTTGACGTATTGCTCCATATGGAAAACGTCGAGTTTCTTCAGCTTCGAAAGAACTTTGCTATCCTTTTGGTTGTGCGTCCAGCCATGGTGTTGAATCGGTTTTTCGAACCAGCCTTCGACTTTCAATGGTGAACTCCAGCGTTCGGGTGCAGTCATCAGTGTCGAGACGCGGGTGAGATCCGTTCGCATCGCCAGGATCATAAGGTCACCCATGACTTGAATGAACTCGTCGCGGTGCATAGCTTGCCACGGTTTCACGGGCGCTTTGAGATTCAATCGGTTGATTTCTGCTTGTCGTTTCTGCACGCGTTGAATCTGTTGCTCGACCGTCCGCACGGATTGCGTGTACTCCTCTAGCTTTCCACGATCGATTTGCCCCAATTGCGGACGTAGCGACTTTGCGTCTTCCATGACAAGATCAAGAATGCTCGCGCTGTTGGCGTGTTCGTCTACTCGGAAGAGGCGATTGAACACGGCGTTCGGATCACGCATCGATCGAGCGACGTGTCCGTGCCCGTACCAAGAAATGTTGTCGAAGTAGACGGACTCTTTGTTGTCCTCGTAGGGATTGCAGCTCAATTCTAGCGAACGAAATGCCGTGTGCTTGCCCGTCTCGTCGGCAATGATCTGATCGATGGTGCGTTTGAGCGGATAGCCAGCCGGTGAAAGTTCATCAGGAGCAGCGCTGCTGAGCCAGCAGGTGCTTGCTTGTGCATGGCCATCCGTGCCAGCGACTTTGATGCGATCGAGATTGCTGAGCATCAATACGTTTTCGCGAATCGGAGCCAGTGGTTCGAGTGTTGGGCTGAGCGTGAAGTTGCGACCCGTGTCGATCGGGTTCCATGTCGACTGAACGACTCCGTTAGGGATGTAGAAAAAGCCGAGCCGCTGCGGCGGAGATCCGTCGGTGGACGCGCGACTATTCGAACGCATGATATCGAGCAACGGTAAGGCAACGGCCGCACCGGCACCACGCAGGACGGTCCGTCGGGAGATTCGCTTTGTCATTCTGGTCCCTCAGTCATCTTTGGCTGAACGTTCGGGGTGCGACTACGAAATGGCTGGCTACGCACGATGGCACGAACGATTTCCGTGAACTGCCCGTGCGTCGCGAGTGTTGTCGCTAAAATGTCGTCGATAGCTACTTCATCGGATACTTCTAGTTCTCGTGCCAACGCATACGACGTCATATGTTCGCAGAAAGCACGCATGAACCACTCAGGATTGTCCAGCAGGGCGTTTTTCAATCCAATCACGTCGTCGAATTCTGCTTCGCCGAAGAGCTTTCCGCTGGCGTCGATTGGAAGGCCCGAGCCGTATGCGTTCCGCCAACGTCCCACTGCATCGAAATTCTCGAGGGCGAAACCGAGCGGATCAATTTTCGAGTGGCAAGACGCACAGCTCTGGTTTTCTTGGTGCTGTACTAGCCGTTGACGAAGTGTTTGTCCTTTGGCTTCGATTGCTTTTTCGTCCGCTTCGATTGACGGTACATCGTCAGGTGGCGGAGGTGGTGGTTGATTGAAAATTACCGTCGCCACCCAGGCGCCGCGAACGATCGGGCTTGTCCGGAGCGGCGCTGAAGTCATCGTGAGCGTCGCGGCAGACGTAATGACGCCACCTTCACGACGATCGGAGATCTTACGTCGGCGATACTGTTGTTGGTGTGTTTGAAAACGATTGCGATTCTGTTTGCCATTAAACGGAACTTCGTCGCGGTACCACGATTGCAGTTCATCCGTTCGATAGGTGTAGTTACTATCGAGCAGCAGCATAATCGATCTGTCCTCAACCATAATGCTTTCGAAGAGCAGCAAGGGTTCGAGCATGCTTTGCAACCCAAGTTTCCACTGTTCGCAGCCAATCCGAGAGTAGTATTCCTCGTATCGTTCGAAATCTGGCACCGCTGTGATTAGTTGATCGAGTCGCAACCACTGCCGAGCGAAGTTGAGGGACAACGCCTGGCTGCGCGGATGTTCGAGCATGCGTAATAGCTGCGCGTCGAGTACGTTCGGTTGCGTTAGCGAGCCGTCCCGCGCAGCAGCGAGAAGTTCTTCGTCGGGAAGGCTGCTCCAAACAAAGAACGATAGGCGAGAAGCCAATTCCCACGCGTCCAATCGCTCTCCGTGTCGCTTGCTGGATTCAGAAAGGTAGATGAACTTCGGCGATGCAAGAATTCCAGCCAAAACGCGTTTCATGCTTTGCGAAAACGAACCGGTTTCTGCGAGTTGAGCCGCAAAGAACTCGCTGTATCGCGTTAAAACGCCATCAGTGACGGGCCTGCGAAAGGCTCGTTCAAGCAAAGCTGCCAACCGTTTTCTCGCGATTGCTCTTTGTGCATCGAAAGGAGTGTCTTCTGCGACTTCGAACAGTTCAGTGTAGCTTTTGCAGTACCCGTTGAATTCTGGTGCGTTCACAATCGAGCGGCCGAGTGAGAGAAAACTCTCCAGCAATATTGGCGAAACGCTCAGCTCGCTACCGCGATTGTTGAATCCACCTTCAGATTGTAAGTCGATCGCAAAAGGAGTTACCCCGGTGAGTAGTTTTTGTTCGATTTGGTTTTTCCCAAGCGTACGATTGCCCAGCATCAACGATTTCGGAAATCGACCAGACGCTGGATCAAAGTACGGCGCATCCGCGCGAATCGTCTTTTCCGGTAGCGGATAAATGTCGCCCTTGAGGTTCAATAGATCGCGGACGGCGTTGCTGTACTCGTAGCGATTCATCCGACGCATTACGGTTGGAACTTGCGACGGGTTTTTTTGAATGTAGTCGTCAATGATGCGGTCGAAGGTTGCTTTCCATTTCGCACGAAGATTCTTCGATGGCTGCTCTTCATTTTCGGGAGGCATTTCGTGACGTTGGATGACATCTCGAATCTTTTGTGTTGTCTTAATGTTCGCGAAAAGTTGTTCGTGCGTAGTCAGTTGGTCGAGTGCTACTTCGCCTTCTACTTCGTCGCCACTGTGGCATGTGTAGCAATGTTGTTCGAAGGAAGCGGTCAACTGTGCGAGAGGGAGCGCGTGCGCAGGTGGGTACTGTTCAGCAGAAGGTGCTTCTTCCTTCGTTGGTGTTGGAGGATCAAGGCGTTTGAGATGGATGTAGTCAATTCCTAGCAGCAGTCGATCGCCGGGGATCATTTTTGCTTTCGCGTTTTGGCCGACGAGTGTCAATTTCAGGGACTGTAAGCCGGCTGGTAGGTGGATGTTCTTAAGTTCGACGATCGGCGCTAGTTTGACGCGTTTGTCGAATAGATCAATGTCGTTCGCTAGGTCGACTTCGTTTAGGGAAAGGTCGAATTGTCCATAGTCTGGGGCCAGAGTGAGCTGCACGGCGATATCGAATTGCCCGCCTTGCTCGACTTCGAACGACGTTTCAAGTGTCGCACCCAACGTTCCGTCCCAAAGGAGTTGGCCGTTGCCGCTCCATTGATTCCCAAAGCCATTCATCGGTTGCGGTCGGGACTGCCCTCGCATTTCCATCTGTTCGCCCTCGTAGCGGCCGGAAAGAAATGCTGATGGTTTACGTCCGCGAACTGATTGGTAGTCAAATCGCTCGGCCAAAACTGGTGCTAGTTGACTTGAGTAGAATAGCGCCAACGCTAGTAGTGTTGCGATTTGGTTACGTGTCGAGCCAGAGTCGCAAAAGTTTGAAACTCGCTCCGTCATAGAATTCGTTCCCAGAATCAAGCACTGATGATGCCTATAGTGTCGCGTGCCGCGTAGGTGAAATCAAATCCAGTTTATCTGCCGAGGCCGGGGCATACTTGGCGTTAAGTGGCTTATCACCTTTTTTGGGAAGTGCGGGTGAACTGCCGAGATGTCAGGTGACGTATCGAAGCTGTCTAGATGCGAGATTGTGCACGGTTTATGATGGCGATTGGTCAAGCCGTTGGGCAAATGGCTGCAACCTTAGGAAATCTCTATGTTCATCGGCCCCGTCTTTACTCGCGAACTCGTTACAGCGCCGAGGCGGCCAAAGTTTTTTCTTTATCGATCCGTTTACGCCGGTTCGTTGCTGTTGTTGATGTGCACTGCTTGGCTCGTATTGGCCGGGACGCAGGTGATTCGCAACATAGGCGATATGTCACAGTTTGGCGGAATGCTGTTTCAGCTATTGGCGCCAATCCAGTTAGCACTCGCGGTCTTCTTTGCGGCCATGATGTCAGCGAGCGCCGTTGCGCAAGAGAAGGACAAGCAGACCCTGATTCTGTTATTGATGACGAGACTGACAAACAGTGAGTTGGTGCTGGGCCGACTTTGCAGCAGCTTGGTCAACATATTGGTAATGATGCTGGCGGGCTTGCCGGTGTTCATGTTTTCGATGCTGTTTGGCGGCATCTCGCTTTCTCAAGTCATTAGCGTTTTTGTAGTAACCGTCGGCACGGTGTTGGCATCGGGAAGCCTCGGTTCGATCATTGCGCTCTACCGCGAGAAGACGTTTCAAACGCTGGCTTTTACGGCGCTGATCTTGGTTTTTTGGATAGGCATTTGGTATGCGATAGGCGAGGGAGCGGTAGGAGAATCGATCGCGGGAGTAAAAACTTCAACGTTGGCGTCGTGGTTCAGCCCACTGCAGGCGGTACTGGCTGCGGCTCGGCCGAATTTCGATGGTACGAACGGGTTAGTAGCACCAGCGACGTACGGCTTCGTCGGTTTCTCGCTACTCACCACATTGGTTCTGAACGGATTGGCGATAGCAAAAGTTCGCATTTGGAATCCATCTCGAGAAGTTCGTTCGATGGTGACTAAGACCGAAGCATCCGACGATTCAGAAGAAGCCCGTGACGCGCACGTGGATGTCCAGCTTCGACGTAAGGAAAAGGGGGCGGTTCGAACCGTATGGAATAACCCCATTCTTTGGCGCGAGGCACGTACGTGGGCGTATGGCAAGAAAGTCATTGCTATTCGTGTTGCTTACTGGGTCTTGTTCGCGATGGCAGCGGTTGCTTTGTGGTGGGTGATGCAGCAGCCGGTGCAGCAGGCGAGCGGCGGCTTCGACTCGATTGTTGAATCGACGGCGAAACCGCTGATACCGTTCTTCATTGTAAGTCTTGTGATTGTGAATGCGTTGGCCGTTACGGCGATTACGAACGAACGCGATGGTCGGTCACTGGATTTGCTGTTAGTAACTGATCTTTCGCCGAAGGAATTCATTTTTGGGAAGCTTGGTGGAGTCTTCTACAACTGTAAGGAAATGGTGCTGTTTCCGATTTTGTTGTGCTTGATGCTTTGGTTTTACGGACGGATGGGCACTGAAAATCTTTGGTTTGTCAGCGGCGGTTTGCTTGTGATGAACTTCTTCGTAGCAACGCTTGGAATTCATTGCGGCATGAACTACGCGAACTCGCGATCGGCGATCGGAGCTAGCCTGGGCACGGTTTTCTTTCTATTCATGGGTGTTATTACCTGCGTCGTGATGATGGTCTCGTTCAGTGGAAGCTTTCGAGGTCAGCTCGCGCCGTTCTTGGCGTTTATTCTTGGCGGTGGTGTTGGTTTGTACGTTTCGCTGGGATATCGAAATCCATCGCCAGCGATCGCCATGGCGTCGTTGGCGTTGCCGTTTTGCACGTTCTACGCGATCGTCAGCTTCTTGCTTGGATTCAATTTGCCAGTCTTCGCAGTTACCGCTGTTGCTTATGGCTTTACGACAGCGGCCATGATTATTCCCGCACTAGCGGAATTCGATTTCGCAATGGGTCGCGATGGCATGGCTGAAGAGTAGTGAACGGCTAGCCAAGCCCTTCGTTAACAGTCGTGTGTTCTGAAGTTAGTTTGTTCAGTTGCTCTTCTCGTATTGCTTGAATTTCTCGTGGCATTAAAATCACGGTACGAAACTTCGCAAGGCAACAGCACACGGGAGCAGCAATGCACGAGATCCTCAATCGCAATCTCTTTTTTGTGAAAGAACAGGTTGGATGGTTCAAGGCGGCGAGTAACTACGACATTCTCGATCCAGAAACGGGTCAAGAGTTGTTGCACTGCCGAGAAGATCGAATTGGACCGTTCACGAAGCTATTACGATTCACGAAGTACCGTCGCATGACGCCTTTTCACGTCGACGTTCGCACGCCAGATGGCGAAGATGTGCTGAGTATCAAGCGTGGTGTATCGCTGTTCATTTCGAAAGTGGATGTTCTGGACGAGAACGACGAACGCATCGGCGGCTTCAAACAGAAATTCTTTTCCCTTGGCGGGGCGTTTGATGTTCTCGGGTCCTCCGACAACGTTCTGTGTACGCTCAAGGGTAAGTGGACGAGTTGGGAGTTCCGCTTTTCCGCTGGTGAGAACGAACTCGCAATGGTCACGAAGAAGTGGGCTGGAATGGGAAAGGAACTTTTCACCACAGCGGACAACTACGTCCTACAGATTCACGACCACGTGCCAAAGGACAGCGCGATTCGCCAGCTAATTCTGGGTGCTGTTCTCTGCATCGACAAAGTTCTGAAGGAGTAGCCGGCTGGCTATTAGCGGCTAGCCACATCAGAGGCCTTGAAGTGAAATGGTGCGGCTGCGGCGCGTGATTGCCTTGCCATCATTGAATGCCAACGCTTTATTGCGCAAGCACCGCTACTTCTCTAAACGTCTACGTTTCACTGCACATTTCTCGCCCTGAGGCCTATAAATAGTGAAATTGGTGACAATTAGCGAGTACGTAGGGAAAGATCGCTTGAACAGAACCGATTCAGTTGATAACAAGGAGTGTATGGGGGCCACATACGGCTTCTTTTGTTTACGAGATAGCAATGTTCTACCGTCGCATTATCGCCGCCACGCTGAGTTCGGCTCTGCTTTTCGCAGGGTTGTTTGCGGAGGTGCTGCACTCGCATAGCAGTTGCGACTCGTCGAAGACTGTCGGTCACTCACACCTTCATGCGAATGGTTCTGGGTGTTCATTTCATCAGTGCGAAGATACTGAACAGTCGAAGTCCACTCCGACTAGTCCGTGCTCAGATGATCACGGGTGCTCGATCTGCGTGCTGCTTGCAAACTCATGGAATTCGTCATCCGCTTATGCTGTCACCATCGACGAAGTTGACGCAAGCGAGCTTTATCTGTTTCCTGCGACGATCCAGATCGATCCGCAGCCTCTGTTTGTCCCGATTCCTCGCGGACCACCTGTTTCTTGATTGTTTAGCCAGCAACTCGGTTACCAAACTATCAAACAGGATTTTGTTACATGACATCTCAGGTATGCGCCGCGTGCGCAATCGACGCCGAGCGTCGACGTCGGGCTTTCACACTCGTTGAGCTATTGGTCGTGATTGCGATCATTGCGATGCTCGTTTCTCTGCTCTTGCCGGCCGTGCAGGCAGCTCGAGAGGCGGCGCGACGAACGCAGTGTACAAACAACATTCGTCAGCTCGCGTTGGCACTGCAGAACCACCATGACACGATCGGATATTTTCCAGTCTCGGAACTCGGAAGCTCGACCGCTGCGTCTTCGAGATCTGCTTTAGGTACTCAATCAAGTCTGGACAAAGTTGGCGGCTTCTATAGTTGGCATTCGCGGATTCTGCCGTACATCGAAGAGCAGCCTCTTTTTGATTCGATCGACTTTAACGTTCCGATGGCGAGTTCAGCGAATTCGGGAATCGACGGAGTTCTCACTCCGGATCATCCCAACGCGCGGGCAGCTTCGACGGTTGTTGCTTCGTTCTTATGTCCTTCCGATTCGTCATCACAGAGCAACGAAGCGGTAATGGGATTGGCAACGGCATCCGATAATTATGCCGGCAATGCGGGGTGGCCCTCGTTGGCCACGGGCTATGGTAACGATCGCTCGACTCCCGGTCGTTATAACGGATTGATTTCGCTCATGAATCCTGCGGAAGATAACGAGTCTTTGGCCCGACAGCCGGTTCGTATCCGCAACGTTACCGACGGTTTATCGAAAACCGCGGCAATCGCGGAACGTTTGATTCAGACTGCGCAGGATCGCGATCAGATTCAAAGTGCGTCGTCAGTTTTGCAGTCCTTTCATATCACGCCCAGCCCTCGGTCACTTTCACAGATGGCGAGCAATTGTGATCCAACGCAAACGCATGCGGATGCCGTTAACTCGGCATTCATCGGACGAGCTTGGATCTCAGGTTGGTCTCCGACCGCGGCAACCTATCGGCACCTCAAGTCGCCAAATACGAACCACTGCCACTTTAGCAGCAACCATGCCGATGGGCAGTTCGCGGTAACGCCGACTAGCGCTCACAAGGGCGGGGTGAACGTCGCGTACGGTGATGGCCATGTTGCTTTTGTAGCAGACGATATCGAAAGCGACGTTTGGTGGGCGATGGGTAGTCGCAACGGTAGCGACTGAGTCTCGAAAGCTGTCCGCGCCACTTCGAGGCGGGACTGAACCAACCTGGCCGCGGTTGAATGCCAGCGAGCCCCGTTCACTACCGGAATCGGATGGAACCGGCGTTGTTTAGTCGCAGGATGCATTCGCAGTAGAGTTATCAATTGTTAAAAAATAGAAGAAAAGTTTTTTAATATTCATGAAAAGGTTAGGGTCATCATGATTTCGGCAACTGAAGCAGCGAGCGATTTCAGGTCACCGAGGACGCTAGTGACTTGCATCGCAACCCTCGTACTGGCTCTGTCCGCCAATACTGTACTCGCGCAATTTGCTCATTCGGATGTCTTCTTTACATACGGTGAAACGCAAATCGAGATTGAAGAGCAGGGGGGGCGGCTAGTCATTCCGCAAGTGTTTCCAGATTCAGGATTCTTTGCTCAAGCAAACAACAATCCAGGCTTCTTCTCCGAGTCGGACCTTGGGGGCGGAACCGGCGCGAACGACATCGTTGGTTACAATGTGCTAGATGATTTAATCTTTTGGAGCGACGGTACGTTTTCCGAACCCAAACCAAGCACCGAAATTCACATCTTCAACAACCCAACTTCGGTCGAAGAGACGATCGTAGGCTCGGCAACGGGTGAACAACGTGCGAGCTTTTCACCACTTTCCAATTCGATTGACCAATCCAGTTCGGGCGGAGAGTTTCACTCGCACGTCGATTTTCAGTTGGAGCCGATGTCGGATGATCCAGACGAGGCGCCAACGTTCGGTGCGTATGGGTTGAAGCTAAGTTTGACTGCTCAAAGCGAAAGCGGCATTGCGGACTCAGATCCGTTCTTTATTGTGTTTCGGTTCGGGATCGACGACGACCAGTTTGAGTTGGCGATTGAGGACTTCGACGATCTACTGCAAATGGGGGACGGTTTACTAGGCGATTTCGATGCGGACAATTTGCTCACGGTGACGGACATTGACCTGTTGAGTGCTGAAGTGCGAAGTGCGTCGAACTCCGCTTCCTTCGATATCAACAACGACGGCGAGGTCAACGGCCTGGACCGTGCGAACTGGATTGAGTTGGCGGGTACCTTGTCGGGTGATTCCGATTTGAATGGCAGTGTTGAGTTTGCAGACTTTCTTACACTTTCAAGCAGTTTCGGCCAGGCAGGCGGCTGGGGCAGTGGTGACTTTGATGGAAATGGCAGCGTCGAGTTCGCCGACTTTCTTGCGTTGTCGCGCAACTTCGGCGGATCGGCAGCCGCCAGCGCCGTACCGGAACCAGATGCTGTTTCGTTATTGGCAATGGCCGGTTTGATCGGCCTCTATCAAACGAGATCAAGGCGTAGGAATAGATGCTACCGATGAGTCGGTAGGTCCCAATCTACGTAAGCTTCGACAGGGTAGCTCTTTGCGAGCTGCCTTTTTTCTTGCGCCGTCGGAACTGCCGGTGCGACTAGGCAAGTTGATAAACATTTCACTTTTCATCGTTGACAGCCGACTACTAGGTGTGTAGTATCTACTATTTTACTAGTACGTTGTCGGTAGGAAGCGAGGGGATTTGATGAAAACAGGCAGAGCGAAGCCTTCGGAGCTGGAATTGCAAGTGCTGTCCGTGCTTTGGGAGCACGGTCCGTTACCAGTGCGGAAGGTGCATGAATTACTGCGAGATGGAAAAAAACGAGCTTATACGACGGTGCTCGCTGTCTTGCAGGGCATGGAAAAGAAAAAATTGGTCGACCATTCTCGCGAAGGGCAGGCCAACATCTATCGGCCGCTAGTAAGTCAGAAGCAAGCGGTAA
The DNA here is from genome assembly GCA_964397295.1 of uncultured Pirellulaceae bacterium. GTDB lineage: Bacteria > Planctomycetota > Planctomycetia > Pirellulales > Pirellulaceae > CAYNJG01. The sequence goes on from CAYNJG010000085.1 coordinate 22,147, forward strand.
ATCCGGTGATGAAGGATCTGCTGCGGAATATCTTTGGCGGCGACACGTCGGCAGTTGTGCAGTGTTTATTAGATTCGTCGAATCCGGATGCTGATGAGTTGAAAGAGATTCGGCGGCTTATCAATGAAGCGGCCAAAGAGAAAAAATAGCGTACGGAATCGTTTTTAACTTTGCGCGTAATACTCGAGGGGAAAAGTGATGTTGGGAGCTTTCGATACGGTACTTTGGCGCGACGTCGTTTGGGCACTTCTGCATTCGATCTGGCAAGCGTGCATCATCGCCGTAATGCTGGGGCTGATCCTCAGGCAGATCTCTGCGAAAAACGCTTCGCTTCGATACTGGCTTTCGGTCGGGGCCTTGGGCAGCCTCGTACTAGCAAGCTTTTTCACCCATCACGTTCGGATGGAGGTTCGGAATGTATCCGCGGCGTCTGTTATGGAGCAGTCGTTGGACGACGTTGGCGTATCCCCGATTGCATCGCGCTCTCCTTCGGTCGCAGCGATTCCCAAAGTAATTCCTCCAAAGGCTGGAACTGTTGGCAATAATTGGATGGCGTTTGCAGCCCTGTTTTGGGTGATTGGCGTGTTGGCGATGGTGATGCGAACAGTTGGAGCTGTGCTTCGCGCGAATCAGTTCTCGACTGTTTCGCCGATTGACTCAGCAGAACATCTGGAGCAACTATCGCACCAGAGCAACAAAATGGGAATTCGGAAGCTGCCGTCGCTCTGGAGTTCCGAGACGAGTATCACGCCCTACACGGTCGGTGCGCTGTCTCCTGCGATCGTTGTGCCATTGTCGATGTTGACAACGTTAAGTCCGAGTGAGTTTCAGGCGATTCTCGCTCACGAATTGGCGCATATCAAACGTCATGACTATTTAGCGAATCTATTTCAGTTGGTCATCGAAGCGGTTTACTTCTTCAATCCAGCGGTTTGGTGGATCAGTAGTCAGGTCCGTGGAGAGCGGGAAGCCTGTTGCGATCGAATCGCCATTGATTCGTCAACCAACAAAATCACCTATGCGACGATTCTCGCGAACTGGATGGACGACGTGATCGGCAGTCGAGAGTCAGCGTTCCAAGGTCCTTCACCGGCGATGGCATTTGCGGCCAAGCAGCCGAGTGGAATGTTGGAGCGTATCCAACGTATCTTGAAGCCAAACGCGAAGCCTCACTTGCGCGTTTCGCCACTGAATTGGGGCTTTGTTTTGGGTGTGTCCGTCGTTGCAGCTTTTGTATTGAATGCCGGTTCAAAGGCAGTGACAGCTGCTGCAGCAAAGGTGCTGACTGATTCCGAACGCGTTGCTCAAATCGAAGAAAAGCAAGTTGTAGCTCCTAGCCGTGCGTTCGAGAAAGGAAGGACGACCATTCGTGGACGAATTACGACGTCGGACAACGGTGAGGTCGATGCCGGGTGGCTGCATTCGTCTTCCATGAACGATGGATCTTCCTTCCAGTCGACGGAGTGTGATTTCAACAATGGCGACGAATTCGAGGTTTCCGTTCGAAGCGGCGTGGTTTATCTCACTTTGTTTAGTAAGAACTATGCTCCCGCCATCATCGGTCCGATAGAAGCGGTTAAGGGGCAGTCCATATTGCGAGACGTCGAGCTCCGGAAGGGGCAACCTCACGTGGTCCATGTTGTGGATGAAGCGGGCAAGCCAGTCTCCGATGCGGATGTGCAGATGCATGTGCCGAACCACGGAGGGCCTGTATGGGATCGTCGTACGGACGCCGAGGGTAACTATGTTTTTAAACACTTGAATCCTGGTAAGGAATCGCAGCTTTCGGTTACGAAGGTCGGTTACATCACCTTTCGTGAAACCGTCAAGAATAATGGGAGGTCTGAGGTTACCTTGACTCAGTCGCCGCTTAGCAAAGGCGTGGTTCTGTCAGCGGACGGTGAGCCGGTTGCAAACGCGGAAGTCAGGATCGCAGCGAGTCGCGAAAGGAAGCATCAAGTCAGTCGTTGGAATGAGTTGGCAGCGACGACGAATGAACGGGGCCAATTCGAAACGCGAATGTTGTTTCCATCAGCGACTTACGACATGCTGGTCTTGTCGGACACGGGCGTCGCCTATATTTCAGATGTGACGTCAAGCGACGATCTCAAGCTTCAGCTTCAGCCTGCTTGCACAGTGCTTCTGACTATCAATGGTGACAATGGTCAGTTTCGACGCGGAAGAAACGGGAAGCTTTCGATTGAGTTTCACCAACTTGGCGAGAGGGCGCCGTGGCAGGCTAGTTTAAAAAGTGGCGAAATCAAACTTATCGAGGAATCCGACGATAGAATCGTAATCAAGATCGATCGACTGTGGCCCGGTAAATTCACGGTTCGATCTGGAAAGTTCGTTTACAAGGGCACAGCGAAACCCGGCAATCAGTCAGAGGAAATTCAGTGGGAGGGTGCCGAGGCGATTACTGCTCCAGCCATCGCCGGCAAAGTTGATGTGCGAGTTAAGTTTCGGCTTGACGGCCGATTCGTGAAGCCGGGTGGTCGTCTGAATGTCGCCCCTCGTAGCGATGCTCTGTTTGATTTGCACGATGGTGAATTACAGGCGAGCGTTGAACCGGGAAGGCGGCATCTTAAACCTTCTGGGCTTATAGGTTTTACATTCGATTCGCAGGACATCGAAATTGAGGAAGGTGCTGCCAATGAATTCGTGATCGACGTCCAGCCAGCAGGTGCTGTATCCGGTCGTATATATGATGCCACCGGAATACCGATTTCAACTTCTGTATCGTGCAACTACACCTATACGACTTACGACTCCCGGTCGCATCGCACTTCTGCTTTGTTTGATTTCAGAAGTGATGCGGACGGTCAGTTTTTGCTGACGCCTATCCCGCTAGGCGCGAAAGTCATCGTAAAAGGTGGCGAACGATTTAATCCAGCGAGGTCGGCAGAGTTGACGATCGATGCGGGAAATCCGGTTGTCGATATCGAGCTTCGAGCTGCGAAACCGACCTTCGGAACAATTCGAGTTGTAGACAACGAAGGCAATCCGGTTGTTGGCGCTGAACTGACCATAGGCTTACTTGAACCCTTGGGGGGCAGTTGGGCAGGCGATCTATTTACGAACGGCCAGGGAGAGTGTGAGTTTTCGCCTTTGCACCCCACTTGGAACTACAGCGTTAAAGTGATGCCCAAGAGAGGGTTTGTGCCGGGAGTGATTGAATTGAAAAAGGAAAAGACAGTTCAACTACAGCTCGAACCCGGTAATGTCGTTCGTGGGCAGTTGCTCGACAAAGACGGAGAGCCCGTAGCCAAACGACGTGTTTATGCAATGCCGGTCGACTTTTCTTCGTTTCCTTTGGCTGGGGTGGATGCAGACCGTTACACCGATGCCGAGGGTCACTTCGAATTCACTCGCTTGCCCCAAGCAGCGTTTCATATCCGCTCCGCCTACGCAGATGAAGTCCTCGTTGATGTCGGGGAGGATGACCAACCAATCGTACTTCGGTTAAATCGTGATTAGTGCGGTGAGGGACGCGCATCGTGGCTACGGCTGGCTAACACTGATACAATGCGATCACAAAATGGTTGAGTTCAAAGTTAGTGATCGGAGTTTCAATGCGCCCGCGAGCAAAATTAATTCTCCTGTTGTGTTTGGTGCTAGCGTGCGCTCGGGTCTCTCATGCAGCTGCACCGAACTTTATTTTCTTTCTGTCGGATGATCATCGCTGGGATCGGCTTGGTTGCGCCGGACATCCGATTCTGAAAACACCGACGATGGATCGACTAGCATCGGAAGGTGTGCGTTTTTCGAACATGTTTGTGACGACGTCGATCTGCGCGGCCAGTCGAGCAACATTGTTTACGGGGCTGTATGAACGGACCCATGGTTTCACGTTCGGCACTCCGCCCATTTCGAAGAAGCATTGGCAGGCGAGCTATCCGGGCATGCTCAAGCAAGCCGGTTATCGCACGGGATTTGTTGGTAAGTTCGGAGTCAGCGTTGAAGACGGCCTGCATCGAGAAACGTTCGACGCCTTCAAGCCGTTAAATCGGAATCCGTATTTCCACACGATGCCTGATGGATCGAAGCGACACGAGAGCGAAGTCGCTGGAGATCGGGCCGTCGAGTTCTTGGATTCATGTACGAAGGAAAAGCCGTTTTGCTTGTCGGTGTGTTTCAATGCATCACACGCGGAAGATTCTGATAAACGTCCCGGTATTGGTCATTTTCCGTGGCCAAAGGCAGTGAATGGACTGTACGAAGACGCGGATATCCAGCCGCCACGTTTAAGTGCTCCGGAAATCTTTGAGAATCACCCGCCATTCATGCAGGCGTCCATGAACCGCGATAGGTTCTACTGGCGATGGGATACGCCAGAGAAATTTAAGACGAACCTGCGTGCTTATTATCGAATGATTACTGGTTTGGACAACGTGATGGGGCGCGTCTTAGAAGAGCTAAAGTCTCGTGGGCTCGACGAGAATACGGTCATCGTGTTTGCCGGCGACAATGGCTACTACGA
>CAYNJG010000086.1:0-26590 GCA_964397295.1 uncultured Pirellulaceae bacterium
GTATCAAACAATTCGCGAAGTCAGTACTCATGATTGGCGGCGGAAGTCTCGCTTGCTCGCTGATGTTCTACTTTGGCACCAACGCGATGGTTTGGGCGACGACTTCGCTCTACCCGCAAACCGCTGCTGGATTGGCGACATGCTACGCGGCCGCAATTCCAATGTTCCGCCAAACGTGCACCGGCGACGTTAGTTTTGCGTTCGCGATCTTTGGCAGCTACGCCGCATTGAAGACCGTTTGGGCCTACGTTACCGAAACGACAACAGCCGCCACGGCATCGTAGCCACACAATCAATCATGACGACGCGGCCCGACCGTACACCGCGCGCCGTATTGTTCGATTTGGATGATACGCTCTACGACCATTTGCATAGCGCTCGTTCTGGTTTGGCAAAGATGCAATCGCGTCACGCCGAAATGAGCTCTGCTCCGATTCGTGAATTAGAAGATCGCTACTCGGAAGCACTCGAGTCCGTTCACGTTCGGCTGATGCGAGGTGAAGTCAGCCAACGCGAGGCCAGAACAATTCGCATGCGGCAGTTCTTCGGTTCATTCGGAATCGAAGTGACTGATGACCAAGCAATGGAAGCGTACACCCAATTCCGGAGTGACTATGACTCGGTCTGCCAAGTCGTCGCGGGAACGCATAAACTGCTGCGTCGCCTACAAGCGATGGGAATTCGACTCGGCGTGATCACCAACAACTTGGTTGCCGAGCAAATCCCAAAACTTCGACAACTGGAACTAACAGACTACTTCGAAGTCGTGACGATCTCGGAGGAAGTCGGTGTGCCCAAACCGGATCCGCAGATCTTTCACGTGGCACTCGAACGATTCGATCTCCCCAAAGAAGACCTCGTCGTAGTCGGAGATTCTCTTTCCAGCGACATCGCCGGCGCAGTTGGCATTGGTATGCGTTGCGTGTGGCTCAAGCGTCGACCGGAATTGCCGAACACCGCTCCGGCTGGTGTATCGACGATCGAAGGAGATTTCGCGGACGTGGAAAACTCACTCGAGATCATTCTCGGCGCCTGAATGACTCCAAGCATGACGCGAGTTTTTCGATGTTGCGATCCTCGGTAGGCCGGACCGAGCAATCGCTGCAATTGCCGGAGCATCCAACGGCACGAAAAACTCTACGCATTCGTTCGCTCCCTGTGTGATAGTCGCGTGCGTTTGTGAAGTTCCGGCAGCGTTGCGTCCTTGATCCGGCATCAAAGATCGGGAATCGGAGGTTTACCCACCGCAGTCTGCGTGTTGACCACCATGCGCTCGAAGTTTTTCAGTTGCTGTTTGTCGAATTCCGTGCGGAGTTCTTGCGAGTGGTCGAGCAAACAGTCCATTGCCTCGAAGTAGTGCTTGCGGAAATGAGCGTACCGCGCCGTCGGTCGATGCGTCTCAAGCAGATCAAGAACTGCTTTGTGTTGCTTAGCAGTCAAAGGCATCACACTTTCCAAGTCGGTGAGCAACAGTTCTTCTGCCGCAACAGCCACTTGCCGACGATACTCTTTGACTTCCGGATCATCCCGAGACAAGCGTTTCGAGACTGACGCCAACATCGAACCAGCGCCAAACAGCGGCCCCCGACCTCCGCCAACGTGTATAATGTTTATATTGTTCCCGCGAATAACGAGTAGCTGATTGTTGTCAAGGATCCTGATTTCTCTAGCCAGAGCCAGCTCTTGCGCTCCAGCCAGAGCCAGCTCTTGCGACTGCATGAACTTTTCAATATCGCCAACGCCAGCCAACCACAGCTTCGCACGTTGCGCCGCCGTTAGACGCTCGTTCTGCTGGCGTTCCTCGAGAACTTCGCCCAATTGCGTTAGATATTTCTCGCGGCGCGTTTTCCATTGAAGCTCCTTACGGACATTTAGCGCCAACATCGCGTTTCGATCATCAACCGGCTGCTGGCCACCTGCGGGTTCCTGGAGATGCTGGCCACTTGCAAGCTTGCGGATATCCAGGCGAGATTGCGAGAACACGGAACTCCACGATCCGAGGAACACAAACAGAAAAACGATTTTCGAGAACCCATTCGGCGTCTTCATCTCGCGTCGGCTCCTTCCGGTGCAAAGCTGAGTTCGTCCGCAACGTTGCGATTGTTGTGGACCATTCGGGCGGCAGGATGCCATCTAGTTCGCACCCGTAACGGGATCCAGTTGATCGCATCAAAAAGTACAACTTGATCGCGAGTCATGAGTTCGCGAATCGGCTGCTTAGGTAAACCGGAAACGCCGGGTATGCCTGTCGTAATCAACAACCTCGGATAAAGCCACTGGTCACGCCATGCTTCGTTCAACAATACTCGGATCTCTTTTCGCTGCTCCATCGTCAGTCTAAGTTTTGCATCCAATCGGATGATCATTCCGTTGATGGTCGCATCCTTTCGACGTCCCCGGCGCAGCTCAACCTCTTGCTCGAGCCGCTTCAACTGCGAAGCATCCAAGTGCTGCTTTGCGACGACCAAAAGAAGTTCAGCACTATCCTGCGTTAGCTTTGACTCGGGTTCGTTTTGAATTTGGAGTTTCCCACCAACTTGCTCGCGACGAACTGACTGACATTTGCGAAGCGTAGCCAGTTTTGCTTCCACGGCGAGATCGGCGCTAATCGCGTCAAACTCGGAACGCTTCAAGTTTAGCAGTGTCTGCATGAAGATAAGTTCAGCGTCTCGCTTCGTCGTAAAGTAACGCTCCAACGCAGGTAGCCGCTGTTTGGTTGTGGGAGACACTACAAACGCCTGATAAACGGCGTCCAAGCTTTTTTCACGCACGATCGCTTCCAAATCTAAAGTAGTGAGATCGTTGCTAACCCGTTCGATCAAGCTGACTTCTTGGCCGCTAACTAGCGTCGCAAAGATCAAACCAAGTATCGCCGCGTTACGAAGAATCCGCGAAGAATCACGCATCAGTTCTGCCCATTCGTCCTACGAACTATGTCAGCCAGTTCATGGTACCGAGTCCATGCGAACAGTCCAAATCAGTTCGACGACCTGCGTGCAGAATTCACTTTCGCTTTCGCGGAGACTCTACTAATGGCAGTGGACGACCGGGTTCGGACATCACTTCCCGGATCGTCGATTTTCCCAACGCCACTTCGACCATTTCCAATGCTTCGTCGAGTCGGTTGTGCATTGGGCAAAGTTTGTGCTTGTGCGTTTTTAAGCCCAGCGGACAGCTGCTGATACGACGCATCGGATCCACCGCGTTCACGACTTCGAGCACGGTTAATTCGTCGGGATCGCGAGTCAGGTGAAATCCGCCTCCGACGCCACGTTTGGACTCGACAATGCCGCCTCGCGCCAGTTGTTGCAAGACTTTCGAAAGATAGCTGGTCGGAACAGCCGTCCCCTCCGCAATCACCGTGTTGCCGACCGCACCCTCGGACTGATGCTGAGCCAACCAGACGACGGCTCGCAGTGCGTACTCTTGAGTTTGAGAGAACATTAACAGATCCGGCTGACAAATGAACGCAATTCCACATTATAGTGTAACAGACGCCAAATCGGACCTTGACATCCGATTTAGGAGGTCTATAACAGACAACATTGTCCGATTTCCCTACACGCACAACTTCGGCGTTGAATCTGGAGACCAACTCATGCTGCTGTCCCTCAAACAACAATCAATCGCGTTCCTCTTTGCTTTCGCCATTTGCTGCACGGCAATTGCACAAGATTCAGAAACAAAAGATGACACAAAGAAGGACGTACTTTTGGAACGTACTCGTCGAGAAGTCCGCATGCTCGACGATCTTTATAAGGGTGCAATCGTCTCCATCACACAGCATTACGTAAACGATAAAGAAACGATTCCGGCCGGCACTGCCTTCAAGTCGCTTTTTGTTGCGGTTGAAAAGAAAGGCTGGCACAAAGTTCGCCTGATTGACGTCAGTGGCGAACCCTACAGCGATGAAAACGTCGCCGAAGACGAATTCGAAAAGATGGCTGTGAAAGCACTTGCTGCAGGAAAAGCCAGTGTTGAAAAGATCGAAGTGCGTGATGGAACGCGGCACCTGCGTGTAGCCACCCCCATTCCCGTGGTGTTCGAAAAGTGCGTGATGTGCCACGACAACTACGCGGACGTTCCCGAGGGAAAAGCCATCGGCGCGTTAAGTTACACAATGCCGATTGACGGCCCGCTTGTCTTAAAACCAGCGAAGTAGATGAGTAATCGACTAGTTCCTGCCGAGCGAACGCAGATAGGCAATCAAATCCACAAACTCGTCTTCTCGAAGTGAGGCTGTCAATCCGGAGGGCATCATCGACACGGCGCTCGTGCTTCGTTCGTCGATGTTACGCACGGGAACGGTCGTAGTCCTACCGGCCGCGTTCCGTACTACGACCGATGTGTCGTCTTCACGCAAGACGGCACCCGATATCGCGTCGCCGTCATCGGTGATGATCACGGCCATTCGATAGCCTTCCTTGATCTTCTTACTTGGAGACAAAATCGACTCGATCAGATAGTCGACGGGGGCGGCCGTGCCAATACTCGACAGATCTGGCCCGATGTTTTGACCCTTTCCGTCAACCGCGTGACATTTGACGCAAGTCAGAGTCGCACGTTCGAAAACTCGTTTACCGCGTTTGGGATTTCCGCCATCAACTTTCGCGACCATTGCGTCTAGCTCCTCGGCTGACAATTCTTTGGGAGCTGGTAGCTCTCCGGCCGTCGCCAGTGCCCGTAGCAGTTCGTCCCTAGATGGAGCGTCAAATGTTTCCACCATACGAGACGCGTAGATCGCTGTGCCGCTGGGGATCGAGCTGTCTTTCAACAGATTAATCAAACGACTTGCTCCTAAGCGTTTGTTCATGATTCTCGTGATCAGCACGTCAACCTGGTTCGAGTTAAGTGGAGTCGCAAGCAGCAATGCCGTGGCGTTTGCCCCCATGCCCACATCCGCTTTTATTAGCGCACTTGTCGCAGCGACGCGAATCTCCGCTTTCAACCCTTCCTCTTGCGCAATCGCTTGAAGCATTTTCGTTTCGTTCAAGTCCGCAAGTCCCAATGCCGCCGCCGAACGGACTTCTGCGGTTGAGTTCTTTCCAGTCAGCCGTCCAGCGAGCAGTCCACGATATCCCTTGACGTCCCAGAGGCCGACCAATCGGCAGGCCGCGACTTGTGTTTGCTCGTCGGTCGACTGCAGGAATTCACGACAACTTGCGACCGTATCTTCGGGATTGAATGGCTTCATGCCACGCAATTCAGCGGATTCCTGCAACGCTAAGGCAGTAGCCTCCAATAGCGGATGATTGGCCGTCGTCGATATTGTACGCAATGTGGCGAGCTGCTCTTTTGTTCCAAGCTTGCCAATCAGACGTATGATCGCAGGATCCGCATCTCGATCGTTTTGTTGCAAGATCTTGATCAGTGGCTCGATCGCATTTCTTTTCTCAACCGCTTTCAACGCAAATGCAAGTCGATCAGAATTGCCGCCAAACGGTAGTTTTCCATTCGCATCAGCGTTTAGCACCGCCGGCATCCAATGCGGTTCCAGCAAGCGACATGTACGCCATAGCGCAAAGTCCAGATACTCGTCCATTGGATGATCAAGTACCGACAACGCTAACTCGGCTGCCTTCAACGACCCCAGTTGCCCCAAAGCGGTGACAACTTCGCGACGTACTTGAGGGTGCGGATCAGAGATCACATCGGCAAGTGCATCCGGACTGACGTGCCAATCGTAGAGCACGCGAGCAGCTGCCGCTCGAACTCGATGATTGGGTGAATCGAACATCATCAACGCGAAGGCCGGCGATCGTTTGGTCGAAGTCGTTTGATAGGCCCACAGTGCTTCTAATTGATGTCGTTCGCTTTCTGGGTCTTTCCGGTCAAGCTCTTCCAACCATCGCAGCAAAGCTTCTTGCACTTCAATCTCGTCACGCAGTTTAAGTTCTTGCTTCGCGTTCGTGCGAACCCAGGCGGCGTCTGACTTCAACAACTCGATCAACTCGGGAACACTGTGTTGGGTATAAGCGATACGTTCTTCAAGCGGCCGACCTTTTGCTGTGATCCGCCAAATTCGTCCATGCACTTGATCACGTCTTTTGTCCCGAAAGTCGACTTCGCCGTGTTGAATGATTGGGCTATACCAATCCGCGACATAGATCGCACCGTCGGGCCCCATCACAATATCGATCGGACGAAACGAAACGTGCGACGATTGAAGCAAATCTTCTTGTAACGTCGAGTTGTACCCGCTTCCGTTTTCTTCCAGCGTGTAGCAATCGATGTTGTTCGCGCGAAAATCGTTCGTCAGCAAACGCCCTTGCCATGCCTCAGGAAAATGATTGCCACTAATGATTTCGAGACCGCACGACTTCGGCCGGCCAGGATTGAGTCCTCGGAGTTTGCGATTCTCGTTCGGAGATGAGCAAAACACGGCGTCAGGAAACGAATAGTTGATGCCTTCACCGCCCGCACCGTCCGTTTGAAAACTCTGCCCCCATTTGTCGAAGCGAATTCCCCATGGATTCGTTAGTCCACGGCTATAGATTTCCAAGCGTCGCGTTTTCGTATCGTATGACCAAAGCCCGCCTCCATTCAATCGCCTCGGTCCGTACAGTGTCTCGACGTGCGAACCAATGTAGTAGCCCTGCAGCATGAACATCTTTCCGCCGGGTCCCCAACGCAACCGGTGCAGCGTGTGATGTGTATCTTCCGTTCCATACCCCGAAAGCAACACACTTCGCTTGTCAGCTTTGCCATCTTGGGTTGTATCCTCAAGATGTAAAAGCTGCTCCGCATGCGCGACATAGGCACCACCCTGGCCATCCGGCAGCACTCCGCCTGGGATTACAAGCTTGTCGTAAAACACGGAAGATTTGTCCGCCACGCCGTCGCGATCGGTGTCTTCCAAGATCACAATGCGATCGTTTGGCTCTTGGTTAACATTCAACTGTGGATAAGTCTGACTGCTCGAAACCCAAAGCCGACCATGGCGATCGAAACTGATCTGCGTTGGCTTTGACAGCAACGGATCAGCGGCCCACAGATTTACCTCGAATCCATCCGCTACCTTGAAAGACGCTAATTCAATACTTGGATCAGGCGAAGGGATGTCTTTTAAGTTGCGTTGTGCCCAACACCAGTCTGACGACACGAGGACAATCGCAAATAGGATGAAGAACCGTTTCATTGCTTACCTCCGTTCAACAGCTGGCGGATCAGAGATTCTTGTTTGGCAATGAATGGCTCGAACTGTTCAGGTTCCGTTTGAGCAACCTTCTGTTCGTCCTTACGTTCACCGTAAACGAAAGCATCGTTTCGTGGCCGCCAACGATGATAGTACAGCGTGTTCTTTTTCACGATCGCTTGGCGTAGCGAGTCAGCTTCCGGCGAGTTGAATTCCCATTTCGGCCGCGGTTGCGACAACTTGGAAACAATTGTTTTAGCTGCCTCACGGTAGCCTTTGTCGTTCAGGTGGATCCCGTTGTCCGAAGAAGCCGCATCTGTGTTTTGCATGGCGGCAAACAGATCAATGAAGTGATGACCTTTTGACTTTGCAATCTCCTCGATTGCCAACGAGTACATTCGCAGCATCGCATTACGCTGCGCCACGTACCCTGGCTCCGCACCGGACTGCTCGTGTAACGGCGGTGGTGAGAGCAACACAAAACGTCGCTTTGGTCCGTTTAGGTTCCGCAGTAATCTCTGAAGCCCTCGATCGAATGCATCGAATCCCTCCTCTCCGTCAAATGATTCGTTGAAGCCGTACGCGACGAAGACCACAGTTGGCTCCAGCGACAACACGTGTTTCGTCATGCGTTCGAAGCCTTCGTTTGCGTCCCCGAACACCGCGCGACGCCTTCCTCCTGCGCGAGAATGACCGAACACAGTATCGCCGTCCCACCCGATGTTACGAAACTGAATATCGCGTGACGCATTGCATAGACTGAGCGCCGCTTCAATGTGCCCATATTCGAGTGCACGTTCGAAGAACGAATTGCCAAGAAAAACAACTCGATCGCCGTCACTTAATTCAAACGTCGTTTCTTGCGCACTACAGATTGCTCCAAACGCAGTGAAAAGCCATACGGTGAGAAACAAAACTGCAAATCGTGTTGTCATCGAAGCGTTCCCAGCAAACTTTTCTTAGTTGACGTGTAGCTCCGTTTTACCATCGGTGAAGGCCAAGTTCACGCTTTCATGAAGACGCTGACCTGAATTTTGGATACGCAATGGCCAGATCCATTGGCAGATTCCGCCCCGGATGCATCCGATCTCGAGCTCAAATTGGAGTCAGGCGATGGCAACCTGCGGACGTCACATTCGCGCCAGAATAAACGTGATGCGATGAGCGACACGCGTCCCTACCAGCCGCCAATTCAGACAATCCCGCAAAAGACGGCAACTTTCGTTAAGACGGGCGATCGCCAAAGACGAATAGATCTGAAGTGCATTGACAGCATTGGCAGCACTTCAGTTTCACGACGTTTGTCACCAGGTTATGGCTACTTCTACGCAAACTAGCACAATCGATCCCGAAGTTTCGGTACCAGATCAGTCAAGCCTGCGCCCCGCGACGCTGCTTCGCTTTGCGGCCATATGGATTGTGTTGTCCGAACTTAGTTGGCGAGTTCTGTGTGTCTTACCAGTAGTCAATAACCGCTGGCTCTACATCGCCGGGCTACTAATGTTGTTTGTCGCGATTGGAATCTTGTCGCAGTTCAACAAGTCCGTTGAAAACGACGGCGCGTTGCGACACGGCGCATCTCGCAGGTCGATGTTGAAGAGCTTGGCAAATCTGGCTGCCGTCGGTGTACTCGCGCGAGCCGCGTACTTTGCGGTGCCGCTGAATCCTCTTCGCAAGGCACCGGAAGAGCTGTTTCTCCCAATGAAACAACAAGCGAAGACGTGTAGTTCGCAAGAGGTGACCGAGTTTGAGTTGTTGCCCGACGCCGAGACACCCATCGATGTACTCGTGCTAATCAACTCTGCGAGTCATTTCACTACGCCGTCGCATACGGAAATGGTTCGAAACTTAAGACCTGAAACGAAGATTCTCATCGTTGTCGATCACCAAGACGCCGCGCACGAGTCTTGGAAGATGTTGCGTGATGCTCAGGTTCCACGGCTGGATGATCGTCTTCGATTCATCTACACACCCGAGTTTCGAAAACAAGCAAAACACCTTCTTCGGCAGTGGGCACAAGATTCCATCAACATTTTGTACAACCCACGCACCAGCGAACTCACAATCGCAGAAGTTCCGTCGTTGCTTCGAACACCTCCGTTCACGACCGCCTACAACATTATGGGCCACCAGATCGCCGAGCGTGACATTCCTTGGGTATCGTTCGCTAAGAACTCATTTGATGAACTACCACTACTTGGAGGAGAAATCACATCGGACCGGCGATATGTCTATGTAACCGAGGGCAGCTACGACATCGAAAATCTAGAGCGCCTGACCAACCGAAAAGTTGTTGTACTGCCAACGGCAAACACGACTCACACGGACTTGTTCCACGCCGCAGTTGGGCAAAGTAAATTCGGGAAACATACCAGCGTACTGCCTGATCCGATCGCCTTCTGCGAGATCATCCGCTCACTCACCGACAGCGAAAAGAGAGCCGCGATTGACGAAATCAAAAGCCTAGCTCCGACACCGCCACTCACCCTGCACAAAAATCGTAGGCTGATCGACTACAAGGATGTTTGGAATTCGATGCTAAACATCAGCGATGAACAGTTTGAAGAGATTAGAAACTCAAAGTACGTTCAGCAGCTAAAAGACGCCGAGCAAATACTTACGGACAAAGGAAACGTCATCAAACGCGTTCCAGGTATATCAGTCAAAGGCATGCCGTTCGGAGTCTATCCAACCAACATCGTGCAAGATCTCTTCCTGGATGACGCAGGCAACCGTGTTCGATCTGCCTACATTCCGAAATACGGAATTACGAAAGTCGATGATGCCATTGCCGATTTCTACCGCGATTTAGGCTCTTTTCAGTACGTCTACGCAATCCCGGCCGTACATGAAGGCCATTCTATTGGCGGCATTCGCTGCCGATGCAAAAAAATCGGCGTGCCTCTCTCTCCGCTCGATTGAAGTTCCACCGCACTTCATGTAACAGCGCGTAACAGTCGCACAAATAGAATTTGTATTTGTTGCAATTCTTCGTCTAAACTGCCGGCAAGGTCGTATCGATGGAGTTTGCCGTCGTGATATCAGAGCCGGCGTTTGACTCGCATTGAGTAAATCAATTGAGTGGTCCAACTGGGGTAAGGTGTCTCATGATCTGGCAGCGTGCGCTTTCGTTTTCTCTTGTTGCTCTTCTATCAGCTATTTTTTCCGCGACGGCCTCTGCCGTATTGATTGCGGATTTCGATTTCGAATCCGTCTCAGGCGACTCGGTACCCAATAACGGAATTGGTCCAGCGGGCTTGCTTCTTGATGGTGCCTCCGTGGCGAATGGCGTATTAAGCGTCGATGGGCTGCATTCCGGATTGGATATTCCGCTTGGCGCATTAAGCCCCTTCGACGGTGACGCCGATTGGTCGGTGCAATTCGACTTTCGAACCGAAGACGAAGGCGGCGGACCATTGTTTTCGTCGGACAACAGCGTTTGCGAAGACGAATGCAACGATGCCGTGGCAGCAGGTGCCGTCAACATCTTCATCACCGGTGAAGGCGAGGTTACCACCGACGCGTGGTTTATTGGTGCGATCGGTGCTTTCGGGGAAGATGATCAACCACTCAACGACGGTGAGTTCCATACAGTCAGACTCGACTACACCGCAGACGGCGGTTTGTGGGAATTGTACATCGACGACTTAGAAGAAGTCGCCGCGGATGCCGAGTGGCCATATATCCGAGAATCATCGCTCGACCGCACACGGATCGGCGACCAGACCAATCCGGACTTTGGATTTGAAGCGATCGATCCAGACGAAGACGGAATCGTCGTAGAGTTCGATAACTTCCAAATCGATGCTCCCTCGCCACCGCCTGTTTTGCTGACGGTCAATCGCGAAACGGGCGAAATGCTGTTGGAGAACATCTCCGGCGAGCGAGTCAATTTCAATCAACTTTCGATCAGCTCACGATCTGGATCACTTTCTCCTGAAGAATGGATTTCATTTTCTACGTTGCCCGACAGTCCTTTCTCTGTGGATACCGCTACTCCGAATGAACTAACGGAAAGCGCGGATAGTAGCGGTGGCGTTGATGCTGATTTCGCTGACTTCTCGCTGGGCAATCTGTGGGTTGCTTCGCCGATTCAAGACGTGCGAATCGAGATCTTCGAAACGGATCTGGGCGAAAGCGTTCGCGGCGCAGTGAACTATATCGGCGATGAGTTAGTATTCGCGGACCTCAACGGCGACGGTGAATTATCGGTACTCGACTGGGACGAGTTCGTTGCCGGTTACGGTTCAAACCTCGACGGGTTAACGGGTGTGGAAGGATACTTCCTCGCCGACTTGAATACCGATGGCATCCATGACGCCGAAGACTTCGTGGCATTCGCGGAAGCGTTCGACGCACTCAACGGCGAGGGAGCTTTCGCCGAGATGCGTGCTTCAACCGTTCCAGAACCCGAAGGAATCGCCATGCTGGGAATCGCGATGATGGGTTTGCTTTCGTTGCGACGACGGCGAGCAGCCAACATTCGCACTCCTTCTGCGACACGGCAGAAAGTCAACCCGGCGCTCGCGTTCGTCGCATTAGCAGTGAGTCTCTCAATCAGTCTCGTTGGTAGTCAGTCCGCGAACGCTGAATTACTTGTACGTTACGAATTCGATGACGGCACCAGCGATACATCGGGCAATGGCCGCGACGGAGACCTCGATGCGGGGTTCGGTGGAGATCCATTCGTTCGCAACGGTGTGCTGAGTTTAACCGGCCAACTCGAAGAAGGCATGGTCATTCCTCTGGAAGATGCTAATCCGTTCGACGGCAGCCAAGACTTCACAATTGATATGGCCTTCACGCTGGATCCCCATGACGACGAAGCGGGTCACCTGTTGCTCAGTTCGGCAAACTTTGATGATCCAACGAACGGCGACAATCGTTCGATTTCACTTTTCACACGCGAAGAAACTCAGATCGTCTTCGACACCTTTTTCGTTGGCGAAGTGTTTGCCGAAGCAGACGAGCCGATTGCCAACGGGGAAAGGCAAGAACTACGAGTCACGTATGTCGCACCACAAAGTGATGACGAAGAGGGAATCATGTGGTTGCGGCTCGGTGACACTTGGTTGGCCCAAGGCGAAATCACGCCAGGTGTCCCCGACATTGGTTCGCATGAAGTTCGCTTGGGTAGTTCGTTAAACGATGAATTCCCTTTCGAGTGCGAAGGTTCCGTGTGCTTTGTCCGTGAACTGTTGGGGGAGGTTGACGAGCTGAGCATCTACGATGAAGCGTTCGCGCCGCGTCTGTTCCAAGCAGAAGTAAACCGCGCCAACGGCGACATCGTACTTCGTGGCGGCGAGTTCGCTCGAGACGTTTCGTTCTACGAATTCACGAGCGAAAGTGGTGCGATCAACTCCACATCTTGGTCGGCAAGCAACCTCGACCAGCAAAACATTGATGCGTTGGGCGATGGATCGGGCGAGACCTGGGATACACTCGATGGTACATCCGACCGAGTAGCCGAGGCGTTTCTCACGGGCAGCACATTTTTCGAAGACGGCGTGAACCACACGCTTGAGGGTGCTTGGGCAGGAGGCGCAGAAGACCTTGAGCTTTCATTCGTCACGTCCGATTTAGAAGTGCTTTCGGCCGAAGTCATTTACATTGGCGAGGGCAACGGAAACCCTGGCGGCGGTTGCAACGCAAACACCTTGGGTGACATCGATGGCAGTGGCGACGTTGCGTTCGCAGACTTCCTGATTCTCTCGCAAAACTTCGGACAAGCAGCAACCGATCACACGACCGGTGATATCGATTGCAGTGGCGACGTTGCGTTTGCAGACTTTCTGATTCTTTCGCAAAACTTCGGTCAAACCGTCGACGGAGCACAAAGTGTCCCAGAACCGGCTGGCTTGATGTTTTCTATGCCGATCGTTTTGCTAGGATTGATGCAACGCAAGAAACGCGTCTAGCGGTTACCAAACGAACAACGGGGCACACAAATTAGTAGGAGTTGATCAAATGCAATGCCGTTCGAGACGGGGTCGAGAAGGATTCACGCTGGTCGAGCTACTTGTGGTCATCGCAATCATCGCGATGCTCGTCACTCTATTGCTGCCAGCGGTTCAGGCGGCCAGAGAAGCTGCCCGCCGCACTCAGTGCATCAATCATTTGAAGCAGATCGGTTTGGGTTCGCTGAATCATGAAAGTGCGCACGGATTTCTGCCCACCGGCGGTTGGGGGTTCGGTTACATCGGAGACCCAGATCGAGGCTACGGAAAAAGTCAGCCGGGTGGTTGGATGTACAACATCCTCTCGTTCATCGAAGAAGACGCCTTGCGTGACATCGGTAAAGGCATGCAGGGTCGCGACAAAGAGCGGGTTCTTGGTATGCAGCTGGCAACCACGCCAGTTTCCTCGTACGGCTGCCCTTCGCGCAGAGACCCAATCGCTCGTGAATTCAAAAATTTTGATCCTTGGATCAACGCTTGGACGGCGCGGCTACCTAAAACGGCTCGTGGCGACTACGCCTTCAATGGTGGAAGTGGCCGCGACGGTGCTCGCTACGGACCAGATTCATACGAAGAAGGAGACGCAGCTGACTATGAATGGGAATCAGGTACTGACCCGTCCAACAATGGCATCTGCTTCCAACGAAGTGCGCTAAGTCTTCGCAAGATCTCGGATGGCATGAGCAAGACGTATCTTGGCGGCGAAAAGTATCTCAATCCAGAATTCTACGAGACTGGCGAATCGTGGGGCGACGATGCGTCGTACTACACGGGCGTCGATCACGACAACCTGCGTTGGGCAGGCGATGTTCCAGCTCGAGACCAGATTGGGTTACACGCGCCGATGATCTACGGTTCTGCACATCCCGCCATCTTCAACACAGTCATGTGTGACGGCTCGGTTGCTAGTCGAGAGTACGCAATCGACAAGGACGTTCATCGGCTAAATGCAGACCGGCGTGACGGGACAGTCGTCGTTGATGACGGCGCGTAGGTTTTCAAGCACGCATTTTTTTGATTGGAAGAGGAAGAAGATGCGACGACGGCTCACCATAGCCATGTTGGCCACGTTGGTGATTCTTGTGGCGGGGTGTCGGTACCAGCTGCCGGCGCTAAAGCCGCCCAAGTTCGACAAAGAAGCGGCCAGTGCTGCGGCCATGGAACAATACGATTCGAACGCGGACGGCAAGATCGACAAGACGGAGCTGAAGTCAGCGCCGGGTATCAGCTTTTCGTTGGACCGAATCGACACGAATGAAAATGGCGAAGTTACAGCCGACGAAATCAGTGACATGATTCAGGAAAAGTGGATCGACAGCGGTGGTGGCATCATGCGAGTTGCCGTTGAGGTAACCCTGCGCAATAAACCGCTCTCGGGCGCGACGGTAACGTTCGAGCCTGAAGCATTCCTGGGAGACGTTATTCATCCCGCGACCGGCGAGACAGACGAAACCGGCTACGCCGCCATGTCGATGGCGCTTGAGCACATGCCAGACGAGAACAACCGCTCGGGATGCAAACCCGGTTTGTATCTAGTTCGTATTTCCAAAGAAGTTGACGGCAAGGAAATCGTCCCAAAGAAGTACAATACTGAAACCACTTTAGGCGTAGAAGTCGCGACCCGTGCTTCTTATATGCCTGGCGCTGCGCAGTTCAACCTTCGAAAATAGCGAGAATTGCATCGTTGGTTCCTGTAAAATGTGGAATCTCTACGTCGATCGAATGCAGTTATCGAAAATGGCCAAGCCGCAACTACTCAGTGCTACGCGTTGTCTTTCCAATCTTTCAAGCGGTTGGCTGATCGCAATTTGGCTGATTCTCTCGCTCATCCTTGTCGCGCCCGCGACTTCGACGTTCGCACAAGTTGACGACACGCCGAGCGAAGAACGACTCGAGGAAGAAGGAGAAGAGGAGGAGGACGACTTCGACGACGAAGAAGACGAGGAAGAAGGTGAGCTCGGCGAGCTATTTGAAATTCGCGAGTACCTTCAGGAGCGACTCGAAAGACAAAAAGACGCGGTCAACGAAACCAAGCGACAAATGGAAGTCATCGATGATTTTCTCGCGTTGTTGAAACAAGTCGGACAACTCGAGGACAAGATCGAGGCGGCCGAAGAAGCGGGCGACAAAGCACTCCTCGAAAAACTCGAGGAACAAGGACAGCGTCTCGAGACCGAAATCGAACTGCGTGGCGAACTTCTTGAGGTCGAAGGCGAGCTCATGGAAATTCGCGAAACGCTGGAAGAGGCGGAGCGAGATGATGACGAAGATCGGATCGAGTTGCTGGAAACGCTTGTTGAAGGGTTTGAGCGTATCCGCGAGATTTCACTCGAACTAATACCGATCTACTTGGACGGCCCCGAATCGAAGGAAGGTCCTCTCGAACAAGAGAAAGACAGGCTCTACACCAACAAAATAGAAAAACCGTTTCGTGCATTGGAGATTCTTGAAGAACTCGAAGAGGCCGAAGACGAAGAGGACGAAGCGCTGATCGAAGAGTTGGAGGAGAAACTCGACGAATTGCGCGCCGCAATGGACGCCCAATCGGAAGACGACAAAGAGCAGACCGAAAAGGTGAGCGTGGCGAAACCCGCGCTTCTGCCAGTCCTCGTCAACGATGAAACATTGGCTCCATTCGCCAACGCCGACCTCAAAAAAGACGTCGCCCCACTGCTGCAGCAGTACTGCATCGACTGCCACGGTAATGACTCTTCATCGGGCGAATTGAATCTCGAAAAACTTCTCGCCACTTCGCCGATCGTCAAAGAACGCGACCGCTGGATCAACGTCATCGAGCAGTCCAAAAACCATGTCATGCCACCAGAGGACGCAGAACAGCCCACGCTAGAAGAACGAAAAACGATCGTCCTCGCGCTGCATAACGCCGTACACAACTTCGACTACAGCCATATCAAAAATCCTGGCTACGAATCAACTCGCCGGATGACACATCGGGAGTACAGCAACACGGTTCGCGACCTGTTCGGTATCGAAATCGATGTTATCGATCGTTTTCCCGACGATCTAACGGCAACCAGCGGATTTGACAACAGCTCCAACTCGCTGTTCATCCAGCCCCTCTTAATGGAACGCTACGTCGGTATCGCCGAACATGTTGTCACGACTGCGCTGCCGAACAATCCTGCGACGCCGAAACTTCGAGCCGTACGAGATAAGATTTTCGTTAGCCAGCCTGCCACAGACGACGATGTCGAAGCAGCAGCCCGCACTGTATTCACCCAGTTTCTAACTCGCGCCTATCGTCGCCCAGCGACCGCCAAAGAAATCGACCGGTTCACGAATCAAGTCACCAAGGCTGTTTCGAATGGCGTGAGTTACGAACTCGCGGTAAAGGCAACGCTTCAAACGGTTCTGATTACGCCCAGCTTTCTGCTACTTAGCGAACGCGATCACCCAACGCAGTCTTCGGCATTCCAAGTTTCTGATTGGGAACTTGCGAGTCGGCTTTCGTATTTCATCTGGGCTTCGATGCCAGACGAAGAGCTGACGAAAGCGGCGGCCGAGAAAACGCTGCACGAACCGAAGATGCTTCAGGCACAAGTGCAGCGCATGCTAAGCGATCCCAAAGCAGAATCGCTGGGTTCCGTTTTTGCTTCCCAGTGGTTGGGCTCGCACCATCTTGGCGTTCGAATGCGAATGGATCCGATCGACAACCCGTGGTGCACGGAAACGCTGATGGCTGCAATGCGTGAGGAGACCAGTATGTTCTTCAACGAGATTGTGCAAAACAACCGACCGATCCCAGAATTGATCGATGCGGACTACACATTCTTGAACGAAGAACTGGCAAAGCTCTATCGCATAAAAGGAATCGAAGGCGACAACATGCGAAGGGTATCGCTCACCACGAAAGACCGTGGCGGAATCTTTGGCCAGGGCAGCCTTCTTGCTATTACTTCCTTTCCCTATCGTACTAGCCCCGTCGTTCGCGGTAAGTGGATTCTCGACAATGTGCTTGGTACGCCTCCACCACCGCCGCCGCCAAACGTTAGTGAGCTGTCGGAAGACATCGAAGAAAACGGACGGCTATCGTTCCGTGAGAAGTTAGAACTGCATCGCGAGAAGCCGAACTGTTACGCTTGTCACAGCCAAATGGACCCGTTGGGCTTCAGCCTCGAGCAATACGATTGGTTTGGCCGATACAGATCGAGGCAAGGCCGCAAGCGTATCGACGCGACAGGACAATTGCCAAACGGTACGGAATTCGACGGCTTGGCCGGTCTGAAGAAAATCATTGTCGAGCAACGGCGTGACGATCTTGTGCGTCAGGTATCGAAGAAGATGTTGTCCTACGCGTTGGGCCGGCAACTAGAGTACTACGATGAACCCACCATTCGAAAAATCGTTGCGAACGTGACGGAAGATGGTGACCGCATGCAGACGTTGATCCGCGAGATCGTGATGAGCTATGCATTTCAATACAAACAAAATTCGAGTTCAGAAAACGTCGCAGCGAGCAATTAATCATGAGCTACCACCAACCCATCTCGCGACGAACGATGCTACGCGGCGCGGGCGTTGCTCTTTCGCTTCCGTTTTTGGATGTGATGTCCGCACCAGCAGTCGCGGGGAACGCTCCCACCGAGAAGTGCGTGCGGCTCGCGTATCTCTATTTCCCGAATGGCGTCGCCTCGGGTGCTTGGAAACCGCAAGAAGTGGCGAAAGATGGAACGCTCGTGAAACTAAATCGTTTCATGGAGCCACTGAACGAATTCAAATCTGACATCGTGATTCCGCGAAAAGTCTGGACTCCGCGAGGTAATGGTCACGGCGCTGGCACGGCAACATGGCTTACCGGGCACGGTTACGACGGGCGTGAAATCAACGCAGGTGGTGCTTCTGTCGATCAGGTCGCTGCCAGGTTGGTGGGCGACAAGACACTTCTTCCTTCGCTGGAATTGCAAACGCGCGGCGAGGGCTTCTTTTCCAACAGCTTGGTTCGCAATACGATTTCCTGGTCTGATGAATCGACACCCGTGCCGCGCGAAACCGAACCGCGTGTCGTCTTTGACCGCATGTTTCGTGTTGGTAGCGGCGGGCTATCGGATCGGTCGGTTTTAGATGCAATTTTGGAAGATACGAGGTCGCTTCGCGCACGAGTCAGTACGGACGACCATCGCAAGCTGGACGAGTACCTGGAATCAGTACGTGCGATCGAAAAACGAATTCAGTTTGCCGACGCGCAGGCAAAACGCGCAGCACAAAACCCACAGTTAACGAAGAGCCTGGTCCGCCCAGACGCTGGCGTGCCAGACGATTACGGACAGTACATGCGATTGATGTTTGACATGATGACACTCGCGTTTTGGGCCGACGCGACACGCGTTTCGACTTTCATGCTCGATCACGGTCAAAGCAATCGCTACTTCAATTTTGTGGATGGCGTACAGGGTACATGGCACGCGCTGTCACATTGGAAAGATGCATCCGGAAATACAGAAGACGACGATGGAATCACTTCTTGGAAATCGCCCGACGAGAAACGCGAACAATACAACTTGGTTACGAAATGGCATCACGAACAAGTCGCTTATTTTCTTGGTCGCCTGAAATCAATCAAAGAACCAGATGGTAGTTCGCTGCTCGACAATTCGATGATCGTCTACGGTTCTAGCCTACAAGATGGCCACGAACACGCTGAGAAAAATCTTCCGTTGCTTGTCGCCGGTCGTGGTGGCGGCGCGGTAAGTGGAGGTCGCGAGATCCGATTCCGGCGCGATACAAGCATGTCGAACCTCCATCTTTCGATGCTCCAGCGGCTTGATGAAAGCGTCACTGCATTCGGCGAAAGCTCAACCCCCATGTCCGAGCTTGCCGGTTAACCCGCATCTTTTTCTTGCAAGGACCCCCGCAGTAACTACTTGAAAACGGGCCTTTTGGCGATTCGAGAATCCAAAATAGAACGTTTTGATTGCGATACCAAACAAGAAGATCTCATTACCTTAATTATCGGGATGATTCGCAGTCTTGTAATTGAAAACTGATAGCACGGCAACTAGATTCATCCCTTGGTCACAGTCGCAACATGGGAAATCCAGGGGAATTACGTCACAGAATGTTTCCGATCTTTCTCTACTTGGTCGCAGTATATGTCGTGAGCGCAGCTGTTTTTGGCGCGGAGCTCTACGTTATTGAACGGCATGAGCCACCAATTGAAGACGAGTTGCGGGTTACTGCAAATATCGAGGATCCCACAGGAACAACATCGACGCAGGAATCGCCCCCACAAGAAACCGAAACGCCAGAAACCGCTAAGCCGGATGTGACGAGACGCAAAAGAAAGAAACTGATTCGCCGTCTGCATAAGTTGACCTCGGAATAGTCAACGTTCTACGTACCCCAGTTTTGCGTTAGCACCAGGAAGTCCGCAAACGCTACTTCGCCATCGCAGTCGAGATCTCCCCCGGCAAAGATCTGTTCCGATTGTCCGAAGTGATGCGACAAGATAGTGAAGTCCCCGAATCCGACTTCACCATCACCGTTCACGTCGCCCGCGATTCGCCCGCCTCCACATTGAAATGAGATATCGATCGAATGCGATGTTCCCGTTGGACTTCCCCATCGGCCGGTTAAGTCCGCGAGTGGATCATTGCCACGATAGCGAATTGGCAATGTTGTCGCTGCCGAGAACTCTACTGCGTTTCCAAGCGAACCGAGTGCCACTCTCTCGCTGTTTCCCGGCAAGATCAGCTGAAACGGCTCCGAAGACGTCGGAACATCGAGCAGTCCTGCCTCGGAAGAAAACTCGATGCCTAGTGCTTCAACGCCAGCTCCTTCCACAACGATCAAACCATCAGGAGACACATGACCGGTGAGACGAGGCGAACCGGCATCTCCAAAAGCAATGTCGATCGCTCTCGCGTCTAGCAACGAATCGTCTACACCATCACCGTTGAAGTCAAACGGTTGCAAGACCTCTGGTGTACTTGGTGACAGTGGTAGCTGCTCGCCCTGTAGGTTTAGCAATTCTTGAAGCTGTGTTCCGAGGTCAAAATCCTCGCCGCCAAAGACGGTAAAGTCACGAGGCTGCGAATCGAACAACTGAAACACGACCAAATTAAAATCATCAAAGCCATCGCCATTCGTGTCGCCAATCGGATAGGCGGATGAGACGAAATCCTCTCCGCAGCAAAACGCCGATCGAATCGGGACCTCTGGCGACACGCCGAAGCGGAATTCAAGAGAGCCGCGAGCCTGGCTCCCGAAAATCACCGCTAACGTCGTGGGCGTTGGACCATCGGTTGAAAAGCTGGCTGCAAGATCACTAAAGCCATCGCCGTTCACATCGCCGATAGATTGAGCGAACGTGGCTTCGCCCAAAGTCACGCTACCATCGAAAAACGAAGGATACGTAAAACGTATCTCGACATCCGCAGTAAGCATGCGTCGTAATTCAAGCCGCTCAATCTGCATGCTGAAGTCCATTCACACGAATCGCAAGAACTAAAGCCGTCTTAGCGAAGCAGATTCAAACGCAAACGCGCACTCCTTCTACGTCGACTTAGCCGGCAATTTATCGAAAACGAATACCGCGTGGCAAGATCGCATCATCAGACAACGAAAAAGCTGAACTTTGAAAGCATCAGCCGGCGAAATAGGCGCTTCGCTCGACTTCGACTTCCTGTTCTTTGTCTTTGAAGACCCAGTTGATTTGGCAACGATCAAGGGCCATCGTAATTTCGAACTCAGCGACTTCGGTGTACGCGTCGTCGCCGGTGCCTTGGACGAGGAGGCAATTCCGACTATGGACAATCACGGTTTGATCGATGATCTCGATCTCTAGCATTCCTTGCCCGCCGGACATCGGCGTAAGCGAACAAGGTTCATGTTTCGGAGAGGTCCAGTGAAAAGAATCTGCTGAACGTCGAACAGGCGCAGCCATGGTTAACTCCACATGGTGACAGCTCCAAGCCGCTCGCATGTGACGAACACTTGAAACCTAGGTTGGAACGTTGTGTGTTAGCCTCTTCTCCGTCAATATTCTCACATAGGTCGAAGCGAAAAGCGAATTTTGCGAACGGTTTGACTCCATCGTCAAAGTCGATTGTTTCCGTTACGTTGCCAAAAATGTGTGGCGTGTTATTTTTCCGCGTAAAAACAGCTCAATATTATTCGTCAATGTACCGAGACGTTCTTAGACCGCCCATTCTTCTTGGCTTCGCGTGACCTCCTATCCATGATTGACTTCGAGTGTATCGACGGCCCCTTCGACGTGCCCGTCTACTTTCAACGATTACCCGTAAACACGGTTTCGCTGTATTGGCTTGTATTCGCAGGTAGCGCCGATGACGAAGTGGGCGGCGGACACGGCATCTATCATTGGTTCGAACACATTCCGTCTCGCGGAACCGTGAAGTTTCCCGGCGGCTACCGTGACACGGAAGCGAGACTCGTTCGACATGGCGGTGGATCGGACGCAGAAACAGGTTTCACCTACACCGGTTTCAGTGCAGACATTCCGAAACGCGTTTGGCCCGAAGCACTCGACATATTGGCGGACATGGTAGCCCAGCCATTGCTGCGTGTTGATGACATTGAGGCCGAACGAGAAATCATCTTGCATGAGATCGACGAATGGCACTCGGCACCCTACTCGCAATCGATGTGTCAGTTACCTGGAATCCTATGGCCAGGACATCCGCTTGGGCACGATCAGTTGGGTACCGCCGAAACGCTGAAGTCGATCGATCCAAAGCGACTACGCCATGCACACGAAGTCGGCTATTCTCGCAATCGTTGTGCATTGCTCGTGGCCGGCGATATCGAACGCAGCCAGTTGATCGACGTCGTGGGTTCGTGTCTCGAACGAGTTCCCGATCGACCGCTCACTCCGCGTAAGACTCCAGCAGCATACGGAGAACTTCCACCGTGGAAGGCGGGAACCAAAACGATCGTGGAAACTAGCCACGAAGATTCCGTTGTGTATCTTCTGTTTCCGCTGCCTTCGCTCGAAAACGGTTTCGCTCCGCTTGTTCAATGGGATTTTCTAGCGCACGTGTTTTCGGCCGGCGAATTAGGATCACCGTTGAATCGAATGGTGCGGGAGAACTCGCAACTGGCCTATTCGCCGGACTTCACCAGTAACTCACATCCCGACGGTGGCTACGCGGGACTTGTTGCGCAAACGAATGTGGAACCGGAGCGAGTTGTCGACGCGTTTTGGGAACTCATTCGCAGCCCCGATACAAGATCTTCCGAGTGGTTGAACTACGTACGCGATACGATTCGCGGATCCATTGAAATGCACGACCCCGATGCGGGCGAGTACACCGAAGAGGGCTGTTCTTCACTCGTCCACTACGGGAAATGCATGTCCGACGACGAATATGCCAGTGCGCTGCTCGGCTACCAAGACGAACAAGTCGCAGAATGGCTGGACAAACTAGTGCCGGAACTAGCTCATACGATCGTGTTTACCGGTCGCTAGTCAAATGCCCAACTCTTGAAGTGTCGGTTCGATTGCCTCCGCCCAACGACGGTAGCCTTCCGGAGTAAGATGCAGTGCATCGTGCATGATCTCAGGCGAAAGCCTGCCATCTTCTTCAAGAAAGACCTGTCCAATATCCAAGTAGTGCACGCGTTCGCCATCGTGCAGGCGACGAATGCGTTGGTTGATCGCCACGTTGTTTAGTCGCTTCGCGTCCAACGCCTGCTTGCCGCGTGGGAATACGCCAAGCAACAACACTTTCGTTTCTGGTGACTTGGATTCTAGGACGCCGAGAATCTTTTCGACCCCTTCTGCCACTTCGGCTGGTTCTTGCATTTGATGGCCGGTGTTGTTCGTACCAATCATCAGCACGGCAACCTTCGGTTTTATATTCGCCAGACTTCCGTTTTGCAGCCGAAAGATAACGTGCTCCGTTCGGTCGCCACCAAAACCTAGATTGATAGCCTTTCGATCGGCGTACTTGTCGGCCCAGATGTCTTTGCCCTTTCGTTCCCAACCTTGCGTGATCGAATCGCCAATAAACGCTAAGTCGATGTCCCCTTGTTTCGCTTGGTCGAGTTTGGCTTTGTTACGGTCACGCCACCAAGCTTCGTCGCCGCGGGTTTGCGGGATGGCTGCCCAATTCGCATCATAGAATCTTCGCAAATCGCGATATCGCTGCTGCATCGCCGCGAGCACCGGCGCGTACTCCGGATCGGCATGGACGCTTTTCATTTCTTGAGGATCTTCTTTAAGATCAAATAGCTGCCACTGTTTGCCGCGAGGGAAGAACATCAGCTTATAGCGACTGCCTCGAATTCCATCGTGAATTGGCACCGCGTGCACGGAGGCGTTTTCGTAGTAGGCATAGTAAATCGCGTCTCGCCAATCGGCTGTTGCTTCACCAGCGTTACTTAGTAGCGGCACCATACTGCGACCTTGCATTTCGGCGGGAATCTCAGTTCCGGCCATATCAAGGAACGTGGGGCCATAATCGATATTCTGAATCAATGAATTCGATTTCGTTTCAGGTGCCAATACGCCCGGCCAACGTATCACGAACGGCATCTGCAGCGATTCTTCGAACATCCAGCGTTTGTCGTACCAACCGTGTTCTCCCAAATAGAAACCTTGATCGGAGGAATAAATCACGACCGTGTTTTCGGAGAGTCCGTTGTCGTCCAAGTACTTCAAAACCGAGCCAACGCTATCGTCTACCGCCGCGACGCATTTCAAATAGTCCTTGATGTATCGCTGATACTTCCAACGCAAGACGTCGTCCGCTGAATATTCGCCTGCTTTCATCTTGGCAATGAAAGCTTGGTTTTCCGGGCCGTACTTCGCATCCCAAATCTTTTTTTGCTCGTCCGTCATCCGACGATACTCGGCGTTTTGATGACGACCTTCGAAAGACTCGGGGAACAGGTTCTCACCCTTGAACTTCATGTCGTGCCCCCAATGAAAATGGTTGCGAAGTGACATTTCGTTTTCCTGCAACAGCGACGAACGTCCTGCGTACTCGTCCATCAATGTTTCCGGCTCAGGTACATCGTCCGGGAACATATCGAAATGCCGCTCGGCTGGAGACCAATTTCGATGCGGCGCCTTGTGTTGACACATCAACAAGAAAGGCTTGGTAGTGTCGCGATCCTTCAGCCAGGTAAGAGCTTTGTCAGTGATCAAGTCGGTACAGTAGCCCTCAAATTGTTTACGCTCGCCATCCATCTGAAGGAACACTGGATTGTAATAGTTGCCCTGCCCTGGAAGCACTTCCCAATAGTCGAAGCCAATTGGATCCGAGCTAAGATGCCATTTGCCAATCATGGCCGTTTGATAGCCAGCTTTCTGCAGCAGCGGCGGAAACGTAACTTGTGTCGGATCGAACCGATTTCCATTGCGGAGGAAGCCATTCTGATGACTGTGCTTACCAGTCAAAATACACGCCCGCGAAGGTCCGCAAATCGAGTTCGCGCAGAAAGAGTTGTAAAAGACTCCACCCTCACGCGCAATTCGATCGATGTTTGGTGTCGTGTTAATCTTCGATCCATACGCGCTAATCGCCTGCGTCGCATGATCGTCGGAGAAGATGAAAACGATGTTCGGTGGATCAGCGGCGAACGCATACCGTGCGAAGAGTACGGAAAAGAGCATCGCAAGTACGCGGAGGATCAGCTTGGTAGGCATAAGTTATTCTCGGCAGGCAGATAAGTTGAAGCGAACGCAACACAAAGCGTGACTACTGAATCGCCGAGAGTCAAGCTACACGCCTCGTCTATGCCACTAATTGCCGCCGGAACGAGCAGCACCAACAATGATTGGTCCCGACTTACACATGGGAGAGCTGGGCGTCGTCGAGAAGCTGAACGGGGCCGCAATCGCAGATCCGGAGAGCATTCGATTTCGAATGGCTCGGGGTTCTTCGAGCATCTCCCGCGGTGAATAGCGACCTGTCGACGGAGTCCGAGGAATCAAGACATCCGCAACCGCCACACCGAGCCCCAAATCAGCGCGCACGATTCGCTTTGGAATCTGATCCATCGGACGCTCTTCCCAACCGGCTCTTTGATCATAGTCAGCCTCAAACAACGTTCGGACATCAGCCTCCATTTGTTGTCGCCGCGCTTCTGTTGCACCTTCGAAAAATCTGCGATCAACAAGATCGGCTGGACCGAATTGCTTTTTAGGTTTCACGGGCGGAGGTTGAGACTTCTTCTCGTAAGCGGGATCGGGCTCGAGCGGAAGCGCAAGAGCGATCCGTTCGATGGTGAACTTGGGTTGTGGGCGAGTCTGTTGCATTTTTTGGTGCCTAAAGAATGCCACCGCATCAGAGTTGCTTGGGTTGATTTTCAATAGCTGCTGGTAGGTTTGCGTTGCTTCTTCTCGTAGCCCCAGTTTCCGACACACCTCGCCATGTAGCTGCAGAAGCGTTGCATCAGCATGTTCGTTTTGCTTCAGTAGGCGGCTGCTAACAGCATACGATTCTTCGTAGCGGCGTTCTCCAAGCAGCTTCACCACACCTACGGTTGAGTTGCGATCTACCTTTGTAGAGTCGGCGGTTCCACACCCAAAGAGAATCGTCGCGACTATTAAGAAGACAGCTTTGAGAAGTTTGTCAGCCATAACACGAGCCTTGAAAAGAGCCGGAATCGCGCTGGATGTTGGCCATTCGACCAAACGAAGCAAAGATTGGTTACCGTTTCTGATTATGGCAGAAAAAAACGGCAGCGTCTCACTAGACGACGCGAGTGGAAAATCTCTTGCTACCGGCAATGAGTAGGAATACCGCAGAGAGAAAAATGAACGACGATGGCTCTGGCACCGCAATGGCGTTAATCTCACTCGCGTATGCCTGGACTGCCACGTCCACTGATTGCGCCGGTGCTACTCCCGAATGAATTCCAACCAATTCGAGAGCGCCACCTCGACTGACAAAGGTGGGACCACCAGAATCGCCGCCTTCGAAACGAGTATCTCCAGTATCAGATGCGGTCGTCGAACGAGTATAGAAAGCTCCAATGGAACCGAAGGTACTTGAACCAGCAGTCGTGATGGCATTGCCGACGGAATCTAGGTCGTTCGTACCTAACACAAACTCTTGTGGCGAAGTGACGCACGTTTCCGAGCCGAGACTATTCGGGCAATTCCCAGCAACAAACACATTTTCGCCCTGCATTGTTAATGCTCCCAGCGGATAAGTGGCAACCCATGACGGCACCGCTGTTGCAAGCTGGCCCACCCATAAGTCGGTGTCGCTAGGAGTGGTTCCACCAGTCTGCACCCCGCCGGGCACAATCAACCCGGCAACTCGGCGTCTATCATTCGGGATCGCAGAGCCACCAACAACATTAATCGTTGCTGTTGTCGTACCGTTAGGATGATAGAAAGTCACGGAGCTAGACGGGTGAGAGTGTGTGGCACTCAAGAAAAACTGGTCGGAAATCATGGTGGCCCACTGCCCACCACTTCGACCAACCCCCGAAAAGTCGAAGGTTGAACCAATGAAGCTCGAATCTCCAAGCCCACGATCATGTAACTCGGCGTCGTATCCAG
>CAYNJG010000087.1:0-26244 GCA_964397295.1 uncultured Pirellulaceae bacterium
ATGCCGGTCGAAGGCGTGCAATCGTTAAGCGACTACATGGTCGAATTTGCGAAGCAGCACGGTTAATCTCCTCACGGCTGATTCTAGTCAAACCATTTCTTTCACGACTCGAGAACAATATGCCACGCGTCATTGTATTGGACGACATCGCGGCCGAAGGGCTGCAATTGCTGGATGCGGCTCCCGGCATCGAATACGAAATCCGAACCAAACTTGCGGGCGACGAACTGAAGTCTGCGCTTGCGGAATTCGACGGTGCTATTTGCCGTAGCGGTGTGAAGATTACGCCAGAATCGCTCGATGGGAATACTCGTCTGAAGGTGATCGTCCGCGCTGGCGTGGGTACCGACAATATCGACAAGCCCGCCGCAACGCGTCAGGGCATCGTTGTCATGAACACGCCGACGGGAAATACGCTTAGCACGGCCGAACAAGCATTCGCGCTGATGTTGGCACTGTCTCGAAACACGGCGCCGGCGTACCAAAGTCTGATTGAGGGTCGCTGGGATCGCAAAAAATACATGGGTGCCCAACTGGCTGACAAAACGATCGGCATCGTTGGACTGGGAAGGATTGGACTGGCGTTGGCGTCTCGCGCCCAAGCGTTCGACATGCGCGTCGTTGGTTTCGATCCGTTCATGACTGCCGAGCGCGCAAAAGAACTCAATATCGAATTGTTCGACACGGTGGATGAGCTGCTTCCACGTATCGACTATCTTAGCGTCCATACGCCGCTGAACGATCAAACTCGGAACATGATCGATGAAGCGAAAATTGAATTGATCAAACCCGGCGCACGGCTGATCAACTGTGCACGGGGTGGAATTTACAATGAGGCGGCGTTAGCCAAAGGGCTCGAAAGTGGCAAGCTCGGAGGCGTTGCACTGGATGTCTACGAGAACGAGCCATGTACAGATAGTCCGCTTTTTGGCATGCCCAATGTTGTGTGTACTCCGCACCTTGGGGCGAGCACAGAAGAAGCTCAAACGAACGTCGCGGTAGAAGCCTGTGAGTTGGCTATCAATTTCCTCAGCACGGGTGAGATTCGACATGCTGTGAACGTAGCGGCAGTTGATCCTAAGACGCTGGATTCGTTGCGCGGATATCTGAATGTTGGGTATCGCCTTGGTGTGTTGTTGTCGCAATGGAATCAAGGCAGTGTGAACAAAGTTCGTTTGAAGTTTCGCGGTGAAATCGCGGACAAGAACACCAAGCTTCTACGATCTGCGTTCTGTGCAGGGCTGCTTGAAAACGCGATGGATGAGTCCGTCAATATCATCAATTCGGAAGTATTGTTGCGTGATCGAGGCGTTGACGTTTCCAGTGAATCCATCACGGGCCCGGGAGCATTCAGTTCGTCAATCACGGCGACCATTGAATCGGATGGCGGTGAATACACCGCGGCTGGGACGCTTTTCGGAAGCGGGATGCCTCGCTTGATTCGGCTCAATAATTTCCGATTGGAAGCGTATTTGGATGGCGAGTTGTTGATCTTCTGTCATGCTGATGTTCCAGGGATCATCGGTACGATTGGCACAACGTTTGGCAAGCATAACGTGAATATTGCTCAGATGTCCGTAGGGCGTGCGTCGCAAGAAGCGGATGGCACGGCGCTAGGCGTTTTGAACCTTGATGCGGTTCCGCCACAGGTGGCTGTCGATGAAATCGTCGCGAACGACAAAATCGAAAACGCATCGATCGTAACACTGCCAAGTGCGGATCACTTGCCGGCTTGGTTGCAGAGTTAGCGGCATGCGTGATTAAGATGGAACGGAGTAAGATTCCGCTCCTCTTCGTGAACGGCGTCTCGCTGGTGCGACGTTTTTTGAGTGCATCAGCAAACGCTGCCGCAACATGCAAGTCTGCATCATTGCCGTCATTGCCGCGAGTCTGGCTTTGCAAGATGCTCGCGCGATCGTAGTCACCGCTCCCGTATGGACGTGCTGGCTTGGTATCGTCGTGGCGCCGAGTGCGGTGCTACTTTCTTCGCTTTTCGTTCTGCGCCAGACGCTTGCGGATCTACGTGTTGGGACAAAGCAGCAAGCCGAAAAGCGGCTTTCGACTCGTTTTCTCCTGCACCGCATCGTTTGGCTAGTAGCCAGTTTGTTGGTGCTAACATGTTTTCGCTGGCCAGAGTTCGTTTCAGCGGTTTCTCCCACACGTCTTGTATCGCGTCCACTAGTGTTGCTGCCGGTCTTACTGCCGCTTCTCGGTTCGTGGGCGATTCTGTTTAGCCTTGAATCGGAATTGGACCCAGCCACGAGGCAACTCGGCAGGTGGAGGTTCGTGCTACGTCGAGCGCGGCAGTTTGTATTGCTTCCGTTGTTTGCGATTCTATTGGTTGTTGGGTGGCAAGACGTTGTTGCATCGCTGTCCCCACTTTTTCCTAACGAACTTAGTTTGGCTTTCGTGCGAATCCTGCCGTTGTTTGCGATGATGTTCTTCTTTCCCGCAATGTTGCGTCGCATGTGGCAAACGCGTTCGCTGGACGCTGGCGCTTTGCGTGAAAGGCTCGAGCTGCATGGCGAACGTTTGGGGCTTCGCAGTCGGGACATTCTGGTGTGGGAAACCGGCCGGACGGTACGAAACGCCGCAGTGGCTGGGATCGTTGATCGCTGGCGATACATTTTTCTGTCCGATGGGTTGCTCAACGATTTATCGACGAAGCATGTGGAGTGCGTGTTTCTTCACGAGATGGGCCACATCAAGAACCGACACCCGCTGCGTTTGCTTGTTGCGGCGTTGGCCGTTTTTGCGTTGGGCATGGCGACGATTTCAGTCACTTGGGCTTCACCACATGCACTTGCCGTAGTGAAAATCGCTGCGGTGGCGGGAATGTGTGCGGGCATACTTCTGTTCGGACGTTTGGCACAACTCTTCGAGTTGCAGGCTGACCTCTGGGCCGCGAGTCATTCAGAGGGCTCGCACGTTGAGTACCTGCGGGCCATCGCATCGATCGCAGGTGACGACCCGGATGCGCGAACTTGGTTGCATCCGTCTTTCCAACGTCGATGCGAGTTTATTCTCGCTGGGGCGGAAACGGGAAAACGGTGGCTTAGAAAGCAGCTGTGGCAGAGCCTTTTTTTCGTGGGCGTGTTGCTGATTTGGTACGGATTCTTGGCTGGAATTGCGTGCAGTGGCTAGTACGTTCGTCATTGTCGGACAAATCGAACTTGGTGACGGCAGTTTTTCGATCAAAAACATTGGGTTTCAACACGAGTGGTTATTTTTCACCGATATTTGGGGGAAGGATCCGAACTCCCAGAGGGGAGAAAACGAATGGAATCCGCGCAAACACGTAGGTAGGCCCTCCTAATGAGCAGCATCAGCAGCACCGAGCCAATCATTTGCTTGGAAGATCGAGTCCAAAACGCGATCGACCACAATCCTTATCTTTCTCGACGTCAGCTACGTTGCGAAGCCAGCGAGGGACATGTTGTCCTCCACGGAAAAGTACGAAGCTATTTCCAAAAGCAAATGGCACAAGAGTCGGTTCGAAAAGTTGACGGCATCGTTTCAATTGAAAATTGTGTAGAAGTCGTCAAATAGTCGAGATTTAACTCGATCGCGAGCGCCCATGGTCGCAACCAGACGCGCGCGATCCATTCTATTAGCGGCTATATTACGGATGTTCAACCGCGTTGGAGATCCTATGTCCGCGATAATTGTTCGCCGTCGTAAATCGCTTTCAAAGTCGGCTATTTTTACGTTGGTGTTCCGAGCCAGCATTTGCTTGTGCCTTGCTTTCTCATCGTCGGGGCTGTTGGCCCAGTTCGATTCTCCGCAAGCACCACTTCCGCCACCCGCGCCGGCCAAAAAAGCGGATGCATCGAAACTGAACGATCTGCAGACGCAGATCGACAAGTTTCAACAGTCGATGGCGGAATTGCATAAGACGGACCCGGCGAAGGCCGAACGTATGATGCGCGATTTCGCTCGCGCGATTTCCGTTATCAAGTCGAGAGATCAGCAAAATAGTTCGCGGAATCGACACGCTCTGCCAACGTCTAACTATAAGAAAAAGACGCCTAACTTTGAAACCGCGAAGTACGAGATCCAGTTCATCCGCGACTTGGGCGACACCAAGCAGGCGGACGAGTTTGCCAAAAGCTTAGCCAAGCTAGAATCGGCCATGGCCGGTGAAGAATGCGAGTTGCCGTCGACGGAGCGGCCGGAAGTTCACTATGTAAAACTCAATAGCGGAAGCACGCTGCCCGACGAATTTCGCACGAAAGCGAATCGCTTCAGCAAGAGCTACGCCGAAGTGCATCTTCAGCGAACCGGCACGCCGATCATCTTGGTGCTCGAGTGTAACGTGCCAACATTGTGGAATCTCAAGTTAGCGGACAACGTCGATGTGTTTGCGGTGATCGTCG
Organism: uncultured Pirellulaceae bacterium; assembly: GCA_964397295.1. Classification (GTDB taxonomy): domain Bacteria; phylum Planctomycetota; class Planctomycetia; order Pirellulales; family Pirellulaceae; genus CAYNJG01. Next base: position 4,377 of record CAYNJG010000087.1, read on the forward strand.
AATCTACGGATACACAGAAAGTCATTGGTATCGAACATCCGCTCTTACTGGACATGAGAACCGCTGCGGAAAAGCGATTGTTCGATTATCAAAACACGGGAACGAATAGTCGCGGTGAATTGCTTGCAGGCAGTCAGGCCGTTACGAAGTACGAAGCGCAACGGTACGAGCGGCCAATTGTGCTGGGACCCGCGAGCAAAGAATGGCGCACTGCGTTTGTTGCTAATCAAACAATTAAGTTAATCGATACGTGTCGGCAGCAGCGAAGGTTACTGTCTGCGAAGAAACTCAGTGACTTGCGATACTCGGCAAGTTTTTCGACGGAAATCAGTTCATCGGCACTGCAGTTCTGTCATGGCGAGTTTGACATAATTGGCCCGGAAGCGGCCTCGCTTGTGCCTCACCAAGGAAGAGCAAATCGGTACGAGCTTGCTATTCCCGATGACGACGAGGTACTGAACTTCGGGCTCTCTACGTCCGGGATGTTGGTCACGATACAACAAGGTGGCACCAACCACCTTGGAACTAAAACGACGACGGTGCCGATGGATTCCAAAGTGCTCGCGTCTCGCGCTCGTATTCGTGCGGTGGCTTATGACTCGAAACGCCATCGATTGCTCTGTGTAACGACAGAGAGCACCGGCGCCATCGTGGCACTCGATATTGAGTCTGGCACGTGGTCGAAAGTCGGCCTTACGCAATGTCCCGTCATCGGGATGGCGTACGCTCCAGCGACTGATGAGATTTGGGCGGTTGGTGTCCGAGTCCCGGTGATTCAGACAAAACCGAGTTCATCGAGTTCCAATGCGCAGTTCCTGCGTCTGTCGGCCGAGGGCCAGATCGTTTCGGAGAAGCCTATCAATCGACCGTTGCAAGATTCTCGGCCTCCGGCGGGATATTCGAGCGGCAATCCGAATATGCTTGCCAATTTGTCGCTACAGCTAATTGTTGCCGGTGACTACGCGGTTTTAACCGGAGCTCGATCGCAATGGGCCGCCAACTTTGGTCAGAGACCACAGCGATACCAGTATGTGATTGACGCCGATACATGCGAATTAGTCCACGACGGACCGGTGCAACTCCACGACAAGGGACGCATTATCAAGCGAAGTGGCAGTGTTGATGGTTTTAGTGCTTTGTCAGACTTAACTACGATGATTGCGAAGTTGAAGTCGAAATCAGATGCGTCGGATCTTTCCAAATTGCAACGGGACGAATTGAAACAAGAGCTAGTCTCCGTGCGGCAGCTACTGGCCGGCGAAGAACCGACGTCGAAAGAGAATTCGCGTGCCTATTTTGTAGGTAGCTTTACGAGCGGCGATGCAAAAATCAAAGTCACTGACAAATCTTGTCCCGTTACGTTGGTGCTGGCCAGTTCGCAAGCGTTGCGTTGGAATGTAGATATTGCCCCTGGTGTCACGGTCGAGAAAATCATCGCGGAAGGTCGTGAAAAACCGGTTGTCAAAACGTCGGTCGCTGGCGTACCGGTGGAATATCACTTTGGAGCGAAAGCATTACGATTCACAAGTGACAATCGCCATTTGCACCCAGAACGGTTGAAAGCCTACGTTGCCGAAAAAATCGGCGTGAAGCTATCGGCGGTGACGATGATGATGCGGCAGAACCCTCAGTCGCTGATTCAAGTTGGGCCAGAGGATGGGCCTATGCGATTGCAGCTTGCTCATTCCAAGCTCACATCTCTAGTTTCTGAGCTAGACACCGAGCGACGTAGTGAGCTCGTCGAATCGATTCAAAGCGAGTCGTTTTTTGCAATGCACCGTGGAAAGCTACCCGGGACGGGCGATCAGCCGCCAGCAGTAAGGCCCGTGACGCGAGTTTTCTGGAATGAGTTCTCGATTCGCGGACCGAAAATCGGACGAAGCACTGTGGCGTCGCAGTCTGCTGCGTTCGGTGCGTTGAACGAAGATGGAACGAAACTGTATTGTGCAGACTTACATCGGCTGTACATCAAAGACTTAAAAACTGGCAACACGGAATCCATCACCCTTCGTACAATTGCGCGGAACATGGGCCGGATCTCGGGCATGCACTACGTTGCTGGTGAAAAGCAACTGTTGATCGATACTCAAACTGGCATTTGGAGCGTAGATGTTGCTACCAAGAAGCCGAAGCTGCTCCACGCCAAGTACTCGCAACGCAACACTACGAGTACGTATTCGCCAAAGCACAAATGTTGGTTTGCGTTGGAACAAGAACGGCGGTCCAATAGCGAAATAACTCGTATTCGACGATACAACGAGCACTACGCCCCGATTGACCAAGTCGTTTTGTCGAAGGCCATCACACGGGGAGCTCGTTCGTTTAGCTCAAGCATTCCACCGCAGTTAGTGTCGGTTGGCGATCATTTGGCCGTGATCGACTATTTGCAAAAGCGTGAGGTTGTAAGGATCAATGGACGTACTTCATCGAGGTCAAACTACGTTGGAAGTATTACGGTTTTTGATCCGTCCTCAGGCGAAATCGTTCACGAAGCCGAACTTGAGCCGTGCGTCGAATTTCGCGATCTCTCGCCGCCGCAGTTGCAAGCACTTTGGCAAAAGCTAAGTCTTGCAGGGGACCAGGACGCAGAAGCGTTGATGTGGCAGTTGGCGTCCGGCGGAGAGTCGACGTTCGAATTTCTGAAAGACAAATTCCCCAAGCTCGTTCGAGACTCCGAAATCGATGTTGATGCACTAGTTGCGAAACTAGATGACAACCGATTCTCGGTCCGTGACCGTGCGTACCGAACACTCCGCGACACTGGCAGCCAGATTGAGCCCGAATTGCGAGCGATGATACAAGGCGATGTCACACCGGAAGTGCGAGAACGACTAGAGTCGCTGATTGCACAGTGGAACATTGGTGCTCCACAGAACGCTGAGCAGCTGCAAAAAGTTCGTGGGATCGAAGTTCTCTACCGGATCGGTGACAAAAATTCTCGACAGTTGTTGGATAGCCTGACGTCCGACGAACAAGCATCGTACGTACGCGTCCAAGCAACTCGGTCGTTAAAAGGTGAATCCGTCGTCACGGATGGCTTTCAGAATCCCGCTGTGCGACTTCAAAACCAATTGTTCGTGCCACGGTAACAACGACGTCTCGCAATTCCTCCATTCACTTGGAATTGGCTCCTTCTCTTGCTAGAACGTGTGCTTCCCTTCCGCGACAAGGTGCACTGCATGCGTTTCCTACCAATCTTGTGCCAGAGTTCCACCTGGGAACGTTCAGCTCAATCGCTCCGCCGTATCGTTCCGTCCCAGCAGATCCTGCTCGCTTTGCTGCTCTTTGTCGTTCTCAGTGCTGTCGCTCCGGTAGTAACGTCAGCTGAAGAAACGAAACGCCCCAATATTCTGCTAATTCTGTCCGACGACATGGGCTACGCGCAGCCTGGTTTCAACGGCGGCACTCCGGGCCTGACCCCGAACTTGGACCGTTTTGCGACCGAAGGCGTACGGATGACGCAGTTCTACACGCACTCGGTGTGTGCACCAACTCGGGCTGCATTGCTGACTGGCCGCTATGCATTTCGAACATGGAGTGATTGGCGGTCAGAGGATTTTGGCAAACCTAGCTATCTCGAAAAAGTCGGTCTGACATTGGCAACTAATGAAGACGGCGAAGTCACACGTAGGATTCACGCGCTCGATACGGAAGAGCGGACGGTTGCTGAAGTTCTGCAGGAGGCGGGCTACTTCACTGCGTTGATTGGTAAGTGGCACTGTGGGGAATGGCTGAAAGAACATTTGCCGATGCAGCAGGGTTTCACGCACCAATACGGACATTACGCATGGGGGATCGACTACAACACATTTATGATTCCGCACAACGCGCCCGTGCCGTTTCATGTCTACGATTGGCACCGCAACGAACAGCCGTTGAAAGAGGATGGCTATGCCACCGACTTAATCGCTGCCGAAACCGAACGAGTTATCGCGGCGCAGAGACAGGGGCGGCCGTTTTTTATCTATGTGCCTTTCAACGCGGTGCATGGACCGATCGATGTGGTTCCACGTCATACGGATACGCTTAGCCCGCGTGATGCAGCACTGAAATGCTTTGACGAAGCGGTCGGTCGAATACTTAAGGCACTAGACGCGTACGCATTCACTGAGAACACATTGGTGATTTTTGCGAATGACAATGGTGGGCTCACCGAAGAGAGCAATCGTCCGTTTCGCGGTACCAAGAATACAACTTTCGAAGGCGGTGTACGCGTGCCTTGCGTGATGCGTTTCCCTGGACGACTTAAGCCAGGCACGTCCAACGACGCTATGATGCACGTCACGGATTTATTCCCCACATTTGCCATTCTTGGCGGTGGAAAGCTCGAGCAACCGCGACCGATTGATGGGCTCGACATGAATGCGGCGATCTTCGATGGAGAACCGAGTCCACGCACGGAGATCATCTACGAAGTGACTGGCAGTGTACGCATTCCGACGATCCGCTCGGGTGATTTTAAACTGATGGGAGACCGGCTGTTCGACATTAAGAATGATCCTAGTGAAACCAAAAACGTAGCCTCACAACATCCGAAGCTTGTCGTGGAACTGAAGGCGAGGCTCGAGGCGGTTGCCAAAGAGCGGCCGCCGCTTGGCAATAAGCCATTGCTGATGCGTCCTGCATTGCCTTACGTCTACGGAATCGACGAGAACAAGGACGTTCCCCAGTGGCTGATCGACCGTGTGGACAAAGCGAGAGCGAAACAACCCAAAAGCTGGCCACCAGGAAAGACTCCTTGGCCGCAAGCGCCGGCTAACTTGCCGTAGCATAATCCACGACGTTAGTTGGCGACGATGCCCATTCGGTGCACCAACTTGCCCGGTAGCACCTTTGTCATCAAGCTGCTGAGGATGTCGTCGATTTGCTCAAGCTCATTCTTCGAGAATACCCAGGTCGTTTTGATGGCGATCCAAATCAGCAAGATGATTGCGATAGCCGAAACGGTTGCTCCGAAGGGTAAGACGAGTGGAAACAGGAAGACCCATATGACGCCAGGACTCATGCGCAGTCCGAGTTTAACGTTGAACACCATCACGATTGCAAGATTGAGTGCTGAGCCGATAGAAGTGGCAAGTGCGGCTCCCAGCAGTCCTAAGCTCGGTAGCAGCAGTGCGTTGAACGCGATATTCGCGACCAGTCCAATGAACAAGGACACGCACATAAGTCGTGTGCGCTCGACGCAAAACAGGTAGTTGTAACACATCGTGGAAACCGCACGCCAAAAGCAGAACGCGACGGTCCACGGCAATACTGCGTAGCCCGCGTCGTATTTGCCGCCAAAGACTACGTCGAACATGATCGGCCCGACGAGGATGACAAGAGCCGATCCGATGCATAGCATCATTCCTAGCATCTTCATCGACAAGTTGACGCGATCAGAAACAGCTTTGAATTTTCCTTGTTCCCAGTCCTTCGACAGGTAGGGCATCACCAAGTGTGCAAGACTCGTACTGACACCCACCATCAATAGCGGGATAGCCATGCTGCTGAAATACTGTCCAACTAAGCCCTGAGAGAGATCTACATCGAGTCCCGAAAAGTGGATGATCATGTAGCGATCAACCATATCGAATGTGTTCGTAATTAAGTTGACCACCCATAAGCCTAATGCAAAAGGCGCCAACTTTTTCCAAAGGCTTGAATGAGAAAACGATGTCTTCGATTGTGGCAACTTGTTCCAAATGCCCATCAGAACGAAATAGGCATAGGCTGCTGCAACCAAGTTGCCGACGGCGAAGCCGATGATAACGCCGTAGCTACCAAGGTTCGTGAAGTAGAGCGACGCAACAGCGACGACCGCGAAAACCCAGCTCGAAATCAGTGACATCAGCGAACCGGCTTTGATCCGCCGAAGTGCAATGACAACTTCGAGATAGTAGTTATAGAGAATCGTAGTTAGTAGGGTGATGCATGCTGGCAACAGCAAATGCCGTTGTTCAACGCTTCCAAAGAGGCACCAGGATACGGAATCCTGGAAGACCCACATCCCAGTGAGCACAAGGCCGGTTAGCGCAGTGACGACAAATGCCGTACGTCGAAAAAATTGCCTGACGAGTCCACGCTGGAAATAGTATTCGACATATCGCCCGAACGATCCTGTGATACCCATTAGCGTCATGGGAGCACTAAACATCACGAAGCTAAACACTAGCGACCATTGTCCTAGCTCTTGTTCTGCCAAGAGACGGCAGAACAATGCAGTGCGCAAGAACCCAACGCCTCGCTGCGCGACGGCCAGCAACACCATGTAGGTGACGCCAGTCGACAACGAGTCGGTGTCGAGATCTTGGTCGGTGATTTCAGTTTCCGCGTCGTTCAAGGTGACAAGCCGAAATCGTGAGATGCATAGTAAAAATTGACATAAAGCACTTGGAAAGTGTTCGTTAGAGTTGGTCCACCGAGGGGTTTTCGTGGTTGCTATCGAGGTCTTCTTGCTGGATGAATGCACTCGAAAATGGTTGTGCGGTTTGTGACGTCTGTGAGGACGAGCGAACTGGCCTGCTCACGTAGCAATCCCTACGACGAGGGGGCTTTATCGAAGTGACGGGCGTTTGGCCCGATTGGCATTTGTGTACAGAAAGATCTAAAATCCCGGCCTCCTGACGGGCCGGTCAATTGGTGAGACGGTCCGGTAGCGCTCTTATCTATCCGAAAAGTGGCTGGCTAAATTAATGCTCCATTCAATCTCTCGCTCGTTGCTTGCCTGTGGTTTTCTTTTCTGTGTGCTTTGGGCGAGACTTGACGCCGCAGATCAGCCGCCGAACATTGTCTTGTTCCTTGCCGATGACTTGGGTTATGGCGAGCTTGGTTGTTATGGTCAAAAGTGGATCAAGACGCCCCACATCGACAAACTCGCCAAGGAAGGGATGCGTTTTACAGATTTCTACTCCGGGAACGCCGTCTGTGCACCGTCGCGGTGTTGCTTATTAACTGGCAAGCATCCCGGACGCACATACGTTCGTAACAACGGTGACCCCCAACATCTGCAACACATGGCAGAAACGCAGGGGTGGGAATTTCCAGGCCAGAATCCGATACCCGACGACGAACTTACAATTGGTGAGCTCCTGAAAGAAAAAGGTTACGCAACCGCCGCCATTGGCAAATGGGGACTAGGGCATTTTGGCACCACTGGAGATCCCAACCGGCAGGGCTTCGATTTGTTCTACGGATTCAATTGTCAGCGACATGCGCACAATCACTATCCGCGATTTTTGTGGCGCAACAATAAGAAGGAAGTGCTTCCTGGCAATGATCGAACGTTGAATGGAAAAACTTATTCGCAAGACAAGTTCACTGAGGTCGCGCTAGAATTTATTGACCAGCATAAGGACGCTCCGTTTTTTCTGTACATGCCATTTGCGATTCCGCACCTCTCAATTCAAGTGCCGAAAGACTCGTTGGCGGAATACGAAGGTGAAATTCCCGAGGCCGAATACGAACACAAGGGCTATCTGAAACATCCATCGCCGCGGGCGGGATACGCGGCAATGATTTCGCATTTGGATCGGGATGTCGGAAAAATCATGGCGAAGCTTTCCGAGTACGGGCTCGACGGAAACACGTTGGTGATTTTTACTTCGGACAACGGGCCGACTTACGAGCGTCTTGGTGGCGCGGATTCCGACTTTTTTGAGTCAGCCGCTGGCTTGAGAGGCCGCAAAGGCAGTCTCTACGAGGGTGGTATTCGCGTACCGATGATCGCACGGTGGTCGGGCAAGATTATGCCGGGTACGGAGTCTTCGCGAATTGGTGCTTTCTGGGATTTCATGCCGACGTTTGCTGAGACAGCCGGGGCGAGCGTTCCCGAGAGCAGCACGGGAGCGAGCTTGTTGCCTGAATTAATGGGCAAAGAGTCCGATCCCGCCGATTTTCTTTATTGGGAATTTCCTGCGTACGGACATCAGCAGGCGATTCGTAAGGGCAAGTGGAAAGCAATTCGCCAACGCTTGCGGCCGACTAGAGTTGAGGGAGAGTTGAGAAACGCACCTATAAAAACCGAACTCTATGATCTCGAAGCCGATCGAGCGGAGCAGAATGACGTCGCGGCGGAGTATCCAGAGGTGGTCGAACGTCTGACCAAACTAATGGTTTCCGCTCGCGTGCCTAGCGAAAAATTTCCCTTCCCTGCACTGGATCCGCCGGCTCAAGAACGAGTCGAAAGTGACACACCCTAGCTGCGTTGTTCGATTCGCGTTGCGCCCCCTTGTTGTCTCTGATAGCCAACTGGATACTATTTGCTCGATATCAGCAAACAACCAAGCCCGGAGACTGTGATGGCTCAGATCACGCTAAAAGGAAATCCAATCAACACTTGTGGCGAGTTGCCGTCGGTCGGCTCGAAAGCACCTGACTTCAGTTTGACGAAGTCTGATCTCAGCGACGTTTCTCTCAAGGATTTCGCCGGTAAAAAAAAGGTATTGAACATCGTTCCAAGCCTAGACACACCGGTTTGCCAGACATCCGTTCGGCAATTCAACGAAAAAGCCGCTGAAGCTGGCGATAACGTCATTCTCACGATTTCGCGAGATCTTCCTTTCGCACAGAAACGTTTTTGTGAAACGGAAGGCATCGACAAAGTCATCGCAGCTGCTGAGATGCGAAATCGTGAATTTGGCAAGGCCTACGGCGTAGAAATCACGGACGGTCCACTTGCAGGTGTACTTGCTCGAGCGATCGTCGTGATCGATGCAGACGACAACGTCACGTATTGCGAGTTGGTTCCGGAAATTGCACAGGAACCTGACTACGCTGCTGCCTTGGCATCGATCGCATAGCAGTGGTCGGTAACATCAAACAAGTCAGCCAGAAACGAGTCTGGCTGGCCATTTTTTTTGCCGCCAGTTTTTCCGGTAGCGCGTTTGCCCAGATTTCGCCGTTTGAGGGTCTGTCCGTTGTTAGCTGGACGGAAGCCGACAAGGTTGTGGGCCAAACGGCAGTTGTCTATGGGAAGATTGTGAACGTCGGTCGCGCAGGCAGAGTCAACTTTCTGAATTTCGACGCGACGCGCCGTGATGTATTTAAAGTTGTCGTCTTTGAAGACAATCTTAAGAATTTCACCGGGCCATTGTCGGAGCTCTACGACGACAAGTTGGTGCGTGTGAAGGGTCGCGTCACGCTTTACAAAGATCTACCGCAAATCGAGATTGCGTCGGCCAACCAAATCGAGATTGTCGCCAAGCTACCAAAATCAAAGATTGTAGTTCGCAAAAGGCGGAAGCTTACCAAGCAGGTTCGCATTGCGACTTTCAACATTCGCAACTTGTTTGATGACGTGGACAATCCCTATTTCGCCGATGAAACGACGAATGCAAAGCCGCGTGATGAGTTGGAAAAGCTCGCTGCAACAATCAACGAAATCGATGCGGACGTTGTCGCGCTGCAAGAGGTGGAAAACCGCGGATATCTGGAACGATACGCGGCTGCCTTCTTGCCCGACATGGGGTACGAGATCGTGCATTACTCCGGCAATGATATGCGTAGTAGTGGTTTGGCGGTGATGAGTCGAATTCCAATCGGGCAAGTCGTTTCACATCGACACAGGCGTTTTAAAGATCCCAACGGCAAGACGCGTCGATTCAGTCGTGACTTATTGTGTGTCGAATTATTGCACCCGTTCGCACCGTCTTTCGAGGTTTGGGTAACGCACTGCAAGAGTAAACGTGGTGGCGCAGAAATGACCGAGCCTCAACGCGTGGCGGAAACGGGTGAGATATCACGGATTCTTACCAAGCGAATAAAGGAGTCCCCGAAGGCACGAATTCTGCTAATGGGAGATTTCAATGATACGCTCGACAGTAACCCAATTCGAAATCTGTTGAAAAACGGTCCATGGAAAAACCTTGCAAAGTCGCTGCCCGCGGACTCGATCACGTACAACTTGGATCCGTACAAAGCCATGATCGATTTTATTTTTGCTTCGCCGACCGCAGCAGCCGGGTTTGTGAGTAACTCGTATCGGATTGTCGATCAGACGCTCAGTCAAAGTGGCTCGGATCACAATCCGGTTGTGGCCGAATTCGAGTTCCGCTAAGCGGCAATGCTAGGGCCATCTACAGCTTGTACATGCGTGGCGCCTTCGAGACGTTGTTTTTCGGCTTGATTTCGCGTTGCCCGCTAGCGTTTAATGTCAGTTCAAGGCTGGTGTTGATGGGACGTGAAAAAGCGGTAGATACAAATGGCAGAACAATGGTTTGTTGAACTTCCAGATGGCAAGGTTGACGGTCCTTTTCACGAGCGTGAAATTTCTGCTGATCTGTTGGCTGGCAGAATCAGCGAGAACTTGCGGATTCGCCAAGGCACCTCGGGCCCATGGTGCTCGGCAGCTCGAGCCCGCGCGATATTCCAACAGCTCGCTGACGAAGGCTGGTATGTGCGTGCTCTCGAAGAAGTTTTCGGTCCGTTTACACCGGAAAAACTCCTTGATCTATCTCGGACCGGCGAGCTGCACGCGGATGCAGAAATCCGGCAGGGTACTTCCAATCAGTGGAAGCCAGCTGAGCGAGTGCTTTCGTTATGGCGCGCTCAAAAAGCTCCGCCGGCAACGGAACCTGACCCTGGAGACGCGCCCGGTACGAAGACTTCATCGTGGAAGTTGAGTTCCACGCCATCCGCAACCACGCCGAAATGGTCGACGGAACCGATTCGACACTATCAGCTTGCTCTTGAGTCCGGTTTGCCGACAATCAGCCAATGCGAGGAGAACGAACGCCTTCTATTGGCGTATGATGAATCGCAGCGTGACAGGCTTGTGGTCAACCGAGCCAATGGTGAGCGTTTAGGTAGGCTCAGTTCCACAAACTCGCAGCAGTTGCTGTTGAATTGCCAACGCGGTGCGTCACACATCGTGCTGTTCTGCGCAGCCGAGAGCGCAGAGGTAACCGTTATCATTTGTCCGCCGGGGACGGTGGCGGAAGACTGCAAACGTTATATCGAAGAGAACTTCCGCGAGGACCCGTTGGACAAGTTTCTTCGGACGTAGACTGTGCGCCTCTCCGGCGAGTTTGACTAGTCTCGGTTTACGACTGGCAGTCGACAAATCACGACGATGCCTATCACGGCAAGTGCGACAACAATGCAGGTGAACGTAGCCGAGTATTTCGTCGCGTAGATCGTGAAGGCTAACGTCAACAAGACTGCCGCGATCGCCGACACTTTCACGCGCCCTTTAACTCCGCCGTGATCTTGCCAATCTACTAGAATTGGTCCGAACACACGCGACTGCTTTAGCTTCTTGTTCAGTCTTGGCGACGAACGGATCAGAAAGTAGCTGCTCAGCAACAAAAACGGTGTAGCCGGCAATCCGGGAAGAAGAGCTCCGCCGACGCCAAGGACAAATGAAATACCTGCCATTGTAAGATACGCGACTCGACGCCAGCCCTTAGCAACTTTCGCATTCTCGGCATCCACGAACACGGGCTCGTTGGCCAAGTGTTGATCTGTTTTGTCGGAAGTATGTTCAGTAGTCACGCGATAGCCAAGTTGTATGCTGGACAACCAAAGATCAGAAACTGACGTTCCCGAAATCGCCACTCATAACGAATCGATTCAGACCGTTTGGCATAGTTTCCCGGCAACATTCGCATTGCACAACGTCTCCGATTCGGAAGACGCCTTCGTAGACTACAGAATAGTCCACCAATTCGTCACCCGCCGCGTTGCGGTAAGTCGCCGGAAAAATCAACGAGTCTTCGATGTCTTCCACACGAAACTCGATTCGAGAGATTTCACCGTTTGTCGGCTCCGATGGCAAAAGTGAATGGCATTCTGAATCACGCAATATCACACGAGTGCTAAAAAGTCTTCCCTTGTACGCACCCATATGCATCTTCCGCGACAGAATCCGCGGCCAGTCATCGACGGCTAAGCTGTACGGCGCCTGCATTCGCTTAGGATTGGGGCGTTCGAACGAGTCGCTTTCATAAACTGAATCGATATGCTTCATGAGCCGCTTGGCATTGGACCGTCCAATGACGACCAAATCGATATCCGATTCCGAATGGCCTTCACTCCACAACAGCGAATCCGTGATGCCAAACTCTGAGTCGGCAGATGCGCTGGTTGAGTCTGGGATTTGGAGCTTTTCGCGAAGTTGTTGCCCAAGTTCCAGTGCCTCGGCGATCAATGGCGATCGTCTCGAACTGCGGTTGAGCTCAGCCCAACGCGTTTGTGGGTCGAAGACGCGTTGAATGCGATCGATTGGTACGCAAATGTACTGGTCTATCAGTTCCGGATGTGACTCACGAAGAAACGATTTCGCTTTCTCATATCCGCCAGTCCATTTCTGGCCGTCGACATACTTCAAACTTGCGTACACGTGCCCCTGCGGGTGCTGGTACCCGGTCACATTGAACAGCAGACCATTGGCAAGTTCGATGTAAGTCTTGTCGCGGAACATTATGTTGTTTTCGGTGACCAAGCAGCCAATGCTTCTGCGGCAGAACTCACGGGTTCGCTCAAACCTAGCATCGGTGACATACGTTGGTACAGGAGCGCAGACGTCGGCTGTTCTTCACGCATGGATTCTAAGCTGGTCGCACCCGATGATTTTGAGAGCTTTTCGCCCTGTTCGTTGGCAACTAGCCGGTGGTGGACGAGCGAAGTAACGATAAAGCTTGATTCTCCGTTGCCTTGAGCAGCAAGGAATCGTTGAGCCGCGGACGAATCAACGAGGTCTTCGCCACGCACGATGAGATTGATGTCGAAGTGCTCATCATCAACCAACGAAGCGACTTGATACGCTGGCGAGCCGTCTTTTTTTCGAACGACGAAGTCTCGCATTGCTGCGTGGAGGCTCACTTTGCGAGGCTCACCATCGAGATCAGTCCATTGAACGGTTTCATGCTCTGTTTGCACCCGCCAGGCGACATCGGTCTGCTCCATGTCATGTTGTTCCGTCACGCAGGACGAGGGGTGACGGCTGTCCCGTGACCGCCGAATCGAAGAACGGGAGCATCGGCAACCAAACAGTCTCGCTTGCTCGCGAAGTTCTGAGAGTCGTGCTTGGTACAATTCCATGCGATGTCGCTGCGAATATTTCGCTTCGAATTCGTCTGGGCCCGATGGTCCCAGATCAAAATCGAGCTCCAACCATTCGAGGCTGCGAAAGACATCCTGGACGTGTTCAGGTCGTTTTCTGAGGCTGTCGAGGTCGTCGATGCGAAGTAGGATTTCGCCTCCATGCTTTCGCGCGTAGAGCCATGTCAGTACGAACGAGAACGCGTTTCCCCAATGTAGGAAACCGCTTGGCGTAGGCGCAAATCGGGTACGAATCGTCATGCCCAGTTATTGCTTGCTGTTCGTTTTGTGGCAAACGAAAAACGCGAAGGCGTCGGAAATTCCAACACCTTCGCTGCACCCGACCTAGATGTTCGGTGTGAATTCGTTGTCTACTATCGACGGACTGGAGCGAGTGGCAGTTCGTCGGAGTCTGATCGGTCGGCCTGTTGAAGTTGGCCGTCTTCAAGACCCATTTGAAGATCACGGCTTTCATCGTGGAACACGGTCCATTCTTCGACTGCCAGTTTTGTCTTCGTGTCAGGATCGTCGGAATCCAGTTCAGCTCGGAAAACGTGATTGCCAGCACGACTCGCTTGAGCCAAGACTTTCACGTTGACGCTTTGTCCAGCTGAGATGCGTGGAATCGTTTCCAGCACGACTTGTCCGACTTCTACGGCGCCTTGCCAGCCTTGGATGCTGTTCGGTTCGATGCCTTCCGAGAAGTAACCAACTACGTTGATGTTGTTGGCGACCTTTGTACCTCGGTTTTCAATCTTGATTTCGTAGACGACTTCCGTTCCCAGAGCGACTGGTCCAACTGGGTCGATTACTGTTAGTCGCAAGTCAGCCAATGCCTCAACCTGAGTGACGGTGGAGGCTGCCGCAGATAGTTGGTCAACCTTTGTATTTGCACGAGCATCCAAGCGACTGGCTCCTGAGCCGTTGACGACAGTGGTCAGCTCTACGACTTTGTAGGCACCTGGTCGAATAGCACCCAGCGTCCATTGTACGAGGTTGCGATTCTTGTCGAAGGCACCACTCTTGGAGCTCGATACGAATTTTGCACCCAATGGCAGCGTTGCCGATGTTGTCACATCACGAGCAGTCGCGTCACCATTGTTCGTGACTTTGATAGCGTATCGAGCCGTTGTTCCCGCGTATCGTTTCGTTGGGCCTTGTGCTTCGACGATCAAATTGGGTCGACGCACGCGAACGGGTTGTTCGCCATCGGCTCGCAATCCACCGTCCGCTGTTGCGAATGCTTTGACCGCAAGTTTTCCAGCTTGTCGAGCTGTAAGTTCGACTTCGATCGTTCGCTGAGTTCCCGCTTTGATCGTGCCAAGCTCTTGTTCACCAGCTGTTCCACCGTTGGAACTGACGGGAAGCAGCGTGAGAACCACGTGGTCTGCATCGCCCGAGCCAGGATTGGAAACGGTGATTGTGTACAGCTTTGTGTCACCAAATCGGATATCGGAAGCTCCGACCACGGATAGTTGAAGTTTGGGTTCTTCGACTTCGATCTGAGCCATCGCCGACATCGATTTGAAGTTCCACGTAACTCCTAGTTCGATAGGTTTGCTCGCACGTGGGACAAGATCAAGTCGCAAGCGTTGCTCGGAACCTGGCTTGAGGTCTCGGATCGACCAGTGAAGAACATTGTCGCCGTTCAAGTTTGGTTCGATGCGAACAGCGCCTGCCGTGCTTTGATTTCGTGTTAGCTCGGCCCAGTTCGGTACGTTCACGTCGACCAGCACGTCTTCAGCCGCAAGGTCGCCGGTGTTAGCTGCCGTCACGTAGTACGAAGCACTTCGGCCAACACGGATTTTGGTTTGGCCATGCGTCTTAACGACCAGCACAGGGCTGCGGTTGGAAAGTAGTTCGTTGTCTTGCGGTTTCGGAGTTGCTTTTTTCTGTTTCTGACGCACGACATTGGTTCGAGTGGACGCCGGCTTTGGAGGCTGCTCGATTGATGGCAACGCACGCGGTTGTGTGTCAACCTTAGGTTGCGAATCGGCCTGGCCCAGCGTCATTTCACTGAACGAATCGTCACGCATCGTTTCGGCTTTCAACGGCTTAGCTGGTGGAAGCGTTGGCAGTGCCGCGACACGAGGACCACCGGGAGAAATCACTGCTTGGTGAGTAGAACCGAAGCTTGGTGTGAAATCGTTCAGCTGCGACTGCATGGGCAGCGACGTAACCGTCGGCAGAGCTGGTGTCGTTTGAATGGGCTTTGGTTGTGCTATTGCAGGGCTGCTGGCAATCGGAGCTGTTGCTGTGGGCAGTTTTGCCGGTGCGGCAGCTTTCGGCAGCGCGAGTGTTGGCTCGGCCATTCCACGTCGCGTTACAACAGATGGCAGGTCCGCTTGGTTTGGCGTTGGTTGCAATGTTGTTGCGTTTACGCCGGGAGCACCTGTGACTGGCCCAGTTGGCTGCGTTTCGTCAGTTGACTGAACTTTCTTCGCACGACGTGATGAACCGATCTGCCTGGTGGCTTGGTCTGTCTTCCCTAGTACTTTCTTGGCGGTCGACTTGCGCCGGGCTGTCTCGTTTTGCAGCATCGGTGTTTCGCGAACTTGCTTCAACCTATCGACAGCACCCGGGACTCTACGCGATCCGTGCGTATTTTCGAGACCCGTGGAGTTAACGTGTACCGTCGGTGATAAGTTGGCGTCGATGCGAGTGCCATCGAGTGACCGTTTGACGGGCTCGTTTGCTTCCGCTGTTCTGACGCTTGGTGACTTGTCTTTTTTCAAAACCGAAGGCATGGCTTTTCCAAACCAACCTTCTGGCAAGGTCTCGCGTTCTGCTGCAGCAGGAACAGGAAGAGCTTTCTCGGTCGCATCAGCCGCATGACTGATTGCAAAACAAGAGAACAACAAGCAAATGGCGAGTGTCGTTCGCAACATAGTTACACCTGGTCGGTGGAAGTTATAAACTGAGGGCGCGGAAATCTTTATCGGAAGTTCCGGCCTGTATAATTAATCGGATTCGAGCGCATGTTTGGTTTCCGGAAATTTTGACCCACGCGAGCGATATCAATGACATCAAATCGTATTGAGAAAATCCAAGCCATGTTGGTAGACGAACCGACAGACACATTCCTTAGATACAGTTTGGCGATGGAGCAAGAGAAGATTGGCGAACATGCAGCTAGCGAGCAAGGACTGCGTGGTTTGATGGCCGACGAACCACCATATGTGCCAGCGTTCTTCATGCTTGGTCAACACCTTGCTAGCCGCAATCAAGCAAATGATGCGCGCGCGGTTCTCCGCGACGGCATCGATCAAGCGCGACAGCAAAAGAACGATCATGCTGCCGGGGAAATGAGCGAATTCTTGGCTTCGTTAGGAGACATGGGAGAGTGATTGCCCTCTGAGTCTCCAAGTACGACGAAGTCCGCGATCAGAGATTTTCAAACTAGGCCGCGTTTTGCCGTGCCGGTGATACGCCAAGCTTGCGCATCGGGTCTGTTGGCTTTCTGTATGCCGGAAAGAAACCTTCGGTACCGTCGGCCATCGAAAGGTGCTCTGACTCCCACGCTTGAACGAGGTGACGGTAGACGCTTTGGTCAGCGATGAGTCGGTAGGTCGCAACGTTCACTGATAGCTTCGAAAAGCCAAGCTTAAATCTCAGCAGGCCATCCTGCTGGCAGTTCACACCACCACCTAGATGCATTCTTCGATAGTTATTCTGCTTTGCCCAACGCCGTACAAAATCCAGCAGTTGCTTTGAAGGGTGGTGACGAAGAAAGTCAGTTGCTGTTGCTCCCAGATGATATTGGACGATGCCGTTGCACTTGGTGAAAATGCCACCGCTTGCTGCAACACCGTCGCGGAGCGTGACGCATAGAAAAGCGTATTGGGCCAATCGATCACGCAACGTAGTAAAGTATTCGGGTGGGAAGAAGTACGCTTTGCTCGCCGATACCCGCTTCATTGTGTCGTAGTACATCGAGATGAAGTCGTCGAGGTACTTCCAATCTTTGTCGATGATAGTCTCATATCCGTTCTTGTTACACCGATTGATTTCCGAGCGATGGCTGGCCCGGGTCTGTCGCCACAGTGTTGCGTCACTCTGGTCGAGGTCGATGTACACGGTGTTTCCGTGGTCCACTAACGTTCCATGGAGCTGCATGCCTGCCGCTCCATCCGTAAGAAATGGATGGCAGCGAACAAAGGCGGAGACGATTTTCCTCTCTTGCATCTGCCGTAAGATGTGTTTGATTGCGTCAGCTGCGAAACGTGTCTTGGAGAATGTAAGATCTCCCGCCGGAGTGGACAGAAGAGGGCCGGGGTATCCGGTTGGGCTCGTCGCGTCAATGCTTGGGCTATTCGGAATTTGACGCAGCACCAACGGCAGGAATAGAGAACGCTGTTCTTCTTTCGCCAGAATTGCAATTGCCGTGCCTGAAGCCAACTCCGCTTCGATGGATGCGTACTCAGGACGGTGGTAGACGTCATGAGGCACATTCGATAGATGAACGCGCCACTCTTCGTCTTCCGGCGATAGCCACTGTATCTTCATCTGATTGCAGTTCCGATCTTTCTATCGAGACAAGACGATTTGCAGTCGGTTTGCCGGCGTCGCATGCCCAACTTCGTTGCGGTTCTTGGTCGGGAAAACGGTTGTCCATGCGTCCGTGACGTAGGGGACGACCGATTGGTCTTCTTGGAAGCGAATGCCGCGGTAAGTGATATGAAAATCATCCGCGTACTTCGAAAGCCGATCGGCAAGGCTGTCCGTCGCTACGCCCAGATATCGATTGTCAAATCTTGACGTGGATCGTTTAACTATGTCGCAGTCCGCGTTGGGAATAACGATGATCAACCGTCCGCTATCGGTCAGAGCGTCAGTGAGATTTTTTACGACGACGTCAAAATCGACGTATTGAAGAACTTCGCACGCGAGGATGATGTCGTAGCGTTCGCTGTTTGCTGGCAACTGCCATGTTCCGAGGTCGCCCGCTGACCAGCAAATACCTGGGGATTGATTTCTGAGTTGAGGTATTCGAGCGTCGACCAAATCGAACGCGTCAACAGAACCGCCAAGCAGTTCGCAGATCCTTGCGATTTCACCCGTCCCGAATCCGCAGTCCAGCACGTGTTTCCCAGCGATCTGCCCGCATGTTTCGAGCAGGTAGGAATACGTCTGGATGGCGACCGCCTGATTCGAAAAATCAAGCTGTTTTTCTGCGTTCTTTTCCTGTTCGGCGGCGGCACAGAAGTGTTGTGCCCAATAATCCGAGCGGGATCCTGCAACAATCGGCATTCCAAAAAACTCCGTGACAGCAGCGCAGTAAGTGACTTTACGTCGCGTGTTATCGGGGATTAAATGGAGAAGCCAATTGCTAGAAGTGACACCAAGCGAGCAAATTACTGGACGACGACCGGTGAATTCTCACAATCTCTACACATCGAACCATGGCTGATAGCATGCCTAGCGGTGCTTGCTTGCCTGCCTTTATCTAACCCTAGCTATTCGAACCCAAGCATCGTTTCGAAGACCCGCTCCACATCGTCTTTGCCGTATCGAAAGTCGAGCGGTACCGTAAGCACGCGATCGGACAGTTGATGTGCCAGTGGATCGGTCGCTGCCATTTCGTCATCAAGAGACCAATGGATTGCCGTAAAAATCTTTCGTTCGATAAGGTGAATTCTTAGCGCGTCACGCACCGTACGGCTGCGGCAAACGACAATCGCGTTCAGTGGCACTCCGTCCGGACTTTGAGGGTCATCGAAAAGAGGGGACCAGAGACAACTATGTCGATTTGCGGACTGCGCCAGAAAGTACCTGATGTTCTGTTGCTTGCGCAGTCGCATACCGCTGATATCCAAGGCAGGCAGAACCTGGCGGGTGAACGCTGACGCTGCCACGTCCAGCTCCGATTCTAAGTCGGCGTTGCTGGCGATTTCTAACTGCCGATAGGCGTCTTTATCAACGCTGCCTCCGCGCAAGAAAGCATTCTTCAAAAGCATCGCGGTGAGACGTTTTTTCGCGCCTTCAGATGGGATTGGGTTACTTGGTTTTCGTATCGAGTGTCCCTTGGGCGAATAGAGAATGCCGCCATCAGGTAGAGGTAGAGTCTTCCTCAGCGAGGCAAACGCGTAGTCGGCGGTACTCGTTTTTGCCCACGTCGAGAACGGATCATGGCTATGGTCTTCGATGGAAATCACGCCTGAATGTTGTTCGGTCCATCGCGTCCAAGGGCCGCGCATGCGCAACCCGAACGTATTGAGAATAAGAATGTAGTCACCAGGTTCGGCATGGATGGAACCGAAATCGGGTGTACTTTGTGTAGGTACATCGCTGTACCAGCAGATATCGAAGTCGGCCGACAGTGCTCGCGCTACGGTGATGCAGTAGAAGGAAGGTAGGTGAATTCTTGGTCTTGGTGAATTGGCGCTCGGCTGACGATCAGCAGCAATCGCCTTCAGGCAAGCTGTACCGGTGGAGAACAGTTGGTAGGAGGCGGGCAACCAATTCTCATCGGACGCTCCAACGAATCGCTCGGACCAGTCGAATTCGGAGCCGACTTCCCAATTGGCCATTTGTACTCCTCGCTGGTTTCGTTGTGCCCAAGTTACAAGTGATCGGCATTGGGAATTGCGAAATTGTATCAAGATTGCCTAGCGGGGTGATTCCCTTCCCGCATCGCCATTTGACGTCGGTCTGGGGGCACGGGCAAATTGGCATCGACGTATGAATTCAATTTCGACACATTCTCTATTGGGGCGACCTGTCGTTGTTGCTCGAATACATAACCACGTCACACTCACACCAATCGACTGATGTATCGTCGCTTCGGAAAATCGTTGCTTGATGTTTTGGTAGCGTCAACGCTGTTGTTCTGCTTTTCGCCAGTATTGTTGGCGACAGCAGTCTTGGTCCGAACTCGATTGGGGACGCCTATTGTGTTCTCTCAAGAGCGAATCGGAAAAGACAGCAAGCAATTCACGGTCTACAAGTTTCGTTCGATGACCGACGGCCGGGACGAATCTGGCAAACTTTTGCCGGATGACGACCGACTGACCGCGACGGGAAAGTTGCTTCGTGCGACTAGCCTGGACGAACTGCCGCAACTGTGGAATGTGTTGCGGGGAGAGATGTCGTTGATTGGTCCTCGCCCGTTGATTGTCGAATATCTCCCTCTGTACAACTCGCACCAAGCGAGGCGACATGAAGTGCGACCGGGCATCACTGGTTGGGCGCAGGTCAATGGTCGCAACTCGCTTCTTTGGGAAGACCGCTTCGATCACGATGTCTATTACGTAGACAACCTTAACGCGCTATTCGATCTCAAAATCCTCTTGTTGACTGTGCAGAAAGTTCTGATGCGCAGTGACGTAAACAGCCAAAACAAGGTTCCATTGGAAAAGTTCCAAGGAACTGCTGAGGATTAGGTGCGGAACCACGACATAACGAGCAACGCAAGAAGAGCACCAACAAGCATTGCGAGTGGTACCACAACGGAAAGAACCAGCGTTAAATTGGAAAGCGAAACAGATTCGCGTGTCGTGTTGGAAGGTGCCGCGTCCGTTACCACAACGGGTGGCGAGCTTTTTTTAATAATACGAGTTTCCTCCGACGCAGCTGAAAGCGGATGTGTGCTTTCCGATAGCTGACTTGGACTACTGGTTTGTGAGTTCTGACTCGATTGCGAGTCGTCGTACTCGATTGCTGTATCGTGAACACCTGGAAGTGGTGCTGCTTTCCAATGGCTTCCCTGTGAGACGGATGTCGGAAGCTCATATTTCTCACGCGCCCATGGTTCCAGACGCTGAGCAACTTCGCTCGCCGATTGAATACGACGTGCAGCTTCTTTTTCCATCATGTCTGCGATGACATCGACAAACTCCTCGCTGACGTCGGGATTTAGCCGCCGTGGGTGCCATGGCATTTCTTCCAGATGGCGACGGATCTTGTCTTTGGTGCGCCCGCCAGGGAAGGGGACTTTCGCCGTAACCGCATAGTACAGCGTGCAGCCTAACGAGTAGATGTCGCTGCTGGCGTGAACTTTTGATGGATCGCGGATTTGTTCGGGGGATAGATAATCGGCGGTCCCCACAATCTTGCCAGCTCGGGGATCTTTATCGCCCTCGTGAAGGAATCCGGCGAGTCCGAGGTCGGACAACTTAGCTTCGCCATCCGGCGAGACCAAAATGTTACCCGGCTTAATGTCTCGATGGATCAGGCCACGTTCGTGAGCATGCGTGAGCCCCACAGCAATTTGCGTGACGATCGATGCTGCCTGCACCATGCTAAGACGACCATCGATTCGGACCAATCGGCGTAGGTCCGTACCAGGCACGAACTCGGTCACAAGAAAGTAAGTCTGCCCGTCTTGCCCAGCGTCGTAGGCTCTTACAAGTCTTGGGTGATCGAGTTCCGCTTGCGTTCGTATTTCGCGAGTAAAGCTGGCGATTGCGGATGGCGTTGATTTCTCTTGTGGCAAAACTTTGATTGCGACTTCGCGTCCCATCATGGCGTGACGGCCTTTGAAGACCTGCCCCATACCACCTTGGCCTAACCAGTCAGTAATGATGTAACTGCCGAGCGTGAACTTGGAACGACCGCGGAGCAATTGTTGCGACTGATAGTCTGTGATCACATTCGAATGCACAAGCTGACTAGCAAGTGCTTCGTCACTGAGTTTGAATTTCTGCTGCCGAAGACTTCGTTTCGCAGTCTCGATTTGTTCATCCGTCACCAGCTTGCTCTGTAGAGCAATTTGCACGAAGGGCTTGTCTGTCTTTTGTTTTGACACGCAGTGCTTTGCTTGGGCGGAATAGAAGGCAGTTTTATTGGACGCTTATTCTACCCATCACAGATTCATTGGCGAGAGTAAATCGTTTGTACTCTATGTATC
>CAYNJG010000088.1:0-26205 GCA_964397295.1 uncultured Pirellulaceae bacterium
GACGATCTTATGGAAGAGCTGCGGGAAGTGGCCAAGGCATCCAAGGCAAAGACTCCAAGTCGGCCGACGGTATATCGGATGCTGAACGAATTGGTCGAAGCAGGACTGTTACGAAAGATGAATCTGAAGGGGCGGGCCGTTTACGAGCACGACTATGGCTACCCACAACACGATCACTTGCACTGCGAAAAATGTGACAAGCTGATCGAATTCCAAAGTGATGCGTTGAAGGAAATCCTCCAAGCTGTTGCGGAAAAGTATCAGTTTCGAGTAACGGGACATCGTTTGATTATCACTGGTGTTTGTGATGCGTGTTCGAAGGTTCGTCGTCGTAAACGCCCTCTCGATTTGATTTGAAGCCAATTGAACTGGCGGTGATCATTTTGACCTAACCGGTCCTATATGTGTTCCCTTTGGTGAAAGCCTCCCAAGGCAGTCTCGAAAAAAAAACGGCGGGCTCGATTGAGCCCGCCGCAATTCGCACTTGTCACGCTTGGGAAATCTGCGACAGCATCTTAGAAAGTGAAGACTGCATCGACAGCAAAGTAGGTTTCATCATAGTCAGCAGCTGGCGACCAATCGATTCGAACTTCCGGTCGGATCACGAGATTTGCTGTTGGTCGTACGTTCGCACCGAAGGTAGCGGCGTAGTACGAAAGGCTTCCTGCGGCAGG
This sequence comes from uncultured Pirellulaceae bacterium, assembly GCA_964397295.1. GTDB lineage: Bacteria > Planctomycetota > Planctomycetia > Pirellulales > Pirellulaceae > CAYNJG01. Next base: position 675 of record CAYNJG010000088.1, read on the forward strand.
AAGAGTTCCGCCGTGAGGAGCGTATCCAGTGAGGACATCACCTTTCCACCACTCAACGCGAGTACCGATACCAACGGATTCGTTGACCGAATACAGAAGGTACTGGTTAAGGCCAACGTTGTCTTCACCGGTACCATCGACTCGGACCAAGTCGCTTTGGGCGACGTAGTTCAAGTTGTCAGTCAACGCGGCGTCAAACACTAGACTGTGCGAGTAAGCATTGTCACCACGCCAGCCGAAGTCGCCTGCGGTCGAAATGTAGGTGAATGAAGCATTGTCGCTAAGGGTGTAGCTGAAACCACCAAGCCATGAACTTCCACCGCCAAGTTGATCGAAGCCGGTATCCCAACCCAAGGTCCAACCACCGTAAGCGGTCAAGTTGTCGGAAAGGGTTGCAGTTGCCACTACGCCCGTGTGCGTAAATGGCTCACTGTTGAACATCGTGATTGCGTGGCTGAAGAAGAAGTTATCCGGGGCTGTAACCACTTCATAACCAACAAGCGTGTAGAAGTGACCGGCTTTGACCGTAACGTCTTCGCCTAGGGCTACTTCAACATATGCCTGAGGAATTGCCCAACCGAATCCGGCACCTCGATCGAAACCGTTGAGGAAGTCCCATTCGCCTGGGTTGTTTCCAAATGCCTGGGTGTCGTCAGCGTCTTGTCCGTACATGATGTCAGCACGGAACCCGAAAGGACTGTCACTGGTTGCAAGCTTCTCAGCGAACAACCAAGCTTGATGCAGGCGAACCTCGTTGTCATTGCCATCTAAAAACAGGTCGTTGGCTTCTGAATAGTATCCGGTCTGGAACCAGCCGCCAATATTTACAGCTGGTGGGCAATCTCCGTGCAAAGCACCGGAAAGTGTCCAAGCATCGCCGAGTTCGCGGTTGCCAAGACCTGAAAGAAGCCCGCATCCGCCGCCAAGGCCGCCGAGGCCGCCAAGACATCCGCCACCACCGCTGCTGCATCCACAGGACGGTGCAGTAGCTGCGCATCCGCAACTTGGTGATGCGTACGCCGCTGGTGCGGATTCGTAATAAGGTGCTGGTTCAGCATAAGGCGCCGATGAACTATGCGTCATCGGTGCAGGTGAACTGGTCATTTGATGGTCTACGACGGGAACAGCGGCTGGGGCCGAGTCGACCACGGCATCTGCTACAGCACTTGCTGCTTCGTCTTGGAAATTGTTGTAGTTAAAACCAATCGGTTGAACCGACAGGGGTTGCTTCAGTTGGGCGGTTGCTCCACTGATCATGAACGAACAGATCAACAGGCCGGTCCAAGCTAGTGTGGACATCTTCATTTGAACGGGACTCCCATTCCTCGTGACAAAGGTGAGTGGCGTTTTCCGTAACGCCGGTGAGTTGGAAGGAAACTAAGGATGGTGGTTGGCGAGTGGAGAAAGGTAGGATTGTGGAGTTCGTCGTCGGCACGAGGGAGTACCGGGGCGACGAGACCACCCGCCAGAAGTGACTATCGGAAGTCCCTGCAAACTGCCTTAACTGCGAAGGCAAAGGATTTGCCGCCCAATCGTTACGACTTGATCACCTATGGAAAGCTGTGTCACATGTATCAGCAAAAGGGATGATTGCTAGCACGTGGAATTCAGTTCAAGCGATTTCCGGACGAATATCACCGAGTGATTATTGCCGCTCGGCATCTGCAAATAGAGCGTCCGCAAAGTCCTGCGGGTTGAACAATGCCAAGTCTTCCGGTTGTTCGCCTACTCCTATGTAACGCACTGGAATGTTGAACTGTTGACGGATTGGGATTACCACTCCACCTTTTGCACTGCCGTCGAGTTTCGCCAGCACAATCCCTGTGCATTCGGCAGCTTCCGAAAAACCTTTTGCCTGACTGATCGCGTTTTGACCCGCCGTTGCATCCAATACAAGAAGGACGTCATGCGGAGCGTCGTCGATTTGCTTTGAAATAACGCGACGAATCTTCGCGAGCTCATCCATTAGGTTCTTTTGCGTTTGTAAGCGTCCTGCAGTATCAATGATGCAGACATCGACGCTCGTTTCAATTGCTTGAGCTACGGTCCGGTGAACAACGCTTGCTGGGTCCGCGCCGTGTTTACCTTTTATAATGTCCGCCCCAAGTCGATCCGCCCAAACCCCGAGCTGTTCGACGGCGGCTGCTCGAAACGTATCACCAGCACCGAGCAATACGGACTTACCCTGGTCACGGAATAGCTTGGTGAGTTTAGCGATTGATGTGGTTTTGCCAGATCCGTTGACTCCAACTACCAAAACAATTGTGGTGCCTTGCGGCCGAAGCTCGATAGGCTGTTCTTCTTGCTCGGTGAATTCGAGTAATTTTGACTTTACTCGATCGAGTACGTTGGACATATGAACGACGCGTCCGCGGAATTCCTTCTGGACTTCTTCGCGGATGGCGTTGGCGGGGCTGGCGCCCATGTCGGTGCGAACGAGAATCTCAAACAACCGATCCAAGAATTGCTCGTCGACAAGTTGACCTTCTTGTTTAAAAAGGTCACGGATGTCGGTGTTGAGCACCTGTGTTGTCTTTTGCAGTCCTTGGCGGAAGCGTGAGAAAAAGCCGCCTTTGTTTTCCGCTTCAGTTTCCGGCGAGGGAGTTGCTTGCGACTGCGTTTCGACGTCGCTCGGCGCGGAAGCTTCCGGTGTCGGTGCAGGCTCTTTCGCAACATCGGGGGTTGCCAGTTCTTGGGTGGCCGGTTCGGGTTCAGCAGCTACCTCGGGCGTAGCCTCGACCTCCGTCTCAACGGTTTCGGCAGTTGGCTTCTTTTTTTTAAAGCGATCAAAGATTCCCAATTCTTTGGCTCCCCAATTTTGTTTCAACTTCCATTGTGTACGCCACGAACTTTCGGAGGCGTTTCGTTACGGTACCAATGCCAGCCGCTCACCGCCATCCGCCTTGATACACGATTGGCTTATTCGTTTTTGGCGTCGTCTGGCAAGAGCTTGTCCAGTAGTCCGTTTACGAATTGCGGCGACTGTTTTGCGCCGTACCGTTTCGCTAATTCCACTGCTTCGTTGATCGCGACTCGTCCGGGGGTATCCGAATATAGGATCTCAAAGGCGCCCAGCCGCAACACATTGCGATCGGTGGCAGCCATTCTTCCGAGAGACCAGTTATCGGCGACCTTGGCGAGCACGTCGTCGAGTTCCGCTCGGTTTCGGCGGACACCGCTGAGTAGAGATTGTGCGAATTCGATTAGCGGCTCGTTTTTATGCAAGCGTTGTTGTAAGAATTCGACATCGGGTGCGAGTTCTCGTTGGGGGTTGAGATCGTCCTGATACAAAAGTTGCAGGACAACTTCGCGAACTCGGCTGCGGCTTAACATTGGAAATTGGTGACAAGCGAAGCGATGTTCGCGAGGCAGATGAGACAAGAAAACAAGGTGATCCGTACGCGTGGCGAATTATAGACCATGTCCACTTCGAGGGCAGTGAAGAAAAAGGAATATCCCGGTGCTAACTAGGAAGCTGACCGAGTCGACGTTGAAGCGTGACCATTTCCAGTCCTGCTTCGGCACATTCGACGCCTTTGTTGCCGACATTACCGCCACTGCGGTGAATGGCTTGTTCCATGTTCTCACACGTGAGTAACCCGAAAACGATCGGTAGTTTCGTTCGCATGCCCAGTTCTGCAAGCGTATTGCTGACTGCTCGATTGATGTGTTGATCGTGAGTGGTTTCGCCACGAATCACGGCCCCCAGGCAGATCACGGCGTCGTACTTGCCAGATATCGCCATCGAATCGGCAATCAAAGGCAGTTCCCACGCGCCGGGTACCCACGCCACGTCGATGTCCGAGTCGGATACGTTGGCATTGCCGAGCGTTTCGGTGGCTCCTTGCAATAACTTGCTAGTGATGGATTCGTTGTAGCGAGAAACGACGATTCCAAAACGCGCGGCGGAAACGTCGTAGGGCTGACCGGAGAGAGTGTTGGGCATTTTGTTCGTTAAAAACGTTGTGTTAGGTGAGGTTCATGCTCATTAGGAATTCGGCGTTTGTTTTCGTCTTCGCCAACCGCGAGGTGAGCAATTCCATCGCGTCGGGCGGGTTCATTTCACTGAGGGTTCGACGCATTTGGCACACGAGACGATGTTCGGCTGGATCCATCAGCATTTCTTCGCGACGCGTTCCGCTGCAGTTGATGTCGATTGCCGGGTAGATGCGTTTTTCAACGAGTGCCCGGTCGAGCACAATTTCTAGATTTCCGGTGCCTTTGAATTCTTCGAAAATGACGTCGTCCATTCGACTGCCAGTGTCGATCAGCGCCGTGGCGAGTATCGTGAGCGATCCGCCTTCTTCCACTTTACGAGCCGAACCGAAGAATCGTTTCGGTCGCTGCATTGCATTGGAGTCTAATCCGCCAGTGAGCACCTTTCCGGATTGTGGGCACTCGGCATTCCAAGCTCTTGCCAGGCGTGTGATGCTGTCGAGGAAAATCACAACGTCGTAGCCGTACTCGACCATGCGTTTTGCTTTTTCGATCACCATTTCCGATACTTGAACGTGTCGCGAGGGGGGCTCGTCGAAGGTTGAGCTAATAACTTCACAGTTCTTGCCCTTCACTTCACGTTCCATATCGGTGACTTCTTCCGGACGCTCATCGATCAGAAGCATCATGACGTAGGCTTCGGGGAAGTTCGTCAGTACCGACTTCGCCATCTTTTGCATTAGGATCGTTTTACCTGCACGTGGCGGGCTGACGATCAAGCCTCGTTGGCCAAACCCGATAGGAACCACGAGATCGATGACGCGGGTATCGATTTCTTCTGCCGTTGTTTCCATCGAGATACGTTGTTTGGGATGCAGGGGCGTTAGATCATCGAAGGCGACGACTTCCGACATCGAATTGGGATCTTGATAGTTGATCGCTTCAACTCGCAGTAACGCGAAGTAGCGTTCGCTTTCTTTGGGTGGTCGGATCTGGCCCGCAACCGTTGAGCCTGTTTTCAATCCGAATCTGCGAATCTGGCTCGGCGATACGTAGATGTCATCGGGGCACGAGATGTAGTGATAGTCGGGACTGCGCAGAAATCCGAAGCCATCCGGCAGGATTTCGAGTGTGCCTTCGCCGAACATCAACCCGTTCATTTTTACGCGTTCTTTGAGGATCTTGAAAATCAGATCCTGTTTTTTCAGTCCGTTTACGTCGGCCACGTTTTCTTTTTTCGCGACCGACAATAACTCTTGCATATCCATACGTTGGAGATCGGCTAGATGAACGTCGCTGGCGACCGGCTGCTTTTTCTTTTGGGGAGGCGAGCCTCCTTCATCCGCGATTTCTTCTGCAAGCGAAAGTGGCTCTTTCGACTCGTTGGCTGGGACTACGGGATCGGCTATCGGTTTGCTTGAAGGCTGGTTAGGCGCCTTGCTGTGCGCTGGCTGGCCTTCGCTTTTTGCTGGAGCCGGTTTTGTTTTCTTCGGTTTCTTTGATTGGCTCGACTCGGCGGTATTTTCTTTCTCAGCGTCGTCGCTTGGAGAAAGGTCAATGTTCTTGCCGAAGTCAGCATCATTACGTCGTGGCGAGTTGGACCGCGAGTTCTTGCGAGTCTGGGACTTGCCTCTTGAATCGGACATGGGGTTTCCTTACGAGAGAATTCTCTGGCTGTTGCACGGAAGGCGTCAGCCGGAAGGAGGCCTTAGTGATCTACACGATTTGTAGCAACGATTGCCACACCTCTTCTACTTGTTGAAACGTACTTTGAGGTGGACCTGAATTATCGATAATGATGTCGGCCCGTTGCTTCTTCTCTGCCACGGAAAACTGTGATGCTTCGCGGGCGTCGAACTGTTCCGATTCGAGGCCGCGTAGTTGCGCACGCTTGCGTCGAAGTTCGACAGGAGCTTCCACGAAGACGATGCGATCGCAAAGCGAATCCCATCCGGCTTTCATCATGACGGATGCATCGATAACCGCGATTGGAAAACGGCTGATTTCGCTCATCTTGTTGAGTCGTTCGCTTAGGATGCGTTCGATCTCGGGATGTGTAACTGACTCGAGAAAATCGAGTTCGGATTGCGCCGCTGGGTTGGCAGAATCGAATACGATCTCGGCAATCGCGGATCGGTCGAGAGTCTCATCGTCGAGTACTTTGTCGCCCCACCGGTCAATGAGTTGATCTCGAACTGACGGCAGGTTCAAAACTTCGTGCCCGATACGGTCGCCATTCAAAATGCCCGCTCCCAGTTTCTGGAAATCGCAGGCAACAACGCTCTTACCGCTGGCTACACCGCCAACTAGGCCGATTGTGATCATGATAGATAGGTTAGACGAGGGTTTTCGATCTCCCGGATTCGGGAGCGAGGGGGTGGTGGTTGGATGCCAGAAAAGGAAAGGATGCATCCGTTTTGTCGAAGTTGGCCTGCAGATTGGCAGGCAAAGGTATCAACTGCAACGATCTAGTTGTACCTAACTTGGCCTCTCAATAGAAGCTTTGAGTTCGTTTCGAGTTCATTAATCGAACTACCAACTTCTTGGCCCGCTAAAGGAGCTAGACCTAAAAACTCACCATCAGTGTCAAGCTTTCCGACAGAAGCCCCCTTCTTCCCAGTTTGTTCAGGTCATCTTGTTTGACACCCCATTTTCGTCCGACTACGATGAACGTAAGTACTTGCTAACAAAGCATTACCTTCCCTACCTTCACTTTTGTAGGCGTCCGAGTAGACACGCAGACACCGCACGATTGCGTGTACATTCACCGAGCCCATTCACTCGAACTGCGGCCGGCGTTTTCGATCTAAGAAATCAAACCAGAGATATTGGCATAGCTAGGAGAGACCATGGCGCGTCGTGAGAACCAAGGAATTCAGATCGCGATGATCGTGTTTATCCTGTTGACGTTAGTTTTCATGCTAACGACATATTTTGGCTACAGTTCATCGACGCGTCTGCAAGGAGAAGTGGATTCCTTGACGGCGGATGTAGAAACGGCCAGAAACAGTGTGCGTACAGCGGAGACCCTCTCTTCGAACCTCAAAACCCGCATTGGTTTCGACCCCGGCATGGCAGATGGCGAAGTTGAAACATTGGTCGAGGAATCCGTCACGTCCACCTATGGGCAAGGGTTGCCAGAAGAAAATCAGACCTTCTTGGGAATCATCCAAGAACTCAACAATCAAGTCACAAAACTGACAACCGATTTGGCGATCAGCAACAAATCGAATCAAGACCTGCGGGAAGAGATGCGAACGAAACTCGCGACCGAGCAAGAGAAACTCGCAACCGCGCGCGCCAACGAAACAAAGGCCCAAGAAGATTTCAATTCGGCGATCACCGAAAACCAAGAATCACGTGCTCAACTGGCAGCCGACAGTAGCAGATATCAAGACCTGGCGAACAAAGCCAACGCTGACAGGAATACAGCCGTTGCTGCTGCGGAAAAAGAACGTGATGCCGCTCTGGCTCGAAAAGATCAGGCGGAAGAGATTATCGGCATTCGAACCCGCGAACTACAAGAGATCCGTGTGGATACTCCGGACCAATACGACGGCCGAATCCTTGGCGTAGTTGCGGCTACGAAAACCGTTTTGATCGACCGAGGACGAGCGGATGGCGTACGTCCGAAAATGACATTCTCCGTCTACGATGCGGATGATTCGAACGCACGTACGGCCAAGAAAAAGGCCAGCGTTGAAATAACTCGGATTTTGGGTGACCACCGCTCGGAAGCTCGAATCACGCAGCTTGACCACGTCAATCCACCCATTCGTAATGACCACATTGCTACGCCCGCTTGGTCACCCGGTGAGACGGTTGGCTTTGCTTTGGTTGGCAAGATGGACATCGACGCCGATGGTCTTGATGATCGTGAAGAGGTTAGATTGCTAATTACACGTGGTGGTGGCCGAATTGATGCCGAAGAAGTCATCGGGCAAAACGGTGGCGATAAGGTAAGCCAAGTAACCGGCGCCGTTACGGTTAACACGCGATATGTTGTCGTTGGCGACGGTGAACTGCTGGGAGATGGTTTGCTGCAGCAGGCCGACAATTTCTCTGTGGAACGCATGTCGGTGTCAGAATTGATCGATTTGTTGGGTTCCTCGAGACGTGCTCGAGCTGTCACCTATGACGGTACGCTTCGACCTGGCGATTTCGCACCGAAGGCTGACACCTTTCGTCGTCGGATGCCTGCATCAACGAGCTTCCAACCAGGCGCGCCGCTTCGACGTCGCACGATTCCCCAGCAGTGATGAGCCCGGACTTTTCCAAGCGGGTCCTCATTCGTTAAGCTAAGAAGCAAGCACGCGTCTATTGCGTGTCCCACCCCAAGTTGAAGGCCAGGAGATGTTGCCATGCCTCCATCCATGCCCGCTGCTGCAGTTTTGGAACGCGAGTTCCTTGAAATCCGTGCAAAGATTCTCGAAGTCGCATCCTCACTTGATCGATTCGATCGCGGCGAAGGTGATGTCTCGAGTGATCCTCGCTTCAAGCAGCTATTGCAAGGCATTGATATATTGAAGGAACCAGGCGAGGGCAGGGCGGAACGCGTGCAAACGCTCTTCTCACTGGATTACGACCCGGACTGGCGTTCTAACTTCGGGATTGAGTGAGGTAGCTGATGTATTACTTCGATCCACATATCCACATGGTTTCGCGAACCACGGACGACTACGAGACACTCGCCAAAATGGGCTGCGTAGGCATGAGCGAGCCGGCATTTTGGGCAGGCTTCGATCGTGGAAATGTGGAGAGCTTCCGAGACTACTTCCGGCAACTCACGCAGTTTGAACCGGGCCGAGCAAAGAACGTTTGCGTTCAGCACTTCACTTGGCTTTGCATCAATGCGAAGGAAGCAGAGAACGTAAATCTGTCCCGCGAAGTCATCGCGATGATTCCCGAGTTCCTCGATATTCCCAATGTGCTTGGTATCGGTGAGATTGGGCTGAACAAGAATACAAAGAATGAGTCCATTATTTTCTTGGAACACGTCGAGCTCGCCGTAAAACACCAACAGCAGATTTTGATCCATACGCCGCATCTTGAGGACAAACTCAAGGGCACGAAGATGATTCTCGACATGCTGTGCGACGATAGCCGCCTCGATCATCATCGTGTGCTTGTCGATCACGTCGAAGAGCACACTATTCGCCAAACATTGGAGTCTGGCTTTTGGGCCGGCATGACACTCTATCCGGTTAGTAAGTGTACCCCCGCACGCGCCGCAGACATGGTTGAGATGTACGGCCCCGAACGGCTGATGGTGAACTCGGCCGGTGACTGGGGACCTTCGAAGCCAACTGCGGTTCCGGATTTCATTTTGGAGATGCGACGTCGCGGGCATCCGGACAGTTTGATTCGTCGAGTCGTCTACGAAAACCCACTCGAGTTCTTTAGCCAAAGCGACAATTTCCATTTTACTCCGCCAGACGTTGTGCCGACCGTGGTGTAACGCCGGGCAACATGTGTGCATCTACGCAGCGATTCGCGAATAAGTATCGCTTGTTGCCAACAGGCTATGGCGGTACGATTTCGATATGAAGCTTGTCATCGCCATCATTCAGCCCAGCAAACTCGAAGACGTCAAAGCAGCATTGTCTGAGGTCGAGGTTTTTCGACTCACGGTCATGGATTGCCAAGGATTCGGACGTCAGCAGGGAAAGTCCGAACGTTACCGAGGACGCGAGTTTTCGGTTAATCTCACACGCAAAGTGCAGTTACAAATCGCCGTGAACGAAGAGTTCGTCGAGCCAACAGTCGACGCCATCATTCGCGGCGGTCGATCGGGCGAGAATGGTGAGATTGGTGATGGGAAGATCTTTGTATTGCCTATGGATGATTGCGTTCGCATCCGAACCGGCGAACGTGGTCCAGAGGCTGTTTAGGCAAACGTCTTCCGCTTTCTTCGAGGCAAGCCGCACATTGGGATTTCGATTCGCTTTTTCGCAATCGTTTCTGCTAACATGAAAACTGATCGAACAATCATGAATGCAGACCAAAACCATTCAAAACGAGACGAACCCATCACGGATTCTCCTTGGTTTTGGGCATACATATTTGCGACAGCAGCTCTCATCGCGTTAGCACTGGCTGCACCAAAATATTATCCGCGACAAACTCAGATTGAACGGCAATTTTTGGCACGCCAAGAAGGTGGTCAGACCGTGAAAGGTGCGGGGGGAAAAACGATTGATCCGCCGTATGAGGACAATCTAATCCTGAAGCTTGGACCATTGTTTCTCATTTGCGCAGCGTTGTTAGTTGTCGCTTGGGGCAGATTCTGGTGGACCCGTACGGCTTCCGAAGAAGAGCACGAATCCATTGCGGAATGATAGTGATGCGAACTCTAACGAGGAGGTACTACGATGTGGCTCATGGAACAACCGTATACGATTGCACTCGGTGGCTTAGCTCTGATTGTGATTTTGATCGCTGGCCTTCTCAAGACAGGTCATAAGTCATTGCTCTACGGAGCGATCGGCGTCTTCGTAGCGACTTTCGGCTTATTGGTGCTCGAGCGAACCACAGTCACTCCGCGTGAAGAAGTTCGTGCCACGCTGCACCTGATCGCACACGAACTCGAAGAGAACAACATCATCGGCGTGCTGGATTACGTATCGGATAGTCTGCCCAAACTGAAGCAAGAGGCGGAGTCACGGATGGATGAGGTGGAGATCACAGAAATCGACATCAAACGCAATCTAACCATCGACATTATCGAAGCCAAAGGCATGGAGATCGCAGAGGCTCGGTTCAATTGCGTGATACGAGCGAAAGTAAAACACTTTATGTCCGACACGCCGCAGACGATTCCACGTTATTTCATTGTACGCTTCCGAGAGGACGACGATGGTCGTTGGCGAGTCCGTAACTACGAAATGCATGATCCACGCCAAGGACTGGGCACTTAGTTGGTTACTCGAGTGGTGTTCTGTCTTTCGCTGACTTCAGATAGCCATGCTGCAAAAAACTGAGCGTCGCGGCTTGCGTCGTCGGTTCGTTCATAATGAACGTGTGTAGTGATGGAACAATCATGAAATCACGAGCTCCGGCCAATTTCGTTTCCTCGACGGACACAATCAAGTCATCGTCGCCGGCTAGGATTGGATTGCGTCCAGTTTTGCCGCGTCCACCAGCGATGATTGCGAATTCGCACTGGGGCGTCGGGAACTTAGCCTCGAGTTCCTCCAGTTCTGCAATTTGCTGTCCGCTTTTCCCTGCGATTGCGCGAAAGAGCAGATTCTTCTTTAAAACGATCGCCATTCGCGAACCTTGGTTTGGCGGTGCGAGCATGACGATGCGTTTCAGTTCCGGAACTCGACTCTGTTCCGTCGAGTTTTGTATGCCGATGTAGCGCCGGATGACGAGATTGCCGAGGCTGTGGGCGACGACATGAATCTCTTTCACACCCTCCGTTGAAAGAGACTCGAGAATGCGCGCCAGGTTGCTCGCATGATCATCGATGCTAAGACGACCACTTGCGTAGGTGAGGCTCGCAACATCCCACTCGACTTTACCGTCTATAGGTGGGCTCTTGAGATAGGTTGCCAATTTATGCATGGCATTGTTCGAGCGTCCGAGTCCATGCAGCAGTACAACAACGGTTGTCTTCGGAGCTTTGAATTCGGTCTGTTTTCGAACTGCAGCGAATTCGTTGAAACACTCGTCGTACGTTCCCCATGCTCGTCGCTTGTTTTTCGCGTCCAACAATCGGTAGTGTTGGGAGACGGCGTTATACTGAATTCGCCAATCGTTCAGCCAAAAGACATCGGACCATAGTTGCTTGCCGCCGAGTGTTTTGAGTTGAAGGTTCGGGCGTGGCACGGTCGTTGCTTTCAATGCGGGTTTTTCGTCGGCACAAGTCTGCTCGACGCTCATTCCAACCCACCCCGAGACCAGGCAGGCGGCTATGAACGTTGTCTTTGCGAGTGAGCCGCAACAATGAAGCATCTTCGTTTTCCTAACTGACTTCAATGATTGTAGAGTAATAGAATGTCAGACGTAGAAACACTTTGGGGTTCGTTGCTAGAGGGCGATCCAGGGCCTTCGCTGGCCTTTGTCGATCTGCTGTTGAATAACGATTTGCCGTTTGCGGCAGGTGGCGTGCTGCGTGACTTGGCGGAACGCATGGTTGATGCTGGCAGTTCAATCGAAGATGACAATAAGTGTCAGAGATTTGTCGAAGCCGTGAACCGAGTCCTTCGTCACGCGTACCGCGAAGATCCAGATGCGTTGCAAGACTTGTTGGATGAAGTGGCCTAGTTTCCGTCGGCATCGACGGTCACAACGTCGCTGCTGAATTAACGCCGTTTTCAGTCCAAAGCGAGGCATTTGTCGTCTCTGTTATTTTTTTGGTCGCTCGACCATCAGTTCACCTTGCTCTGAATCGTAAATGTACCGTTCGCCTTCCGGCAATTCAGGTAGCTCGATCGAATTTGCGCCAATGATCTCTTTCATGAAGACGTCATGCGTTTTCGGTAGAAAACCCTTTTCCGCTTTGTACATCCGCATCGCTCGATCCATGTTCATTAGTTGAAGGCGTTGTTCCGTTCGAAACAATTGTCGAATCGGTTCGGTAACGACGCCGCCACCATAGCCGCGTCCTTTTTTTCCCACGCCCACTTCAGCAACTTGGCGATCGTATTCTTCTTCCTCGACGACTTCTTCCGGTTCCTCACCGGGCGGCTTTGGTGCGGCCGGAGCCTTTGGTGCAGAAGATGCTTTCGGCGCTGCTGGCGCCGATGAAACTGAGGAGCTCGACGTCGGTTCGTCGCAGCCAATGCAAAATGAGATGGCGATCGACATCAGTAACGCAAAGAAAATACGCATGAGACTTCAGTCCTTATTTGATTCTGTTTGGTTAGCGTCCAGCTGGAGGCCCCAGCCTTGTAGCTCTTGAAGTGCAGACGTTGAGGTCATGTTGTAGTCCAACGGTGTTAGTGTAACGTTTCCGTCCGCCAACGCCGAAAGATCTGTTTCGTGTTCTGTTGCTTGAGGAGGTGGATCGTTTGTGGCCCAGTAGTAATTGCGGCCTTTTGGGTCCGATCGCTTGATGTAGTCTTCGCCGTAGCGATTCGTACCCATCGGCACGATCTTGAGACTTGTTGTCGATTGAGTCGCAGCTGTGGGAATATTGAGGTTATAAAGCCGCGGCGGAGTGCTTCTTTGTTTGAGAACATTGGCAATCACGTTTACCGCAATCTTTGCAGCAGCGTCGAAATTCGCCTGCTCATCGAACTCAAGTGAAACGGCAACGCTGTTGATGCCAAAGAACGCTCCCTCGATCGCTCCGGCAACCGTGCCTGAATAGAGCACATTGATGCCCGCATTGAGCCCGCCGTTGATTCCACTGACAACCAGATCGGGCTTCCATTCGCAGAGTTCGGAGATGCCGAGCTTCACACAGTCGGCTGGACTTCCCTCGACTTTCCAGCCGGCGAACGTTTCGTCGGCGAAAACTCGATGAGCAATCAATGGCGTGAGAAACGTGATGGAATGACCGACGCCACTTTGTTCGGTCGCTGGGGCAACTCGCAGTACTTCACCGAGTTGTTGTAGTTCTTGGTGCAACGCCGCAATACCGGGTGCAAAGAAACCATCGTCGTTGGTTAGCAAAATCTTCATGCCGCAATCGTACTCTAAAGACGGTTTTCAGCTAGAGCATGGGATTCGAGACGCTTTTCGATGTTCCCGCGTCGTTCTATACTGATGGGCTTTCACTCACCACGAGGGAAGGACTATGAGTGCTATGCTTTCGCCGTCAGCCACACGTGTTTCGGATGAACGCGTTCTGGTGTTGGATTTCGGTTCGCAATACGCGCAGCTAATCGCTCGCCGTGTTCGCGAGCAAAACGTTTATTGCGAAATCGTTCGACACAATATTACGGCGGAGCAAGTGAAGAATCACAATCCGAAGGGACTGATTCTTTCGGGCGGGCCGGCGAGCGTCTACGAAGACGGCGCGCCTCGCTGCGATCCACAGATCTTCGAGCTAGGTATTCCCGTGTTGGGTATCTGCTACGGGATGCAACTTGCCTGCGACGTACTGGGCAGCCAAGTCAAAGGGGCAGCGTCTCGTGAGTACGGTCGGGCTGAGTGCAATGTGACCGATCAAACGGGACTTTTCGAATCCGTGCCAGCGTCTTCCCAAGTTTGGATGAGTCACGGTGATCAAGTCGCCAACTTGGCTGACGATTTTGTTCCACTCGCACAAACCGCGACTTGTCCGTTTGCCGCAGTGAAGCATAAGAGGTTGCCGTTCTACGGACTACAATTCCACCCGGAGGTAACGCACACGACTTCCGGTGCGACGGTACTGAAGAACTTCGTACAAACGGTTTGCGGCTGTGGCGGACATTGGAAAATGTCGGATTTCGCGCAAGAAGTCATTGAACGCCAGCGACAAAACGTTGGCGACAAACGTGTGATTTGCGGATTGTCCGGCGGCGTTGATTCCTCGGTCGTCGCAGCGTTACTGCATCGCGCGATTGGAGATCAGCTGACGTGCATTTTGGTAGACAACGGTTTGCTGCGAAGTGGCGAACGTGAGTCGGTGGTCGAAATGTTCGGCGGTCACTTTGGTACAGACTTACGGGTGGTTGACGGCGAAGCCAAGTTCCTTGAAACGCTGGCAGGCATCACCGAGCCACAAGAAAAACGTCGGCGAATCGGCCATGCGTTTATTGAGTGTTTCCGCGAAGAGGCAGAAAAAGTCGATGACGCCCATTTTCTGGCGCAAGGTACGCTCTACCCCGATGTGATTGAAAGCGGAGCGGCACCCGACGGACCTGCGGCGACAATCAAATTGCATCACAACGTAGGTGGGTTACCGGAAGAACTCGGTTTTGAACTGATCGAGCCTCTTCGAGATTTGTTCAAAGACGAAGTGCGCCGGTTGGGTATCGAACTTGGTTTGCCAGAAGAAATGGTTTGGCGACATCCGTTTCCTGGACCGGGTTTGGCAGTACGTTGTCTCGGTGAAGTTACCCGTGAACGACTGGATGTGCTGCGAGCTGCGGACAAAATTACGATCGAAGAAATCAAGGCCGCAGGGCTTTATCGCGATACGGCTCAAGCGTTTGCAGTGTTACTGCCCGTGCAAAGTGTTGGCGTTATGGGCGACGCGCGAACTTATGAGAACGCAGTCGTTATTCGATGTGTCGATTCAGCTGACTTTATGACCGCCGACTGGAGCCACTTGCCGTACGAGCTTCTTGGTCGGATCTCGACTCGTATCATCAACGAAGTCAAAGGCGTCAATCGTGTGGCCTATGACATAAGCAGCAAACCACCAGCAACGATTGAATGGGAGTGATATTCGTTGAGCGGCAACGTGTTTCGGTCCTGCGACGACCGGCTTTAAAAAAAGGCCGTGATCGTTGGGGGGCGATCACGGCCTTCGGTAGGAATGTTGCGTGTTGGTTGAATCGGTAGGAGGAGCATCGGACCTTTGCTCTTGATTCAATCCGCGACGCGGCGGGACACAGATAACTTGTGCACCATTAGCATCGGAACAGCCGCTCGGATCGCCCAAGAATTTCGACAACTGCCCTACAGTAGGAGCATTCGACAGTAGCCGGACAAGCGTTAAGGTTTCCGCGTTAAGCATTGCCACATGCAATGCTGTGAAAGTGTTACGGTTGCTCCGCTTATCCGTAAGCGAATTGAATACAGATCGCCAAATCAGTTTGTCGATCTTTGCTAGCTCTCCAGCAAACTCAACTCAGAAAGGCCAACGGGTGTCGCGAAATCCTTGCCCACGAAAAGGCTCAGCGAAAGGGCGGTTGAACTCACGCGGCCTCGCGCCGACGATTTCTGGTCCGGCGTACACATCTGCATACGGATCCCACCTCGCCGCTTGTTGCTGTTGCCAGCTTTGTGACGTACCTGCACCGAGTCCGTAGGGACTGGTTGGTTGTTGGAATTGCTGAGGTGCCGAGAACGGTTGTTGAGCTGAATAGGGTGCAGTTTGCGGAGCCGAGTATGGTGCCGTTTGTGGTGCATACTGCGAGGCCTGCCCGGAAAAGGCAGGCGGAGGAGGATACGCCGATGCTTTCGTTGGGTACGCGGAACTTCCGGAATACCCGGAGTATCCTTGATTCGAGTAACCCGAATTCGAATAGCCTTGGCCCTGATAGTTTTGAGCCGGATATTGCTGCTGGCTAGGCGGAAACGCACAACAGCCCAAGCAAGATGCCACAAGGGCAAGATAGAGTTTTGATCGCATGTGTTCTCGGATTTCGGGCTGTTTTCAAGACAGCTTATTTAACTAAGCGCGAATCCATGCGAAGGTTTTCCTTGGCTAGCAGTAGCAGCCCTAGTCAGCTTCGGCAGAAGTCTGATCGTGCATTGAAGAAAAACTCCAGCGTCCGATTTTTCCGATCAGGTTGCCGGATCAGAACGCAACAGTTGGCAAAACTGCAAAGTGTTCGACAAATGTGACGATATTGCCGCGTTTCGGATCGCGACTCCTCGGCCCGCCGACTGTTTCTGGCTATGATCGACCGAACTCC
Organism: uncultured Pirellulaceae bacterium; assembly: GCA_964397295.1. Taxonomy (GTDB): domain Bacteria; phylum Planctomycetota; class Planctomycetia; order Pirellulales; family Pirellulaceae; genus CAYNJG01. The sequence continues at coordinate 17,129 of CAYNJG010000088.1, forward strand.
CTCTTCTTCGACACACGCTTCTCCGAGACATTCCATTGACTGACGAGCAACCCGCTAAAATCCGACTTCAAAAAGTCCTCGCGGACGCGGGAGTGGGAAGTCGTCGTGAATGCGAAGAGCTAATCTCTGACGGACGTGTCGACGTGGACCGAGAGGTGGTGACGCAGTTGGGGACAAAGGTTGATCCAGGCAGCCAGGCGATCCGAGTCGATGGAGTTCCTCTCAAGCAAAAGAAACGCAGATACTTTGCCGTCCACAAGCCTCCTGGCATACTTTCCACTTCCAAAGACCCATGGGGGCGAGCCCGCGTCATTGATCTAGTGGCTGCGAAGGAACGCCTTTTTACGATCGGCCGGCTCGATAAGGAGAGCTCGGGATTGATCTTGGTTACCAACGATGGCGAGCTCGCAAACCAAATCACGCACCCGCGTTATCGCGTCGAGAAGACCTATCAAGTGACGGTCGCGGGCGTTCCCAAAATGGACATTATTCAGAAGCTTCGACGTGGCGTTGTCTTGTCGGACGGTCGGGTAAAACCGGAATCGGTCATTCTCAAAAAACGCCTCAAGCAATCAGCGCTACTAGAAATTGTCTTAACCGAAGGACGGAATCGAGAGATCCGCCGCATGCTCGCGCGGTTTGAGCACAAAGTTTTGAAGCTACGACGTATTTCGATCGGAAGCGTACGTCTTGGCCCATTGCCCTCCGGTGCCCATCGAGAATTAACTCGCTCGGAAGTCAATCGATTGCGTGCTTTGATAGCGGGAGATAAGCAACGAGCTAATCCGAAAAAGTCCAAACGTTCAACTGGCAAGAGTACGAAGACAACTAAAAAGAAAACGGTTCGCAAAAAAGCAACGATCGACTTGTCAAAACGCAAACCGAAAACGGGAGCAATTATCGGTGGCAGCGCAGGTCCTCCGGCGAAGCCCGCCACAAAAAGAAAAACAGCGAAGAAAACCACTGGAAAAGGGCGAGTTGCTAAAAAGTCAAAAGGTTCCGCTTCGACCGGTAAGAAAAAAACTGGTCGCAGACGCTGAGCACTAGCGGTGAATGGAGAATGGAATGAGTAACCCACTGCACGCGGCCCACTACGCGGACGGTGCCAAACAGCACGCAGTCCAGGTCGTCGAGCGTCACGATCTCGCGCACGAAACGTACTTAGTTCGAATTGCGTGCCCAGATATGGCCGCTCGGATTCGTCCTGGACAATTCTTGATGGTTCGTCAGCCGAACAGCGCCGAGCCGTTACTTGGCCGCGCGTTTGCCATGTACGATGTTCATGTCAATGAATCGGGCGCACCGACATTCGTTGACATCGTCTTTCATATCGTTGGAAAGATGACGCAAGTTCTTTCCGAAGTCAGACCCGGTGATGAACTTACGGTTTGGGGGCCATTGGGTAACGGTTTCGAGCCAAGAGAAACAGATCACCTGATCATGGTGGCTGGTGGAATTGGTCAAACTCCGTTTCTTGCACTCGCGAAAGAGTATTTAGGCGCCGCCAATTTTGGTCGTACGGTTAGCACTGCGAGTAAGGTGACGCTTTGCTACGGCGCTCGCTCTCAAAAGTATTTGGCGGGTGTTGAAGACTTTCAAACTCTGGGTGTCGACGTAAATGTGTCTACCGACGATGGGTCGTCGGGACACCACGGATTGGTTACGGACGTGTTGAACAAGTTGTTGCTAACGGTCGATGACAATGAACGTGTACGAGTCGTTTGCTGTGGCCCAGAAAAAATGATGGTCAGTGTGTCGGAATTGTGTAGTGAAAAAAAGGTTTCCTGTCAGGTGTCGCTCGAGACACCTATGGCTTGTGGCATAGGCATATGTTTCAGCTGCGTTACACCCGTTCGGCAAAAGGATGGAAACTGGGACTTTAAACGCACTTGTGTCGATGGTCCCGTATTTGAATCAACCGACTTAGCTTGGTGAACGAATCTCGCATTGCCAAGATCTAAAGGGGGCAAATGCTTGACCGTTGCCAAAGCAGCGATTCTACTGGGGAGTTCGTGCGGTAGTCTTAATCCTACGGGCGCTAGATGCGCTATGCCGTGCGCGTATTACTAATCTTTGAGTATGCTTCGAGGCCAACAGATGAAATTAAGTACGAGCGCGTGTTTGTTACTTCTGATCGGTTTACTGACTAGCACTCTTTGTTCGAGGAACGCTAACGCACAAGTACCGCAGACAAGCAATCAACAGTACATTCCATCTTTAGGCGATTTTGAGGAAGGTGTTTGGGCAGGTAGCCGTAACGTAGTTCGTACTAATCCTGGGGTCGGTGAAGGCGTTGTAGGTATTACGCTGCAAGACGGATCGCTCGCGTATACGGCGTACGATGGCCCGCGCTCCGTGGTCGGAATAGACGTTCAGTCCGCCGCCGGTCTGCTAACGACTGCCGAAGACGCTGGCGATTTCGGACTTGTCCTTGCGAACGATTCGACGCGAGTAACCGTCGGGATTTTGGGCGAGGCTAATCGACTGAATGTAAATGGTAGAACCGGACTTTCGTTCGGCTATACAGGCCAAAACCCATCGACCGATCTAGTCGCCACATGGGGACGTGATACTGAAGCAATTCCGTTTCCAATTGTTGGCCCGGGTGAAGTTGGCTACACACCTTTTAACCTGGACAACGACGGAAATATTTTTGCCGACTATAGCCCTACGTTTTCCGCGCTTGTAGAAGCCGGCAGCGCATCGGGGACTCCGCCTGATAGTCCTGCTAATCGAGTCGATCCAAACGATGCAACGGCTAGATTTTCTGGAGTAGGAAGTTTGGAGATCGTTCATCCGTCGCTTGGAACGTTCATCTGCACAGCGTCCGTGATTTCGGACGACAAGCTTCTGACGGCGGCACATTGCTTTGACCAGGACAATGACGGTGCTGTTGATCCCGGTATCTTGACCAATTCGCAATTCTTTTTGAACGACGGGGGATCACCTTCTGCCACTCGGGGTTTGATGAACGTTGAAATTGATCCGGACTTCGATGGCTTTGCGGCAAACGGCGGTCACGATGACTTTGCTGTAGTAATGCTTGATTCTGCAGTTCCAGCTGGAACCACTAAGTATGCAATCCGCAACACTGGTCTAGCCGCTTCGGAAGTAGTCGAATTTGTTGGCTATGGCATCTCTGGATTCGGTGACGTTCCTGGTATTGAAGTCTTACCTGATTTCTCGGTGAAGCGATCGGGGCAAAACACCGCCGACTTGTTCATTGTGGACGACGAAGGTAGTGGCATGCCGGAAGTTTTTGTCTACGACTTCGACGACCCTAATGGCGGAGTCGGATTCCTCGGTGGAGAAACCTTGGGCAACGATGTCGAAGGTAGCATTCGCGGTGGTGATTCCGGTGGGCCCGCATTCGTTGACGTAAATGGTGTCCAAGCGATTGCTGGTGTGATGTCGTTCGAATTGGTTCTGGACGGTATCACTGCCGACACAGGTGAGTTTGGCGTGCTAGGTGGCGGTCCAGTCATTGATGAAGAAACATGGAACTTTATCCAACTCCACGCACCAGAAGCAACGCTTGTGCCTGAGCCAGGCGGATTTACGCTTAGTGGGCTTGCTCTAATCGGAGTGGCGCTACTACGACGTCGTCGAAATAGGTAGGTACTTCGAGCTGCGGATAAATGTCCAAAAATAAACGGGTCGCTATTGCGACCCGTTTATTTTTACATTCTGTAGCGCAATTGCCCATTATTGCGAGGGGAGTCCGCCTCAATATCGCATCCATATGTTTTCCTTCGATCCTGAGAACCGATAGAATGCAGGCATAGGCACTTCAAGCCTACAGTTCCTGGAGCCACAATGGTCCATCTCAAACGATCTTTATTCGCAGTCGTTTTTTTGTTGTCACCGGCAGCGATGCTGACACTCGCATCGGACTTCGTACCGATACAAAACTTTCGTGAGCCGGCTGATAGCCCGTTTCCTGAATTTGGTTTTGACGGCTCCCTTGTCGTTGAGGACTTTGAAACCGGAAGGGTTTCGCAGCAAGGAATCGAACTGTCCATTACGAATGGCTCTTCAACCATCACACGAGGCTTTTCGATAGTCACTGATTCGGATGATTCCGAAGGGCTTGCACTGGAAGTAACACCCACTCTATGTGCTCAGAGTTTTCCGCCAAGCTGCCCAGCATCCGTGGAAGTGTCTTTCGATTTGGATGTTCTAGATTCCTATCCAACGTTTGTTGGTTTCGTGTGGACGGATGCCGTAGCTTCTGCTGAAGCCCTTCGCGCGCCGATCGCACTGGTCACTGTTACTGATGCTAACGGAGAAGAAACCGTTCGCCGTATCAATGAGATTCCCTTGGCCTCGGAGTTGTCTGACGCACAAGCAGATGACACGTTAATTAGCTTCCTTGACGAAGACGGCATTCGCGATATGGCAATTACGGTAGTAACCGACGGAACGGGATTGGGTGGCGGCCTAGCGATCGACCATATCCAATATGGATTTGCTGCGTTGTCTGGCGATACCGATGTCGACGGCGATGTCGATTTCAGTGACTTCGTTAACCTTTCAAGCCACTTCGGCATGACGGATGTCGGTTGGGCAGAAGGAGACTTTGACCATAACGGTGAAATTGATTTTCCAGATTTTCTACGTCTTTCTCGAAATTTTGGGGAGACTAGTGACCCAGTAATATCGAACGCGCCAGAGCCTTCGTCTTCTGTCTTGCTGATCCTGTCGTCCATGAGCTTGTTGGTACTCCGGAAGCGTTTCTAAAACGGTGTTCCCGAACGACGACGGACGTGTGAACGCTTTCTTTCCGCGAAAAATTGGCGGTTTGCGTGAGCTTGCTGGACGAAGGGCCGTCCGGCGAGACATAATGGATGTAAAGGAAGTACAAGTGGGCTCAATGCCATTCATCGGGTAATGGTGGTGTTCTCACCGAGACAACCGAAGTCTTAGCCATGCAAGAGATTCTCCAGACAACAACGGCTCAGGTAGTGATTGGGCTAGCTGGGTTAGCGATCCTTGGGACCATCGGCGGCTACATCGTGCTAAAGTTTCGCGATAGCAACGACAGCACCGAAAGCTCAACCGACCTGCTCACGAAGTTCCAAGAAATGCGGCAGGAAGGTCACATTAACGAGGAAGAATACCGAACTATTAAAACTGACCTTCGAGGTAAGCTGTCACTGCCATCATCCGATCGTAAAAGAGAAGACGATGGCGGTTTCAAAGATGATCGATCGCAGTAGGAGTCTGCGGAGATTTCCTTTGAACTGATAGCTGACCCAAAAAGGCCCTACTGCGTAATGGAGAGCAGTAGCTGTAGGAAGCGTGCTTTCGCGGCTCGAGATTTTGTGTGGACAGGGATGCCCCACGGTTGTCGGTGTTAGCAGTGAACGTCAACATCAACAATCGATCGAGCGACACTTTGATTTACCAAGCTAAGACAAAGAGTGTCTGCCTCAATTAGGAGTAGCCATGCCCGCGGGTAAGGATGGAGAAGGTCGTCGTGGAAGCACGACGAAGAAGAATGCATTTTGTTCATTTTGCCGGAAGAGCTATCGGGACGTTGGACCGTTAGTTGAAGGTCCCGGCGATGTGTATATCTGTGGCGAGTGTATCGACTTGTGCCACAATATTTTGGATCAAGAGCAGCGTCGTCGTGGGGATACGAAGCAGCTCTTTACCAAAATCCCAACACCGCGAGAGATCGTTGCTGATCTCGACGAATACGTGATCGGCCAAACGGCAGCAAAGCGTGTCCTCGCGGTGGCGGTACATAACCATTACAAGCGGTTGTCGCTTGATTGGGAAGGTTCGGATGTGGAGATTGAAAAATCGAACATCCTACTTGTCGGGCCAACGGGTTCCGGCAAGACATTGCTTGCTCGTACGCTTGCTCGTTCGTTGAACGTTCCATTCGCTATTGGCGATGCAACGACGCTGACCGAAGCGGGTTATGTGGGCGAAGATGTCGAGAACTTGTTGCTTAAACTCTTGCACGCGGCTGATTTCGACTTGGAAGCAGCTCAACGTGGAGTTCTCTATATCGACGAGATCGACAAGATTGGTAAGACAAGCCAAAACGTATCGATTACTCGCGATGTATCGGGCGAAGGCGTCCAACAAGCGTTGCTGAAAATGCTTGAAGGCACCACTGCCAACGTTCCTCCGCAAGGTGGGCGAAAGCATCCTGAGCAACAGTTCATTCAGATGGATACGACGAACATCTTGTTCATCTGTGGCGGCACGTTTGTCGGCATGGAAGACATCATTCGCAAGCGATTGGGAACGGCATCGATTGGCTTTACGAACATGGAAGGCAGCCACGAAGGCGACCGAGCCTCACGTGGTGAAATCCTGGCACAGGCCAACAGTGATGACGTACTTGAGTACGGCCTGATTCCTGAATTGGTTGGCCGTTTGCCAGTGACATGCTCGTTGACTCCACTGGAAGTCGATGGCATGGTTCGAGTTCTTACCGAGCCTCGAAACGCTTTGATCAAGCAGTACAAAGGCTTGTTTGGCATGGAAGACTGTGAGCTTGAGTTCACCGAGGGTGGTCTAAAAGCAATTGCTCGCAAGGCATTGGCAAAGAACACGGGTGCTCGAGGACTTCGGTCGATCATCGAAGACGTGATGCTGGACATCATGTACGAGCTGCCCGATCAAAAGGGCAATGCACGCTTTGTTATCACTGAGGAAATCGTGGAAGGCAAAGAACACTTGTTCCGGGTGGCGGATCACAAACCGAAAAACAAGAGTGCTTAAGAAGAGCGGTAACGAAAAGAATTGAGCCAACATTGTTGGGGTCAGCATAAGCCTCGCACGGTAAGCAGCCGTGCGAGGCTTTTCGTTTTGAGTGAGACTTCGATTACGGCACATTCGTTTCTGTGACGAAACGGATTTCTGGCTTTTCCGTTTTGTTCTTGGTCAACACTGTCGCGATCTCGTCGAGCCTTTCCTGCGGAATCGCTTTCTGCGAGGCGAGACGAATCGTGAGCACCTCTTTCCCATTGTGAGATTCACGCTCCGTGCTGGTGCACGTCCAGTGGTACTGCTCAGCTATTTCGTTGATCTGATTTTTCACTGATTCAATGTCACCGCGATGTGATGGCATCGATTCGTAGACTCCCAACAGAATGGTCATCAGTAGAAGCATCACTCCCACCGGTATCGTCCAGCGATTGAAGGAACCAAACTGATGCGTGGCTCGGATACCCGTGGCTCGGAATGCGACCGCCGTGCCCACAATGATGGCGACGATATTAGTGAAGAACAGCAAGGCAGATCGAAAAGCGAGTCCGAATTCGCCGAGCCAAACGGCAATACCTGACGTGGCAATCGGCGGAACAAGCGCAGCGGCAATGGCCACACCTGGCAGTGCAGATAGCAGGTTTGACCGACCCGATGCATAGGCTGCCGCGATTCCGCCGACCATTGCCACGGCGATATCAAGAATGGTTGGATTTCCACGCGACCAAAGTTCGTCGGTCAATTCGACATTCAGAAAAAAACTCGCAATCATTGCAACAATAAAACCGATAGCGTACGCCAACAGGAATCCTCGCAATACAGTAAACAAAGTGCTTCGAAAGAGTACACTGTTGCCTTGCACGATTGAAAGTCCGGCCCCGAGCAGCGGTGTCATCAGAGGAGCCACCAGCATCGCGCCGATTACGACAGCCGGCGAGTTCTGAATGAGGCCGCCGGCCGCGATAATCGTCGACATGCAAATCAGCATGATAAAATCGAAGTCCCATTGCGAGCTGCTCTGGATGCGCTCGACAAGCTCGACCCGTTTATCGCGAGGCAGCTGTGGAACAAGGCCGCAAAACAACTCGTCGACCTTACGACCCATGCGGCTCGCAATGGGAATGGCTGACTGGACGACAGCAATTGTCGGCCCGGGTTTGGAGTCAATCAGCTTTTCCGCGATTCCTTGAGAATTAAACCGCTTGGAAAGTCCGCTACGTTTCAGACCTAGGATAATGAGGTCCGTGCCATCGCCGATGGACTGTTTGATCCCCTGGATCACATTGTTGGCAAGTTCAACGCGTTTTTCGACACGCTCCTGGTTCTTACCCAACGCCCGATCGACCGTTTTGCAAAGGATTTGTTCAGCGGCTTGGTTTGCCGTTTCGTCAATTTCTGGCTCGACGTGCAGGGCAACCAAATTCGCGTTGCCTGCAGTGACAAGATCGTTCGCCATCCTTAGGCACGACGCACTGTGAGGCCCTTCGCCGACAGGCGTGACGATCTCGCGACAGTTTCCGACTTCACGATCACCTGGCGTAAGCAGAATGATTTCGCAAGGAACCTTGCTCACCAAATGGTCGTGTAGCTGCGATTCAAGTGACCCGGCTTTTAACTGTGCATCTCGCGGCAGGATCAGCGTTTTCGTGTTGTGCTCGTCCAGTTCCTTTTCGATATCGTAGTGCGGGTGCTCCGCTCGCACGGTAATGACTGTAACGGGGAGTTCTTTGGGTTTGCAAATCTCACCTTGTTCGATGACGCCTGAGGAATGCGAAGTCCCTTCAGCATGTTCCTCGGAGTGTTCGAAGTCGAAGCCGTTTCCGTCCAAGTCCTCCAGCACCGGGATGAGTTCATCCGGCGCATCGCTAACAGACTTGACGTGCGTCACCTGCGCTGTGCCTCGCCGCTTCTGCGACCAAATCAAACACAACCCTGTCTTACGAGCAGTTGCTAATCTGGCCGCCCAATGGACAAGTTGCAACTCTTGTTTTGACTGGAGAACGATGGCGACGGACATGGATGATTGAACCTCTATTCTTGACTGAGTTCGTCGAGCCATGTCGGGATGGCCAAATTGGCGGCCTCGAGTGCAACTCGATAATCGGCAGGCGTGTTTAAGTTCACCAGAGATCGTAGTTGCGGGTCAACAGATGTTAGTGACGACGTTGGGATTGCCAGTGTCTTACAGCTCGAATAGAGAGTACGCGGTCGGCGTTCGCCCTGTTCAATCAGTTTGCTCATCGAAGCTCGAAGCGAAACTCGATAGGCGGCAGCTAATGGGTAAAAGTACTGGTCATCTTTGGGAACTGCTACATCATGTTCTTCGATATGCCGAAGTATCTCTTTGACAA